>NZ_CP019300.1:655311-982967 GCF_001953955.1 Prevotella intermedia ATCC 25611 = DSM 20706
TCTCCAACACAAACCGCTGGATAAAGCTCACAGGCGGATACCACTGGGCTTACTATGTGGAGAAGAGCAAAGCCAACTTCGTATGGGCAAGTCTTGCGAGTGGCACCTACGATGGCGAGCAAAGTGTAACGCTGACAGCCATCAGCGACGATGCGAATGCGCAAATCGTGTACACCACCGACGGAAGCGAACCCACAGCAGGCAGTGCAAAGGCTACCAACGGACAAGTGCTGACCATTCCTGTGGGCACAACCGTGCTGAAAGCAGGATTGCTCGTTGGCGGCGTTGTGAAGAACGTCATTGTCCGCAACTACAACATCATCGACTTCAAGCCTTACAATATCAAGGTATATGTAAATGCCGACGAGGCAGATGCAGCGTGGGCAAGTGCGAAGATGACAAGCACCAACCCTTCTATCAACTTCTGGATATGGGGCGGAACACACAAGACCGTGAAGGGTTCGTGGCCAGGCGACGCCGTAACAACAACCGAAACGGCAAACGGCAAGAAATGGTTTGTGAAGGAATTTGCCATTACAAACTCTAACGACATCGTGAATTTGGTATTCAGTGTAGGCACAGGTTCGCCACAGACGGTCGATATTGAAAACATAAAGGCAACCACCTTTATCAGCATATCGAGCGAGAAAGAAGGTGGAAAGAACAAAGTAAACGTTGTTTCTACGGGCATCGACAACGTCGTTGCAGAACAGAAGGGTAACAACGACCCTTACTACTACACACTTTCAGGACAGCGCATAGCGAAACCAACCCAATGTGGCATATATATCCACAATGGAAAGAAAGTACTGGTGAAGTAAAAGAAAAACAATACGAAAACAATGCGGCGGCTTTGCAGTAAGAATGCAGAGCCGCCGCATCGCTTTTATCGCATAGATTCAGAGAAAAAAAAGCCGTGCAATGGTTCCGTCGATTATCAGCAAAGGTCTGCCACATTATTTCGTTCTTCCAACTAAATAAAGCAGTTTTACCACTACACCACTGCTTCTGCACACCTTATTACATGCAGGCGAAAAAGGTAATAGTCGTGTAAATATTTTTCACAAACATAACTATTGCATAACACCTTTGTTATCAACGTGTTGCAAAACCTATTGTTTTGCGTTCCAAAAGCGGCTGTTTTGCACGGTAAAAGCGTAGGTTTTGCGTTGCAAAAGAGCCGCTTTCGCAATGCCAAATCGAAATTACCGTTTTTCTTCAGAATTATCTTTACAAAATGGAAGCTGTTTTTGGGATTTGCCTTTGGTAAGAAAAAGGAAATTGAGTTGCTCAATATTTTTCTGCTGAACCTAACGTTTGTGTTCTTTCTGAAGTTTGGAAAGTTACATTTCCGAACTTTTTATATTGGATATACATAAAATAGAAAATAGTTCAAAGTTGTGCTTTCGCTTTGGTGTTCTGAAATACTTTTATTACCTTTGTACGAAAGTTCGTAACGAGAAGTTTGGCTGTTGCAGTTCGATAGCAAGCCGTGATTGACCTATGAAGAAAAGCGCGCTGTTCCGTTTGGGTAGAAGCAATAAGAAAGTATGGGTAGTTGTTGTCTTGTTTTTGGCAACAACGGCTTCGCTGTGGGCACAAACAAACGGGCAAAATCCTGAAAGCCATTTCTATAACTGGGCTTTAGGCTTTGGGCGCAGTGCCGCAGATTCTTCGCGATGGCGAAGTGCGAATGTCGGTATTCTTGCTGCCACCGACACCCTGCACGGTTTTCAGATAGGCGGAATAAGTAGTATTGCGCACCATCAGATGAAGGGTGTGAGCATCGGCGGACTGTTTGCTGCAAGCGGTGGGCGTATCGACGGCTTTCAAGCGGCTTTCGGTATGAACACTTTGGGTGGCGAAATGCGTGGTCTGCAGTTGGCAGCCATCTCCAACGTGGCGCGACATATACACGGTGTTCAGTTGTCGGGATTTGCCAATATCGTAGGAACACCCTTCCGAGGTTTGCAGTTGAGCGGTTTCACGAATATTGCAATGGGCATAAAGGCTGGTGTTCAGATAAGCAGTTTGGCAAACATTGCGTCAAAAACAATGCGTGGCTTGCAGTTGGGCACCTATAACTATGCCGACACGCTGCGAGGTGTGCAGATAGGATTGTTGAACATTGCGTTGCGGCAACCGAAGGGCTTGCAGCTCGGCATTATCAATTACAGTCGTGATACGCTGACGCACAGGATAGGATTGGTGAACATCGGTCCGCAAACACAGATAGACATTCTGGCATACGGAGGCAACCACGCACTGCTGAATATGGGCTTGCGTTTCAGAAATCGCAACACCTATTCGCTGTTGGCGGTGGGTACACGTTATATGGGCTTCAACGAAGAACTTTCGGGAGCAGTTTCTTACCGTTTGGGACGCTGTGTGAACTTGTCGTCAAGGTGGCTGTTGAGTAGCGATATAGGCTTTGCACACATAGAAACCTTTGAGAAAGAAACTTCCGACAAGCCACACCGACTGTACTCGCTGCAAGGTCGTGTAAACTTAGACTATCGTATTAATAAGGAATTGGGCGCATTCGTGTCGGCTGGGTGGGGCACTACGCACTATTATTGGGAAAACAAGCATTATAAGAGCAAGGCGTTGTTGGAAGCTGGAATCGTAATGAGGTTTAAACCAGAGAGAATACTATCGTATGGTGGAACAACAGGAACTGCCGAACGTAGTATGGCAGAACGGTATAGAATGTTGATGGAAAACGACTCTACCTTGCACATTCATAATCTTCAGTTTGCCTATAACGACCCTAAAGAACAGCGAAAACGACCTTGGAAGGCAGCAGCTGAAGTAACTGCCGTAAATGCCTTGGTGCACTGCGTAGATAGGTTTGCTCTACGCTACGACTTTGCAAAAGTAAACTTCAAGAGCATACGCAAGAACTTTAAAAATGGATTTGTGTGGGACAACGACAAGTTTTCTACCAACTTGTTTGCACATCCTTACCACGGCAACTTGTACTATAATTCGGCACGTGGCAACGGTTTGTCGTTCTGGCAGTCGGCACCTTATGCCTTGGGTGGTTCGCTGATGTGGGAGTTTATGGGCGAAGTGGAACCGCCTGCCATTAACGACGTTCTTGCCACGACGATGGGCGGAATATGTTTTGGCGAAATATCGCACCGCATTTCACACTTGTTGCTGAACGATAGAAGCAGGGGTTTCCGCCGTTTTCTCAGAGAGTTTGGTGCTGCAGTCATCAATCCTATGGGCGGATTTAACCGAATTGCAACGGGCAAGGCGTGGCGCGTGAGGAACGAATATTACAAGTATCACGATTACGAAGCATTGCCGATAGACTTTTCTATCTCGCTCGGCGGCCGCTATCTGGCTGATAACGGAGCGATGTTCCGTGGCGACTACAATTCGTATCTGAATGTCTTCTTGGAATACGGCGACCCTCTGAACAGGGCAACCAGCAAGCCTTACGACTTCTTTTCTATGGAACTGTCGTTGGGATTGGTTGGTAATCAGCCGTTTGTGAATGGTATTCATATATTGGGACGCCTGTGGGGCGCACCTGTATTTACGGGTACGAACCTTAAAGCACAGGTTGGTTTCTTCCAGCATTTCAACTATTACGACTCCGACCCTGTGAAAGAAGGCAGCAAGCAGACCCCTTATCGCATTTCGGAAGCTGCCAGCTTTGGACCGGGCGTGGTGATTTCGTTTCTCAATATGGGTGGACTGACGAAGTTGGAGCAGCGCGTTTTCCTTTCGGGAATATTGTTGGGAGGCACGAAGAGCGATTATTATAATGTTATCGACCGCGACTATAATATGGGTGCGGGCTTCTCGGTGAAGACGAAAACCTTTATGGAGTTTCACAACTTGGGGCGTTTCGTCATGCACGCAGGCTTCTATCATATCTACACTCGGAAAGGATACGACAAGGAAAAGCTTGAAACCATCAACCCTTTGTATTTGAATGCACAGGGCGATAAGGGCAATGCCGACTTGCTTGTGCTGAATCCTATATGGGAATTCGACTTTAATAAGCGTATGAGTGCTGTGCTTTCGGGTTCTTATTATATAAGGAACACGCGTTACGCTTATTATAATAATGTGCACGCTGAAACGTTTGAAGTGAAAATGGGTGTCGCTTACCATTTCTAAAACCACCACCAGTGTTGTTGCTGATTAATTCTTTCCGAAACACTAAACTATGTTAATAATAATTAATACCAACGCTTTCACGCTGTTATGCGTTTCGTACCTAATAAAAAATGAGTAATTTTGCAGACCGATTATTTCGAGGGTGAACTTAGAGCCCTCAGCACGTTGTGTGTTAATAGTGTTGCTTTTGGCCGAGCTGCATGGTTAGTGAATCCGACGGGCAAGAATTAAAAACGTTTTTTAGTAGTAAAATTTTAAAATTAAAAATGAACACTTTAAGTTATAAGACTATTTCCGTAAACAAGGAAACAGCTAAGAAAGAGTGGGTAGTAGTAGATGCTACCGACCAGATTGTTGGTCGTTTCTGCTCTAAAGTCGCTAAGTTGCTTCGCGGAAAGTACAAGCCAACTTTTACTCCACACGTTGATTGTGGAGACAATGTAATCATTATCAACGCTGAGAAGATTAAATTTACAGGCAACAAGGAGACCGATAAGGTTTACACTCGCTATACTGGTTACCCAGGTGGACAGCGTTTCAACACACCTGCACAGCTTCGCACAAAGAAGAACGGTGTAGAGAAAATGGTGCGCCACGCAGTAAAGGGTATGTTGCCAAAGGGTATCCTCGGCCGTCATTTGCTTGACAACCTTTATGTAATTGAAGGTACAGAGTTGAACGGACTTGAGGCACAGAAGCCAAAGTCAATAGACATTAACCAGTATAAATAATAGAGGCGAAAAAGATGGAAGTAATAAACACAATTGGACGCCGCAAGAGCGCCGTTGCTCGTATTTATCTCTCAGAAGGTACAGGCAAGATTACAATCAACAAAAAAGATATTACTGAATATTTCCCATCAGCTATTTTGCAGTACGTTGTTAAACAACCATTGCAGTTGCTCGGTGTAGAAGGTCAGTACGATATTAAGGTAAACCTCGACGGTGGTGGCTTTACAGGCCAAAGCCAGGCACTCCGCCTCGCTATTGCACGCGCACTTGTTGAGATTAATCCTGAAGATAAGAAGAACTTGAAAGACCACGGATTCCTGACACGCGATAGCCGTGCGGTTGAGCGTAAGAAGCCAGGACAGCCAAAGGCACGTGCTCACTTCCAGTTCAGCAAGCGTTAATCACACTGCTATATATACTGTGGAACGTGGGCAAAAGGCTTGCTTTACGTTTTCAGCAGTATGGAAATGCGCTTGAGTTTAGTATCTAAATCGGTGAGATTCCAAATCGGGGACTACTCATTGGTTGATTCTAACGAGCCAGGCGAAGTTCATTCGCCAAGAAAGAATTAAAAAGAAAGTAAACAAACAAAAAGAAAAGAAGAACATGTCAAGAACAAATTTTGACCAATTATTGCAGGCAGGTTGTCATTTTGGACACCTCCATCGTAAGTGGAACCCAGCTATGAAACCATATATCTATATGGAACGCAATGGTATCCACATCATCGACCTTCACAAAACCGTTGCTAAGATTGACGAAGCTGCTGAGGCTCTCAAAGGCATCGCTAAGAGCGGAAAGAAGATTTTGTTCGTTGCTACTAAAAAACAGTCTAAGGACGTTGTTGCTGAAAAGGCTGCATCGGTTAATATGCCATACGTAAACGAGCGTTGGGCAGGTGGTATGCTTACCAACTTCCCTACTATCCGTAAGGCAATTAAGAAAATGACGAACATCGATAGATTGATGAACGATGGTACATTCTCTAATCTCTCAAAGCGCGAAATTCTTCAGATTTCACGTCAGCGTGCTAAGCTTGAGAAGAACCTTGGTTCTATTGCAGACCTTACCCGTTTGCCTTCAGCACTCTTCGTTATCGACGTAATGAAGGAGCACATCGCTGTTAAGGAAGCTAATCGCTTGGGTATCCCAGTGTTCGGTATCGTTGATACAAACTCTGACCCTAAGAATATCGATTACATCATTCCTGCTAACGACGATGCAAAGGACTCTGTAGAAGTTATCCTCGGTGCTTGCTGCGCGGCTATTGCAGAAGGTCTTGAAGAGCGTAAGGCTGAAAAGGCTGACGAAAAAGCTGCTGCAGAGCAGGCTGAAGAAGCTGCTGAAGCAAAACCAAAGCGTGCTGCACGCAAGGCTGCTGCTGAAGAAGCACCTGCTAATGAGGAAGAAACATCTGCCAACGAGGAAGAAACACCCGCTGCAGAATAATTTTTAGACACTATAAAATGGGCGTTGGTGAACGCTTATGGGTTTAACAGTAACCCATTAACGCTCCTCAACGCCCACATTTTTTTAACCATAAATTGAAAGGAAAAGAGAAAATGGCTGTATCAATTGAAGATATAAAGAAGCTACGCGCTATGACTGGCGCAGGTCTTGCTGACGTGAAGAATGCACTCAACGAGGCTGAAGGCGACTTCGATAAAGCAAAAGAAATACTTCGTGAGCGTGGTTTGGCTATTGCTGCCAAGCGTTCAGACCGTGAAACTTCAAATGGTTGTGTGCTTGTAAAAGCTGTTGATGGCTTTGCTGCAATGGTAGCTGTAAAGTGCGAAACCGACTTCGTTGCTAACGGTAAGGACTTCATCGCTATGGTACAAGAAATTCTTGACGCCGCAGTTGCTGCAAAAGCTAAGTCACTCGACGAGGTTAAGGCTTTGAAGTTGGCTAACGGCGAAGATGCTGCTACAACTGTTCAGCAGCGTTCTGGTATCACAGGCGAGAAGATGGAACTCGATGGTTACAACTTCATCGAAGGCGAAAACCTCTCTGTTTACGACCATATGGGAAAGCACACCCTTGCAACAATCGTTCAGCTCAGCAAGAACAACGAAGATGCTGCACACAAAGTAGCTATGCAGGTTGCTGCTATGAAGCCAGTAGCTTTGGACGAAGCTTCTGTTCCACAGGAAGTTAAGGAAGAAGAATACAAGGTTGCTATTCAGAAAACAAAGGAAGAGCAAATTGAAAAAGCTGTTGTAGCTGCTATCAAGAAGGCAGGTATCAACGCTAACTTGGTTGATAGCGACGACCACATCGAGTCTAATATCAACAAGGGCTGGCTCACACGTGAAGACGCTGACAAGGCTATCGAAATCAGAAAGACTGTAAGTGCTGAAAAGGCTGCTAACTTGAATGAGAACATGATTGAGAATATCGCTAAGGGTCGTCTCAGCAAGTTCTTCAAGGACAACTGCCTTGTAGACCAAGAATTCCAGTTTGCAGAAGGCGACAAGATTAATGTTGCTGACTGGTTGAAGAGCCAAGACAAAGACCTTGCAGTGGTTGCTTACAAGCGTTTCACACTCTCTGCTGAATAATTAATAAGATGTAGAAGTAATACTTCTATAAACATATAGAAAAGGAATCCAAGAGGTTTTTACTCTTGCGATTCCTTTTTTTGTATCTATACACTTGTTATTTATTTCTATTGAAGATGCTTCTTCGGAGTGGTAGAAATATAATAAAGCACATTGTATATTGAAACCTTTTTAAGCATAAGAATGCTTTACTTGCTACTTTCTTTTCTCTTTTATTTCTTGTTTTATAGTTGGAAAGGAAGTGGAAAAGCTGTAAATATTTTTCGCAAGCGTAACTATTACCTAATCCCTTTATTATCAATGCGTTGCAAAACCTATTGTTTTGCATTCCAAAAGCGGCTGTTTTGCACGGTAAAAGCGTAGGTTTTGCGTTGCAAAAGAGCCGCTTTCGCAATGCCAAATCGAAATTATCATTTTTCGTTGGAATAATCTTTACAAAACGAAGGGGCTTTTTGAGGAAATCAACCTTGAACGAATGGGAGAAAAATAGCATTGCTACGACTACTGTTGGACGGCTTCTTTGCAATCTTCCAAAGGAAAGTTTGTGATGGGAAAATATGTGTCGGAGGAAGCAAGGGAGTATGTATTTTTTATCCTATCGACGTTCGGTTACGAAAATTTTATGTAAGTTTGCAAAATGAATAGGTGCCTATCGGTGTGCCAATGCTTTACACTTAGTTTATTATATATAAGTTAAAAAATCGCAAACGAATTAGAAATGAAGATATTTGCAATAGGAATGAACTATTCCGAGCACAATAAATCGCTACACGGAACGTTGAATAAGACAGAACAACCTGTAGTATTCTTGAAGGCTGACTCGTCGTTATTGAAGGACAGCAAACCTTTCTTTATTCCCGATGACTTAGGACGAATAGAGTACGAAACCGAATTGGTGGTGCGTATCTGTCGGTTAGGGAAAACCATTCCTGAGCGATTTGCACACCGTTACTACGATGCTGTAACGGTTGGAATTGATTTTACAGCACGCGATTTGCAGAAGAAGCTGAAGGAACAAGGATTACCTTGGGAGCTTTCAAAGAGTTTCGATGGTGCTGCAGCATTGGGCAGCTGGGTGGATAAAGATAAGTTTTTGGACATTCAGCGTATTCATTTCCACCTCGACATCAATGGTAAGACCGTGCAGGAAGGCTGCACAAGCGATATGCTTTATAAGGTAGACGAGATAGTCAGTTACATCAGTAGGTACTTCACGCTGAAGACGGGCGACATAATCTATACAGGTTGTCCTGCTGGTTGTGCGCCTGTGGCTATAAACGACCACTTGGAAGGTTATGTTGAGGATAGGAAAGTCCTCGACTTTAATTGTAAATAACGACGTTGGAGAACCCATCTTCAACCTCAAACAACGACACGAATGAAACGTAAAATATTAGGTTTTTTGCTTTTGTTGCTTGCTGTTTCGGCGCACGCACAAAAACAACGTTTCTTCAATCTTACGGTTGAAGATGTTACGATAGACTCTTTGCTTCCGCATTTCACCTATGCCATTCCTATCGGCGAAAACTATGCGGACTCCATTTATCAGTTGGAAATACGCTATCCGGAGTTTCTTGATATGAACGCCACAGATGTTGCGCGTTACAATGCCTTGTCGGGTGCACCGCTTCTGACTTTACCCGAGATTCAACAACAAATGGTGGTGGAACGCAAGAAAGGTATTCTTGAGTTCTCGCTTGTGCCCATTGTGGAGCGCAATGGCAAGAAACAGTTCTTGGTTAGCTTTATGATTGCGCTTACTTCAAAGCCTCGTGATGCCCGCCAAGTTCGTGCCCGTCACGCCGCATCAGCCGAAAATACACAGCTTTATGCTGCCCATTCCGTGCTGTCATCGGGCAGATGGGCTAAAATCCGTGTGCCTGCTAATGGCATCTACAATCTTACTGCCGATGTCGTGCGCCGTGCTGGCTTCTCTGATTTGAGCAAAGTGCGTATCTATGGATATGGTGGTCATCTGCAAAACGAAAAAATATCGTCGGCTTATTTGAAGGAGTTTGACGATTTAAAGGAAGTTCCAAGCTGCCTTATTGGTGGCAAACGCCTCTTTTACGGTCGTGGACCAGTAAGTTGGGAAAGCAATACGGCATTGGTACGCACTCGTAATCACTATTCCGACTATGGTTATTACTTCATTACCGAAAGCACGGAAGCTCCCTTGACGATAGATGCTGCTGCCTTTCTCGCATCGGTTTATCCAATGGCTGACGACTATCATAGCCTGCACGAAATAGAGAATTACAGTTGGTTTCCAGGTGGACGGCGTTTCTTCGAGAATACTCCTATCCCCGTTGGGAAGTCGCATACCTACACTTTAGCCAATGTTGCGAAAGCCGCCAACGGTACGCTTGCTGTCGGAGTATCGGCTGGAAAGGGACGAACAACCGTGCAAATAGAAGTGAATGGCGAGAAGAAAGAAGAGCTGAGAATGTCTACTGGCGAGTTTGACTTTGGTGCAGAGGTGGAGAGAAAATACGCACTGACAGGGTTGCGCGATGTAGATTCCATTAAGATAACCACGCTTTCAGGAGGTCCTGCACGCTTGGATTATGTGTCAATGACCTACGACACGCCTCGTTCTGCCCCGAATTTGGCAGAAGGAACCTTCCCTGTTCCAGAATACGTGCATAACATTACCAACCAAGACTTGCACAGCCACACCCCCGTAGACCTTGTTATTATCATTCCAACCAGTCAGAAACTGCTGAAGCAAGCACAACGTTTGGCAACTTTCCACGAACAACACGACGGAATGAAAGTACGCATTGTGCCTGCCGACGAAATATTCAACGAGTTCTCGAGTGGTACTCCCGACGCCATGGCGTATCGCCGTTATATGAAAATGCTATACGACCGTGCTACCACCGAAGCCGAAATACCGAAGTCGCTCTTGCTCTTTGGCGACTGCGTGTGGGACAATCGTATGGTAACACCTGAATGTAGGAATTTCAATGTTAATGATTACCTGCTCGCTTATGAAAGCAACAACTCTTTCAGCTTGACCGATTGCTATATAAACGATGGCTGGTACACGCTTATGGACGAAGGTGAAGGTGTTAATCCTACCAATATCGACAAGGAAGACATCGGTGTTGGGCGATTCCCAGTTACCACGGTTGTCGATGCACAGACCGTAGTAGACAAGACTATCAACTACGCAAGTAACAAGAATGCTGGCGATTGGCAGAACGTTATTATGTTTATGGGCGACGACGGAAACAACAATCTCCATATGAAAGACGTCAATGAAACAGCTGACACCATCATGACGGCCTATCCAAACTATTTGGTAAAGAAAGTTATGTGGGACGCTTATACCCGCATTGGTACCTCTACGGGCTTTACATATCCCGAAGTAAGCTCTGTCATAAAGCAGCAACAGGCACAAGGTGCGCTCATTATGGATTATGCTGGGCATGGTTCTGAAATACAAATATCGCACGAAACCGTTTTACGCATTACCGATTTTCAAAACTTTACCAATGCCAATCTTCCGCTTTGGATAACTGCCAGTTGCGACATTATGCCTTTCGATGGAACTATAGCAACTATTGGAGAAGAGGCTATGTTGAACAAGAAGGGTGGCTCGGTGGCTTTCTGGGGAACTACCCGAACCGTGTATGCAAGTTATAACAAACGCATAAATACTGCCTTTATGAAGCATGTGCTGAGTTTTAAAGATGGTAAACCCATCTCACTCGGCGAAGCACAACGCTTGGCGAAGATAGATATGATAGATACAAAGGACGATACTACATACAACAAGCTACAATATTCCTTGTTGGGCGACCCTGCCTTGTCGCTTAACCTGCCGACCCTGGACGTTGTTATCGACTCTATTAATGGCATAGCACTGAATAATGAAAACCAAATAACGTTGAAAGGAGGTTCTATTGCGACAGTGAAAGGACATATAGAGAAGGCTTCTGAAAAGGTGAAGAACTTCAATGGACTGATGTCGGCAACCGTTCGCGACACCCGAGAACTGATAACTTGCAAGGGCCAAGAGGAGACTTCGGAAAAGCCTTTTACTTATTACGACCGCCAAAAAGTGCTGTACAATGGTTCCGACAGTGTTCGCAATGGAGAGTTTACTTTTACTTTTGCCGTTCCTCGCGACCTTAATTATGCCAACGGTACTGGTCTTATAAATGTCTATGCAGTAAGCAACGACCATACTTTATTGGCGAATGGCGCAGAAGACAGGTTCAATATTAATGGCTCAGAGCAGGTGAGCAACGACTCCATAGGGCCTTCCATCTATTGTTACCTCAACACGCCAGCGTTTGTAAACGGTGGAAAAGTGAACTGCACACCTTATTTTATAGCACAAATTACCGATGCCAATGGTATCAATGCGGCAGGCAATGGAGTTGGACACGATATGCAACTTATCATCGATGGCGATATGATGCGCACCTACAACCTTAACGATAACTTCCGATTTGATTTCGGTAGCTATACGAAAGGTTCCACTTACTTCAGCATTCCTGAACTGTCAGAGGGTCGCCATCAGTTGAAATTCCGTGTTTGGGACATTCTCAACAATCCTTCTACAGCCACTCTCGACTTCACGGTAGACAAGGGAATGGCTCCTGACATAGAAGATGTGAGCTGCACGAACAATCCTGCCAAGACCGAAACAACGTTCATTGTAACCCACAATTATGTTGGTTCCAATGTCGATGTAGAGTTGGAAGTGCTTGATATGTTGGGTCGTTTGTTGTGGCGACACAGCGAAAGTGGAGTATCAACGGGCAACGCTTACACCAAGAATTGGGACTTAACCATGAATTTGGGTGCACGCTTACAAACAGGTGTTTACCTCTATCGTGTTCGTTTAAGCTCTGGCGGTGCCGTAAAAGAGTCGAAAGCAAAGAAACTCATCATTATAAACAATAAATAAGCCCTTCTGTACGTTTGTGTTTCAATGAGGTTCTTAAGCAATTGGCTTCGGACTATTACGCAAACAAACAGAAAAGAATACAGAAAGAATGAATAATACTTATAGAATATTAAGCCTGTTCTTGCTTACACTGGTTGCTGCTGCAGCGATGGCGCAAGACAAGAAAGATATTTTCAATCCAGTAAACCACGCCGTTACGTCGCAGATGATAGCACCCGATGCCCGTGCAGCAGGTATGGGAGACGTGGGTGTTGCCACCGACCCTGACGTGAATTCGCAGTTCTGGAACCCAGCAAAATATCCGTTTACTATCTCTCGTGCCGGTGTATCCTTGAACTATACGCCTTGGTTACGTCAGCTGGTAAGCGATATGGACTTGGCTTATCTCTCGGGCTATTACCGCATTGGCGATTACAGTGCCGTGTCTGGTTCGCTTCGTTACTTCTCTTTAGGTGAAGTGCAAGCGGGTGGTAGCACCGACGGTTCGGCTGCCTTGACCATTAAGCCTTACGAACTTTCTGCCGACATAGCCTATTCGCTGATGTTGAGCGAAACGTTCTCGTTAGGTGCTGCCGTACGTTGGATATACTCTGACCTTACCTACACTTTCACAGAAGAAACAACACCGGGTTCTGCTTTCGGAGCCGACATCTCTGCCTACTATCAGAATTACATCAATATGGGCAGCCGCGAGTGTCAGTTGGGCTTAGGTTTGAACATCTCTAACATAGGTTCAAAAATTACGTTTGGTGGCGATAACCGTTCCGAATTTATCCCTACCAACTTGCGTTTGGGTGCATCGCTGATGATTCCTGTCGATGAATTCAACCGCTTCACCATCTCTGCCGATGCCAACAAACTGCTTGTTCCTACCTATCCAAAGCGTAAAACCGACGAGTCGGAAGTAGATTATCAAGAGCGTTTGCAGAAGGAATACTACGACATATCGTCTATTTCGGGTATCTTCAAGAGTTTAAGCGATGCCCCAGGCGGAGCAAAAGAAGAGCTTCAGGAGGTAAACTGGAGCCTTGGAGCGGAATACGTGTATAACGATAAGTTCGCTCTTCGTGCCGGTTACCACCACGAAAGCGAGAACAAAGGCAACCGCAAGTACTTCACGGTGGGTGCTGGCTTCAAGATGAGTGTATTCTCGCTCGATGCAGGCTATGTTATTGCAACGGCAAAGAGCAACCCGCTCGACCAGACTTTGCGTTTCTCTTTGACGTTCGATATGGACGGACTGAAGGATTTGTTTAATAGAAGATAGTCGCAGTAGCGAACAAACAGTTTCTCACAAATTCCTTGAAGATGATAAGAGTAGGAATGGGCTACGATGTCCATAAACTTGTAGAAGGGCGTTCTCTCTATTTGGGAGGTATAAAGATAGGCCACACGCTCGGTTTGCTTGGGCATAGCGATGCCGATGTGTTGCTGCATGCAGTTTGCGATGCCTTATTGGGTGCAGCCAATATGCGCGACATAGGCTACCATTTCCCCGATACGGCTGACGAAACTTTGGATATGGACTCTAAGGTGATACTTCGCAAAACCGTAGAACTGATAGCAACAAAGGGTTATCGTGTAGGAAATATAGATGCAACGGTATGTGCCGAGCGTCCGAAGATAAATCCACACATACCTGCAATGAAGGCTTGTATGGCTGAAATCATCGGTTGCGACGAAGACGATATATCCATCAAAGCCACGACCTCCGAACGAATGGGGTTTGTAGGTAGAGAAGAAGGTATGGCAGCTTACGCTGTCTGCTTGATAGAAAAAGGGTAAACTTCTGAACTTAAAAGAAGTTTACCCTTTTTCTATGTCTTCAAATTCGAGCCGTTTTCTATGTGTTGGTATGGCGTGTATCCTTCTTCCGTGAGTCGGTATTTGGGCGTTTGCTTTTCGTTTTCTTGCTGAAGACAAACACCGAAATTCGCCCTTGTTTTGTAAAGATAATTTCGTTAAAAAGTGGCAATTGCGTTTTGACGTTGCGAAAGCGGCTGTTTTGCGATGCAAAACAGCCGCTTTTACCGTGCAAAACCTACGCTTTTGGAATGCAAAACAATAGGTTTTGTAAAGCGTTGATATATAGGTTGTTATGTAATAGCTATGCTTGCGAAAAATATTTACACGGTTTTCGTCTTTTTTCCGTGTATAAAGCAAGTTGTCTTTGCTTGATTTTTGTATTGTTCCGCAACATACGATGCACGTTTGAAGCAGAACTTGCTGCATATACATTGTAAACAGAACAAATGTGTTCTAAAACTTCTTTTTGTTTACTATTTTTGCTGAATAATCATCAATTTGTTGTTTATTCAATCTTTTATCGTTACCTTTGCAATGCAATTTGGTTCGCAACAGCGATTAATAGGGAATTAGGTGAAAAACCTAAACAGTCCAGCTGCTGTAAGTTGTCATTGTAGACACAAACATATACCACTGAGCAAAGGGCTTGGGAAGGGGTTTGTGGTCAGACAATAAGTCAGAATACCTGCCATTGCAATACTTCTATAAGGCTTCTATGGGATAGGTTGAGAAGTAGAATAATTGAAGTTTAAATAAGATTAGACATTGCCAGTTTTTAGTATTTGCTTATGGCTTATACAAGAAAACTGTAGTTTTTGGCTATGTGCGAGAGTGCAATCTGCCAATAACTAAACAGGAAACTATAAACAAGAGGAATTAAATTTTTATATTAACAAATTATATTTATGAACACAAAACTACTATTGGTGTCGTTATCAATGGCGCTGTCGGCTATCTCTATGCCTGTAATGGCGCAGGGAACGCCTACGGAGGTCAATATTTCGGACACCAAACAAACGATTACTGTTGGCGACAATGGTATCAACTTCTATGATGAGGGTGGACCTACGGGGCCAACAACACCTCGAGAGGGCGAAGTTAAGCGAGTTAGCGAAATTACATTCGTGCCAGAAAACCCTGCTAAAAAGGTTATGGTTA
Organism: Prevotella intermedia ATCC 25611 = DSM 20706; assembly: GCF_001953955.1. NCBI lineage: Bacteria > Pseudomonadati > Bacteroidota > Bacteroidia > Bacteroidales > Prevotellaceae > Prevotella > Prevotella intermedia. The sequence continues at coordinate 670,629 of NZ_CP019300.1, forward strand.
ATTTCACTAAAATGGACATCTTTCTCTCTTCTTTAGGAGAAAAGAACAGTCAATTCGTAAAGGTTTACAGCGGAAAAGAAGCAAAGAAGGATAACTTGCTGAAATCTTTTACAAGAAATCAAATTGGTATTGTTAAGTCTATTGCCGACGATGGTGCACTTACAATAGTATTCGAAAACGATTATGCGACGGCAAAACCAGGCTGGGAGGCTACTGTTTCTCAGTTTACACCGCAACAAATGACAGTAAGCGGCTTCGATGTGAAGCAGTTTAGCGAAGGAACAGTATGTGCCGACGATAAAGGACAGCAGATTCTCAGCTTTAATATTAAGGCTACAGAAACGCTGAATCCGCTTACAACTATAAGTTTTAAGTTTAAAACCAATGGCACACAGGCACAAATTGCTCATGCAACACTTTATTCTACAAGAATGTCAGATGCATTCTCGTCTGGCAAGAAGATAGGCGAAGTAGATGTAAATAGCGATGAATTTGAGATTGCCACAGAGGCTACAAAGCTCTTTGAAGGCGATAACTGGTTCTGGCTTACTTACGATATCAGCGAGATGGCTGAAGACGGGAAGAAAGTTGATGCGGCTCTTGTAAGTGCAACACTTAGCGATGGTGCACACGAAGTTGCAAACGGAAACCCAAGCGGCGACAGAACCATCAAGAATGTTGTAGAGTTTGTGCAAGGTAACAATACAAAGAAAGTAAATAATAAACTTACTTTCAAAACGAAGAATGCGAATAAATACTCTACTCGTTACGAGGCTTCAACAGAAGAACGTACAATGACTTTCTTGCCTACCCATGCAGGAAAGAAGATAATGATAAACTTCTCACGTTTCGACATTGTGTATTCTAAGCATGAGAACATAGGCGTTCGTGCTAAGTTTGCAGTTTATAGTGGTCGTGATAAAAGCGGACAGCTTCTTTGGAAACTTGACAATGCCGATGCTGCAAAGGTTGGTCCTAAGAAGATATTGCGTTCAACTGCCGACGATGGTGCATTGACAGTTGTCTTTAACCCTGAAACTTATGCATCGGCTTATACTGGTGATGGATTCGAGGCTGAAGTTGCAGAATACGAAAGTAAACCTCTTGCATTTAAGGAAGCTGTTGTAAAACAACTTTCTAAAGATGTTGCAGCAGCAGGTGCTACCGATTTGGACATTATCAGCTTCAACGTTAAGGCGGAAGGCGATAAGGGTGCGCTCAACTTAAAGGGCATTACACTCGACCTTAAGGCTTCTAAGAAAGCTATCAGCAAGATTACAGTGCTGGGCAAAGCCGAAACAGAAGAAGCTACAAGCACTGCCAAGGCAGTTGCTACCGTAACCGAATTTGGTGCGAACAATACACTCGACATTCAGTTTACCGAACCACTTGCGCTCGTAGAGGGCGACAACTGGTTGCGTGTACGCTACGATGTGAAAGACGATGCAGAGGCAGAAAGTAAGCTCGATGCTGCACTTACTGCACTCGACTTTGGCGATAAGAAGCAGAATATAGACAATGGCGACCCTGAAGGCGAACGCATTATAAAGCATATTGTTGTGCTTCAGAAGGGTGAGAATAAAACAAAGACAATCTCTGACGGCGGTTCTGTGATGTTCTACGACGACGGTGGTGCCGACGGAGATGAGTCTAAGAACTTCGACGGTACGATTACTTTTGCGCCTGCAAGCCAAGGTTATGGTATCAAACTTGTTGCCAAGGAATGGCATGTAGCTGGCAGAAGCAAGATGTATATCTATTATGGTGGCGAAAAGAAGGACAAGGCTGACATGGAATATGGCAGAACCCCTGAACTTAAGGAACTCATTACAAAGTCGCCAGACGGTAAAATCACTGTAAACTATAAGACTACAACTTATGCTGGCAAGGGTTTTGCAATCGAAGTAAGCAGCGTTAAACTATCTGAACTTGCCGTTGCTTCTGTTAAGACAGAAAGTGTTGTAGCCGAAAAGAGTATGAAGGGTGCTACCGACCTTGCTATGATGCGTGTCGATGTTGAGACTGCGGGCGACTACGGTACGATAGACGTTAAGAATTTCACCGTAACAGCGACCGAAGGAGCAATCGTTAAGAACGTAAAAGTTTATGCTACAGGTCAGGAGAAGGTATTTTCGCCAGTGAATCTCTTCGGTCAAACTACCACAAGTCCTTATGAAGTGAAGGGTAACTATACAATGAACGACCGTGGTACATACCACTTCTGGATTGCTTACGACCTTTCTACCACTGCAAACGAAGGCGACAAGGCTTCTGCCGCACTCGCTTCAATCACAACAAACATTAAGACTGAAACTCCTGCAGCTAACGTTACTGCTACTACAACCATCGAGAAAGGTATAAGCGGAACGTTGGAAGTTGGTGCAGATAAGGAGTATAAAACCATTCAGAAGGCTGTCGATGCATTGAAGACAGGCATCGACGGTCCTGTAACTATCAGCATTCAGCCAGGCGTTTATAAGGAGAATGTGCTTGTACCTGCTATTCCTGGTATGTCTGAAAACAACACATTGCTCATTACTTCATCTACTGGCAAGTCTTCTGACGTTAAGTTACACAACAATGACTTCAGTCTTGGCTACACTGGCGACAAGTTAGCAAGAGAGTATGGCGTATTCACTTTCGATGGTGCAACTTATACAACGCTTCGCGGTATTGAAGTAACAATCGATGGAAGTACGAAGTATCCATCAGTAGTACACGTTCGTAATATGAGCCGTAACGTAACTGTTGAAGACTGTTACATTCACGCCAAGATGAGTTCTAATATTTCTGATGGCATCACACTCGTAAATATGTATTCGCTTAGCGAGCCTAACAAGAACAACGACCACTTCACATTGAAGGGTTCAACCCTTGAAGGTGGACGACAAGGTATTAAGTTAGGTGGTACCTCTACGGTAGCATTGCCAAAAGAAAGAGGCGGTAAGATATTGAACAATATCTTCAAGAACAATGGCACACATGCTATTTATGTTACCAAAGAAGACGATGCGCAAATCATTGGCAACACCATTATCAATACAGAAGCCGACAAAAATGATTTCAGAGCGATTGATATAACTGCCAACGGACAGGTTAAGATAGAGCAGAACAAGATTAACTTGAAGACAAAGAATTATTCAGGTGCTATCAGTGTTCGTGTTATTGCAGCCGATGCAGCTGCTCCTGCAACGATTGTAAACAACTCTATCATCAACGATTCTGATAATGACAGCTCTTATGGCCTACAGATTGGTGGAACAGAAACTGCAAATGTAAACATTGCACACAACACCGTTGTCTTCCGTGGTAAGGCGAAAGGTAGCAAGCCTGTTCAGCTTTCAACTGATTTGAGCAACATTGTTGTTACTCAGAACATCATTCAGAACGAGGCAGGTGGCTACGTTTACTTCCTCACAGGCAAGAACTCACCCGATGCCATTAAGTTCTTGAAGAATAATCTCTATACAACGGGAGAATCGTTTGCCATAAAGACAGGAACCAAGTATGCGACCTTTAACGATTGGAAAGCCGTTTCTAACGAAGCAGACAGCTACAACGAGGAAGTTAAGTTCTTGGACGCAGAGGTGCTTGAGCCAAAAGAAGTTGGCCATTTGGTAAATACCGTATTGCTCGATTATGTTACAAAGGACATCAACAACAAGCAACGCAATGCCGACCACCCAACTATGGGTGCTTACGAATTCTCTGAAGAAGTAGTAATACCTAAGTCGGTAGAGGGCTATCCTGAAGTTGTGAACATTACCGACAACTCTGCTGATGTGAAAATAAAGGCTGACGAAAACGGTAAGGCTTATATCCTTGTGAAGAAAGAAGCTGACGCTGCTCCAACAGTAGAAGAAGTTGAGAAAGACGGTATCAGCATTTCTATCAGCAAAGACACTGAAGTTGTACAGACTATCAAGGACTTGACAAAGGACGAAACCTACATTGCATACATTGTTTACGAAGGTACACGTGGTGGCAAGAGCAAGGTTGAGGCTACCAAACCATTCAAGGTTGTGAAGCCAACACCAATACCAGAGCCTGTAGTTACTGCAGAAAACATTACGATAGAAGCAGGACAACCAGCTAATCTTACAGCAACCGTAACCAGTGGAACTGAACCTTACACCATAACGTGGTACAATGGCAAGCGTCAGAAAGTAGAAACCAACGTTGTTCCTACCGAGTGCGACCAGTTCACCGTAGAGGTTGTAGACAAGAATGGTAAGACTGCAAGTGCTGTTTGCGATGTTATTGTAAAGGGTGAGGCTGTAACTGCAACGCTCGAAAACCTTTTCTTGGATAATGAGAGCCATTGGAATGGTGCAAAAGGCAACGGTTACTTCCTCAGCGGTTCTTATAAATTCCATAACGGAGCACAGCCTCAGTATAACTTCTACTACGATTGTATGTATTCTAACGAGACTGCTACCACATACAGCGGTTTGCAAGACCAATGGCGCAACATCGTTGGCAAGGGCTACGACAACTCTGAAAACTATGGTATCTCTTATCCACAAAAGGGTACGATTGACGTAATGAACAAGGAAAACGGCGACAATATTCGTGGTTTCTACGTTACAAATACCGCTTGGGTATACGATGCTGTCAAGAAAGGCGATGGAATGTCAGACGTTGCTGGTGGTTTCCAAAAGGGCGACTACTTCAAGCTTATCATAAAGGGTAAGAAGGCTGACAATACAGAAAGTCAGGTAGAATACTACCTTGCCGACTATCGTGCAGAGAATGAAGCCGACCACTACGTTCTTGATACGTGGCAATGGGTAGACCTTAGCTCGTTGGGCGAAGTGAAATCAGTATCGTTCGGTATGGAAGGTACGAAGAAGAACAATTGGGGTCTTACTACACCAGCTTACTTTGCCTTCGATAACTTCAACGGCGTACGCAACGAAAAGGCAGGTGCAGCAGTAGCAGCACAAGGTCAAACCATCGACATCTCGTCTAACTTTACACCTGATGGCAGCAAGGCTACGATGAAATATGCTATCGTAGAACTCGTTCCAAGCACCGTTAAGGCAAAGGTTAGCATCGACGAAGCAACAGGTGAGCTCAGCATCAAGGGTGAAACCAGCGAGGAGTTCGAAATCGTTGTAAGTATGACACAGGCTGGTAAGACACAGTATGTGCGCATTCCTGTAACCTTCGCTACTGGCATTAACGTACTTGCCGAAGGTTCTAACGATGCTGTTATCAGTATTCAGAACGGCGACATCGTTGTGAACGGTGCAGCAAGCGACTACACCGTAGAGGTTTACTCTACATCGGGTATGTTGGTAGGCAAGGCGAACGGAACCGCTAACAGCGCAGTTCGCATACCAAGCACTGCCAAGGGCTTGTATATTGTCAAGGTTGTTATGGGCAACCAGAAGATTACAAAGAGCGTTCTTGTAAAGTAATACAAGAATATTAGAATAGAAGAAACCGTGTGTCAGCAATGGCACACGGTTTCTTTGTTTATACAGAAGCGTTGTCGTATCAGCATCGCAGTCTATTGGTAGCAGGATTGTCTGAAGGCAAAACTTTCTATCCGTCCTGCTCAATTTGTCCCTTTCAGAACCGTTTTATGGAGGAACGACAGCTATAAAAGGTGTAAATATTTTTCACAAGGATAACTATTGCGTAACATCTTCATTATCAACGCCTTGTGAAACCTATTGTTTTGCGTTCCAAAAGCGGCTGTTTTGCACGGTAAAAGCGTAGGTTTTGCATCGCAAAAGAGCCGCTTTCGCAATGCCAAATCGAAATTACCATTTTTCAAAGAAATAATCTTTACAAAATAGAGGCATTTTTTCGGTTTTCCTCTTCCATAAAAAGAAGCAGGTAATCTTTCTCCACACGAAGTTTCTACTACTCGTTATATCTTCTTTTTCAGTTGTTGGAAGCGTTGCTGGCAGCGTTTCTTGTAGTTGTAATGAAAAATGTGTTTCTCTATTTTTCGGAAGTTATACATAAACGAGAAACGCAGTTTGTCGATGAAAGATGGTGTTCTGTCAGCGTAAATGGAGCGTGGAATGCGCACGAAATAAAGGTCGGCAATGGTATCGAACGCCGAAAACTGACGGTGTTTGCGCTCGAACAGCCACACTTCGGAGTAGAAGCGGTTAGCCGAAATAACGTTGGGTTGGAAGTCGGGCAACTGTCGAATGTGTGCCGATGTTGCCCACCAGAAACTGCCCGAATACATTGTGTAGTTGCGAGGAGGCCAGCGATAGCAGCTGTAAGTGTCGAAACCGTTCGATAAAGCGTTTACAGCCACGTGCCATTTATCGAACACAAAGTATTCCAACATCTCGCGCCACGCCTCTATTTTCTGTTGGAAGGCACGGAAAAGGCGGTCGTCAGACACCAACGACTGATAGGAAATGCCTTTTGAATGGAAGTAATATACAAGGCAGTCTTTGCGTTGGCTGAGTTCCTTGATAAACTGCAGGGCAGGGTATTCGTACTTCTGTGGGTTGGTAGAGAAGGCTATGAGTTCTACTTTCTCGCTGTCAATCAGTTGTTTTAGTGCATCAACCTTAGCTTCGTCGGCTGCAATACAGCTGATAAAAAGCTTTTCGGTCGCTGCCAACAGTCCGCTGTTTTTCAGGTTCTCTATTTGCTTTCGTGCCAATTTCTCCCACCCAGTGTCCAACATAATGTGGTAAACGCCATAAATGGGGAGGTGCTTTTGCGGTGCAACGTCCCATTGTTGTAGGTCTTTTCGTTCGTAGACGTGAAAGAGCGACTGGCTGATTCGGTGGAGAATATTGGCAGACATAGACTATTGCTTCAACGATTCAATAAGGCGGTGGAACATTTCCTGTAAGTCGTATTGGGGCGTCCAGCCCAACTGTCGCACCTTATCGGTAGACAAACGCAGCTTTGTTGTAGGCGAATAGCCCATATTCTCTTTTAGTTCTACCACAACTTTCACACGTGGATTGAACGTTTCGGCAAGGAAAGTTGCCATATCCTTTATGGAAATATAAGTGGTTTCGTTTGCCACGTTGTAGGCTTCGCCGTCTTTACCACGCAGAAGAATGTACAGCATAGCAGCGATGGCGTCAGTCGTGTAGCAATAGCTTCGGCAGAGTTCGCCCTTTGTGTGCATCACAATATCCTCGCCCTTGATAATGCTGCGGGCAAATTGCGCAAACACACGGGTGTCGTCTTGTGCCACTCCTGCACCGAAAGTCTGTGCCAAGCGTGCCACTTTCGTGTGCGTTCCGTATTCCTTTGCGTAGTCGTGGCAGAGCGTTTCGGCAGCCCGCTTTGCCATTGGGTAGCTGCTGCGCACCGCCATTGGGTCGAGATAGCCCTGTGCTTCTTCGGTAAGCGGCGTGCTGTCGTCGGTAATTGTGCCGTAAACTTCCAACGACGATGCCAATAATACCGATTGAGTGCGGTTCGTGCGTGCATAGTCGAGTAGGTTTTTCGTGCCGTTAAATACCGTAACCATCGTTTCAACAGGATATTCCACAAAGTATTTTGAAGCTGTAGGACTGGCAAAATGTACGATGAAATCTATCTTTTCGGTAGGTTGGAATACCTCGTTTGCCGAAAAGTCGTAAGTATAAAACCCTAATGCTGCATCTTGCTTGCCAAACATTGCTTCGGCTTTTGCCGTGTTTCTGACCACTGCCAATACACGTAGACCAAGACCCTGCTGGCGATTCAATGCCAACAGACAGCGCACCATACACGCTCCGAGCAGTCCTGTCGCACCTGTTACGGCAACCGTCTTTCCCCGCAGTTCGTCTTTTAAGGCGAAGCGAAGGGCGAATTGCTCTACGTCTTGTTCGAGAATAGCATTCATTTCTATAAGCCAAAGATTTGTTGGTCTTCGTGAACCTTTACCATTGCACGGAATACGAAGAAGTCGGTGGGGGTGGTTATCTTTATGTTTTCCATTGGACCGATAATCGTTCCTAACTTGTAGCCGTAGTGGCTCATCATCGTACACGAGTCGATGAAGTCGTGTCGGTCTTCGCTTATCGCACGGCGGTGGGCTGAAAGAATGTCGGCGAGGTGGAAACTTTGCGGTGCGCGCGCTATCAGAGAGTTGGCACGTGTCGGAATTTCCAAGCTTCCGTCTTCTTGTTTTACGATAAACGTTTCGGTAGCAGGCGCACAGGTAATGCAAGAACCGCATTCCGCCACCTTGTTTATATTGTCTGTTATGGTTTCTTCGGTTATCAATGGGCGCACGCCGTCGTGAATAAGCACTGTCGCAGCCTCGTCCTTTGCATACGCTTCAGCTGCACACAGACCATTGTAAATGGAGTCTTGCCCTGTTGCTCCACCCGAAACAATCTTCACAACCTTGTTTATCTCAAACTTGCGGAGCATCTTTTCAAGGAACGGAATCCACTCTTCGATGCACGAAACTACAATGGCGTCAATCTGTGGGTGATTGTCGAAGAGTTCGAGCGTGTAGATGATAATGGGCTTTCCGTTTAGGTCGAGAAACTGTTTGGGGCGCGACTTGGTGTGCATACGTAGTCCCGAACCACCTGCAAAGATAACGGCTATGTTCATTTTTATGCTGTTTTTGGTTTTGTTTCTGTCTTTATCGTGTTTTCTACTCGTCGAAAAACACTACATCAACCTTGTGTCTGTCGCGCTTGTCGCGTGGCGGAAGGTTCATAAACTCGCCGTAAGCGATACGGCAAAGTTCCTCCGCATCGGCTGGTCCTTCAAACGTGTAGCCCTCGAAAACGATGTCTTTGTGGGGCACCATAATGCGCTTGGGGTTCTGTTCGTAGAACCACGCACCGTAAGAGTGCATATACAATTCTGGATTGCCGAAGATTTTACCGATGAAACGAAATGCTGGGAATATGCCATAGTGCAACACATTGTAGCACGTTTGCGCCATTCGGGGGTATCGCCCTGCCATTTTAAGGTTCACATTCACCGATAGTTTCGCTGCAAAACGTTGCAGCCAAGGTATCATATTGCCCTCGTAGGGGAATATATCGACGTGCAATCCTCGGTATTTCTGCGCTTCGTGGATACGTCGGTTCTCGCTTTCGGAGGTTTCGTGGCTGCGGTTTTCGGTTCTTAAATCGCGCAGACAAGCCCATTCCTTGTAGAATCCACGGTCGGTAGAGTTGTCTTGCAACACGTAATGGGGGTGGGGGTGCGCCTTGAGATAGTCGCAGAGGCGTTTGAAATCCTTCTGGCTTACCACCATATCTATATCGTCGTCCCACGGAATAAAGCCTCCGTGGCGCAACGCTCCGAGCACATTTCCACCGTCTAACCTTAGCGGAATGCCTATCTTCTTGGCTGTTTCCTGCAAGTAGATAGCCATATCGAGCATACGCATCTGTGCCCGTCGCAGTACCGAACCGTCAGGGTTGTAGTCCTGACGGAGGGTTTCTTGGGTTTCGCCGGTGTTGAATTGCTTTGTCATTCCAATGCTACATTACGCCCAACCACCGTAAAACGTCGTTCAGGTTGGCTACAACCATCAGCAAAATAAGTATGGTGATGCCCACATATTCGGCACGAATCATAAACTTTTCAGATGGTTTGCGACGTGTAATCATTTCGTATAGCAGGAACATAACGTGTCCGCCGTCGAGTGCAGGGATAGGAAGAATGTTCATAAAGGCAAGAATGATGCTCAGGAAAGCAGTCATATTCCAGAACATATACCAGTCCCAATAAGGTGGGAACATCTTTCCGATTGCGCCAAAGCCTCCCAAACTCTTTGCGCCATCGGCAGAAGCAAGGTACTTGAAGTTGCCTACATAGCCACGAAGAATGTTCACGCCATACTTCACACCTGCTGGGAAACTTGCGAAGAACGAATATTTCTCTTGCGTGGGCTTGTAATATGAGAGTATCGTGCTTTGTGTTACGCCCATCTTCAGTTCAGCATTGAGCTGCATACGTATGGTGTCTATCTTGCTTGTGCCACTGCGTTGCACGGTCAGCACTACGTTGCGGAGTGCCAAAGAGTCTTTATGGGTGTTCTTTACAGCTGCCACATCGCTCAGAACGCCCATCTGGTAGTTCATATCAGCCCAAGTCTCAACAGCCTTTCCATTGATGGATTTCAGCAAATCGCCTGCCTTTATGCCTGCTTTCATTGCAGGTGTGTTGGCTGCAACGCTGTCGATGCGCGCTGGAATGTAAGGTTCGGCAAAGAAAGGACGCTCCTTAATCATGGAAAGCATGTCCAAATCGCCTGGCATTTCAATGCGTGTTTTCTTGCCATTGCGCAACACTTCCACGTATTTGGATTGTGCAATCTGGCGGAAGAAGTCGCCATTTACGTTGGCAAACTCGCGGAAAGCCCCCTTGTCGGTGCCCAACATAACGTCCTTATCCTTGAAACCGAGAGCTTTTGCCTGTTCGTTGAACTGCATACCCATGCTCATATCCGACACCTTGAAGTAGGTTTCGCCCCACGTAAACATTATCATAGAGTAGATAAACAGTGCCAAGAGGAAGTTTACAAGTACACCGCCAATCATAATGAGTAAGCGTTGCCAAGCTGGTTTCACTCTAAACTCCCACGGTTGTGGTTCTTTCTTCATCTGTTCCGTGTCGAAACTCTCGTCAATCATGCCTGAAATCTTGCAGTAACCGCCGAGTGGGAGCCACCCCATGCCGTATGTTGTGTCGTCATTCTTGGGTTTCCACTTGAACAGCATACCGTTCCACTTGCCGATAGCCATATCAAAGAATACAAAAAACTTTTCTACGCGAACGCCAAATAGCTTTGCGAAGAACATATGCCCGCCTTCATGGAGAAGGACAAGCAGCGAGATTGCCATTATAAATTGGAGCAATCGTATAAGAACTGATTCCATTCGTTACTTTATAATCGTTATTTTTTTATTTCTATTTTCTTGTTTTCAATATCTTAATTGCTCATCAGTTCACTTGCAATCCTGCGCGCTTCGGCATCGGTTTGCAAATAAACGTCGAGCGATGGCGTAGCATCGAATGCCACTTTCTGCATCGTTTCGTCGATGATTTCGCCCATTTTAAGGAACGAGCATTGCCCTTTGCGGAATCCCTCGTTTACTATTTCGTTGGCTGCATTAAGGATACAGGGCATGTTACCGCCTTTTTCGATGGCTTCATACGCCATGGCGAGACAGCGGAACTTCTCCATATCAGGCTCAAAGAACTCCAACGGCTGGCTGAACAAGTCCAAACGGTCGCCTTTCAACGTAAGTCTGTCGGGGAAAGAGAAGGCGTATTGTATAGGCAAACGCATATCGGGAACTCCCAATTGAGCCTTTACGCCGCCATCGGCAAACTGCACAGCACTGTGAATGATGGACTGTGGGTGCACCAAAACCTGTATCTTGTCGGCAGGAACACCAAACAACCACTTGGCTTCTATTACCTCAAAGCCTTTGTTCATAAGCGAAGCGGAGTCTATTGTAATCTTTGCGCCCATGTCCCAAGTGGGGTGTTTCAGTGCATCGGCAGCCGTAACGGTCTTTAGTTTGTCGGCATTGAAAAGACGGAAAGGGCCTCCCGAGCAGGTCAGCAATATCTTTTCTATCTCATTATTATCCTCTCCCACCAAGCTTTGGAATATTGCGCTATGTTCGCTATCTACGGGAAGGATAGGCGTATGGTATTCGGTTGCCAGCCTGCAAATCAATTCTCCTGCCACGACAAGGGTCTCTTTGTTTGCCAAACAAATTCTTTTGCGTGCCTTAATGGCGTGTATGGTAGGCTCAAGACCTGAAAATCCCACCATAGCAGTAAGCACCATATTGATAGGTTCGGCTTCAACAATCTGCTTTAACGCCTCTTTGCCAGCATAAACCTTTATGCTTGGTTGGTCGGAGAGTTCCTTTTGCAATGCCTCGTAGTGGCTTTCGTTTGCGATTACCACTGCTGCAGGCTGGAATTTACGTGCCTGTGCAGCCAATTTCTGCCATTGGTTGTTGGCTGTCAAGGCGTAAACCTCGTATAAATCGGCGTGTTGCTCTATCACATCAAGGGCTTGTGTGCCGATGCTTCCCGTTGAACCAAGAATACATATTTGTTGTTTCATTTTTCTAAACTAAAGCTCTAAAAGTCCGTCAGGTATTTCTACTTCTATCATTCGCTGTGCCTTGTCTATTCCTTTTATAAGGTTTTCGTTGGCAGGTATAAGGCGTTCGCCACCTGTTTCGGTCTTTATTTCAAACAGCAGGTTGATGGTTGAATCATCTACTGACACGATTTCGCCCACCACTTTACCTGTTTTGCTGTCCATTAACTTAAATCCGATGATTTGTGCCCACGACAATTCGTCTTTGCTTTCTTCGGCAATAGCACGTGGGAAGTACACTTCCGTTCCTGTAAGTTCGCGCGCCCGCTCTTCAGTATCGATGTCGCAAAACTTCATCAGTGCCACTTCGTCAGAGCGAAATCTGTACTCTTCCATAAAGAAAGGCACTAAAATGCCCTCCATATCGAGCACCAGATAGTCGGCATCGCATTGGTCGAACACGTCGTCGGTGAAGCGAAACTGCATCTCGCCCTTTACTCCGTGCGGCTTTCCCAATACACCTATCTTATATACTTCCTCTCTTTTTATCATTGTAAGACTTCTTTAGCAAATGTCCACACGTTGTATCTTCGCACCGAGCGCATTGAGTCGTTCCTCAATGTTTTCGTAGCCACGGTCTATTTGCGATATATTGTCGATGCGACTGATGCCTTGTGCCGACATAGCAGCGATGAGCAGGGCAATGCCCGCACGAATATCGGGGCTTGACATTCTGCCTCCTCGCAATGCACGAAGGTTGTCGTTTCCAACCACTACTGCACGGTGTGGGTCGCAAAGAATGATTTGTGCGCCCATATCGATGAGCTTATCGACAAAGAACAATCGGCTTTCGAACATCTTCTGGTGGAAGAGCACGCTGCCTTTCGCTTGCGTTGCGACTACGAGCAACACCGAAATAAGGTCGGGTGTTACCCCTGGCCACGGCGCATCGGCAATGGTCATAATGGTCCCATCAATGAACGATTCGATGTCGTAGTGCTCTTGTCGTGGAATAAAAAGGTCGTCGCCTTTCTCTTCAATCTGCACGCCAAGTCGTCGGAACGTGTCGGGAATGATGCCAAGGTTCTTCACTGACACATCTTTAATTCTGATGCCGTCGCCTATCATGGCTGCCATACCGATGAACGAACCTACTTCTATCATATCGGGAAGTATGCGATGTTGCGTTCCTTTTAGCGTTTTCACACCCTCAATGGTGAGCAGATTGCTGCCAATGCCGCTGATTTTCGCGCCCATAGCGTTGAGCATATTGCACAATTGTTGCAAGTAAGGCTCGCAAGCAGCATTGTATATCGTGGTTGTACCTTCTGCCAAGACGGCTGCCATAACGATATTGGCTGTGCCCGTAACCGATGCTTCGTCTAAAAGCATGTAGGTTCCGACAAGCTTTTCGGCTTTCAGTTCGTACACGTTGCGCTCTTCTCTGTGCTCAAAGTGTGCTCCAAGGTTCTTGAAACCAAGGAAATGGGTGTCCAAACGGCGACGCCCAATCTTGTCGCCCCCAGGTTTAGCTATCGTTGCCTTGCCAAATCTGCCCAGCAAAGGCCCGTAAAGCAATACGCTACCGCGCAAAGACGAGCATTTTTCGACAAATGCTACACTCTCCAAATAGTCTAAATTCACCTCATCGGCGCAAAAAGAATACTTGTTTTCGCCCAGTTTCGTAACCTTTACGCCAATGTCTGTGAGCAGTTTTATAAGGTTGTTTACGTCCAAGATATTTGGAATGTTGTCGATAACAACTTCTTCGGTGGTCAGCAATGTTGCGCTAATCACCTGCAAAGCCTCGTTCTTAGCCCCTTGAGGCACGATGGTTCCCGATAGGCGGTGTCCGCCTTCAATGAGAAAACACTCCATAGCCTTATCTTCTCTTTTTATTGTTGCGTACAGGTTGCAACTCTTTTGGGTTTATCTTGTCGAATTTGAAGACGTCCAAGTCCAACTGCACTGCACCGTCGGTGAAGCGTGCGAGGTCGGAAGCCACTTTCTCATCGTCCGACGAACCGTGCCCCCATTGTATCAGACAGCGTTTCATCTGGTTGGCAACCAATTTTACAAGCTCTTCCTTTTCGTCGCCTTCCTCCATTGTTTTGAGCTGTTCGAACAATTCGAACATCATTTTTCCATAATGGCGTACAGGTATTTTCGACATCGGATAGCCCATAGGTTCTGGCTTCGTTGCTATTTTCAATGCCTGCGAAACATCGTACGGATAGTCAATGTCCAACTTGAAGTCTGCCATAATGGCTAAATGGTCCCACAGTTTCTGCTCGTGGTCGGCACTTTCCCTGCCTTGTGGGTTCATTCTGTCCATAATCGAAACAATGGTTTCGGCACATTGCTGTCGTTCTTCCTTCGTTGGAAGTTCCACGCAATGGCTCACCATATTCTGTATTTCACGCCCATATTCAGGCAACAATAGTTTCTCGCGCTGAGTGTTGTAATCCAGTCCGTCTATCTTCATTCAACTATTCTTTTTATTCTGTTTCGTTTCTTTTGTTTGTGTTCTGCCCCTTCTTACAGCAAGGGCTTGGCTTGCTTTGCCACAAAATCCTTTAGATACATCGGCACAAAGTATGCCACATCTTCGTATTGTTCCAATGCAATGCGCTTTTCAGCCAGCGGCAGCATATTCTTTGCCAATGGTTCGATGCCTTTTATCAGGTGTGCATTGGGGTGATTGATGGTTTCCATACACTTTTCAGCACCGTTGCCAAAGAAGTAGACAGGTGCTTTGTCGAGATATTCCTTGTAGGTATTCTCATCCACAACATCGGCTTGGATAGGGCGAATTTCGTGCAAGGCACGGTCGAACACCTGTGCATACACCTCCATACGGCGTGCGTCAATCATCGGAACGAGCAATGCATTGTCCTCAATCTCCTCGTGGTGCAGCAGCACAGGCACGCAAAGCAGTTCGAGTGTAGGTACTGCAATCAGCTTGATGTCGGTGCCATAGCAGATGCCCTTTGCCATTGATGTGCCTATGCGAAGCCCCGTGTAAGAACCAGGCCCACTGCTGACGGCGACAGCATCGACAGGAATGGCGTGGCTGTCGGCAAACGACAAGGCTTCGTCGACAAAACGCCCCAGCTGTTCGCCGTGGTTGGGACCGCTATGGTCTTCCTGTGTAAATATGCAAGCTCCGTCTTCGCTCAATGCCACTGAGCATACGTTGGTGCTGGTTTCTATGTTTAATATACACGACATATTCTTTTTCTTTAGCTTTCTAATTCTATACAACTTGCAAAGATAATACTAAATTTTGAATTATTCCTCCTTATAATATTGAAAATAAATTAAAGCAACCAAAGCGCAGCAGAAGTTTGCAGTGATAAAAACGCAAGTTCTGCAAATTCTTTACGTGTAAATAAATATTTTTCTACACGTAAGTAAGAATTTCCATACACGTAAGTAAATATTTCTTTACGTGTAAATAAATTCGCCGACAGATGTTTTTCTGCGACGATAATGGTTTTATTTCAAGTAGAACGACCATCTTTTAGTAAGTCTATACTAATGTTCGATTTTTAGGAAACGGCTGAAATTAAATAGCTGGATAGGGATAACTCCGTATGTGAGGTTACCTATGTTTGTTCTTCTGTAATGATATGAGGGTATGGGATAAGACTTTCAATGAATAATAAAATATGTGTTAAATATTTTGAAATAATAGTACAAAAGTTTGCATTCCTATAAAACATTTTTTATTTTTGCACGCACTGAAGGAAACTACAACGATTTTGTACAAGTCAAATGTATGTAAATTAAGGTTATTATTAGTGAGAAACCATAAAAAATATAGTATTATTTAAACATTTAAAAATTATGAAAAAATTATTACTCCTTGCTCTCGTAGCATTCTTTGGTCTTAATGCACAAGCACAAGACAAACCTGAGGTTATTACCGAAAAGCCAGCTGGTACTGAAACAGTTTACAAGCGTGTTAGTGGTAAAATGTTCTTTTTGCGGAAAGATGAAGATGGTAAGCAAAAGCTATCTGTCGCTGACCTTGCAAAATTAGCAGAAAAAGGTCAGCCTGCTGGCGATTTGACAGTTGTTACTGCTGCCGATGGTAAGACTGTTTATTTGAAATATGTGCTTTCTTATGCATCTTATATAAATAAAGATGCAGCAGGTGGCTGGGTGAAAGGTACTAAGGAAGGAAACAAAATCACCGTTCCTGCAGGTCAATATATTATGTATGGTAAATTCGAAGATGGCGAATATGGCATCAAGGTAGGCTATATGGAGTATAAAGGCAATAACTTTGAAGTATTGGAAGACGATATTACGTTCACTATCGATGGCAATACGGTTGTACTTAATGGCACTGTCATGAAGGGTCAATCTCAAGAAGACTTCCAGTTGAAGTTATTAGGCGGTTACTGGAGCGATGAGGAAGCCATCTTCTGCGGTGATGTTGAAACAGTATTCTCAGGCGACCCAACAGGTATCGAAACTGTTGAAAGAGGTGCCAAGAAGCAAGTTGTAGGCGAAACATACTTCGATCTCTCTGGCCGTCAACTTTCTAAGGCTGGCAAGGGTGTAGCTATCAAGAGCATCAAGTTCGCTGACGGCACAACAAAATCAGTAAAGGTTATTGATAACAAGTAATCTTTTATCAAGCTGAAATAAAGTTTTAAACAAATAAATATAGCGGGTAACTTCTCATACGGAGTTACCCGCTTTTTTGTTCTATGATGTATGATGTTTGAACGCTGATGAAAAATAGGATTTATGTGTTAAATAATATAAAATAACAGTACGAAAGTTTGCTCTTATGGGAAATAATGTATAATTTTGACCACGTAGAAAAAAGAAACATATAGACTTCGTGTAAGCCTACTTCTATTTTGACAGATTATTGTGGGGCTATCCCATTAAATATTGTATTACTTAAACATTTAAAATTATGAAAAAATTATTACTCCTTGCTCTCGTAGCATTCTTTGGTCTTAATGTACAGGCAGACGACCAACCTGAAGTTATTAAAGAAAAACCAGCTGGTACAGAAACAGTTTACAAGCGTGTTAGTGGTAAAATGTTAGCTGTTCAAAATGGAAAGTTATCTATCTTTGACCTTGCAAAATTAGCAGAGAATGATCAGCCTGCTGGCGATTTGACAGTTGTTACTGCTGCTGATGGTAAGACTGTTTACTTGAAGTATGTGCTTTCTTATGCATCATATATCAAGGACGACCAAGCAGGTGGCTGGGTGAAAGGTACTAAGAATGGAAACACAATTACAGTTCCTGCAGGCCAATACATTCTGTATGGTCAGTTCGAAGATGGTGAATATGGTATCAGAGTAGGTTATATGGAATTGAAGGACGGCAAATTTGAAGTATTGAACGATGATATTACATTCACTATCGACGGCAATACAGCTGTACTTAATGGTACAATTATGGAAGGTGAAACTCAAGAAGATTTTAAGTTGAAGATGTTAGGTGGTTACTGGAGCGATGACGAAAGCTTCTTCTGCGGCGATGTTGAAACTACATTCTCAACCGACCCAACAGGTATCGAAACTGTTGAAAGAGGTGCTAACAAGCAAGTTGTAGGCGAAACATACTTCGACCTCTCTGGTCGTCAACTTTCTAAGGCTGGCAAGGGTGTAGCTATCAAGAGCATTAAGTTCGCTGACGGCACAACAAAGTCTGTAAAGTACATCGGTAAGTAATTAGCGAGAACACAACAGCAAATTAAAAAAATAATTAGGGGCAGCTCCTTTATGTGGGGCTACCCCTATTTTTTTGTGTATAGTTCCTTGCTGTTTGTTAAGACTAAAACAGTGGCAATACACTTAATGGTCGATCGAAAAGTTGTTTCTTAGAACTCTAATACCATTGCTTGGCGTGCGCTTAGTGGCACATCGGCTGTGAGCGAAATGGTTTTGCCAGTGGTAATGTCGCGCGCAGTGGTATGGTTGCCAATGATTTCTGCATAGCGTTTTACTTCCATTTTATTGGCTGCGTTGCGCCCATTGATAACGGTCATTACGTTTTTGCCTTTGTATTGGCGAGCAACGACATAGGTGCCGTGCCATGGAAGGAATTGAGTTTGCTTGCCGTGGGTGATAACTTTGTTGCCTTGACGCCAGTGGAGTAGGCGTGAAGTCCAGTCGAACATCGCATTCTCTTCGGCAGTGCGCCCTTCACGTGTGAACTTGTTGGCAGTATCGCCTGCGAAACCGCCAGGGAAGTCTTTGCGAACATTGCCGTCGGTACTTTCTTTTGTGCCGTTCATCAGGATTTCAGTACCATAATAAAGTTGTGGAATGCGGTTCAATGTGAGCAATAGGGCATAGGCTTGCTTCAGTGCCAAGGTGTCTTTGCCATTGCCAAGAAAGCGGTCGGTGTCGTGATTCTCTATGAAAGCCATCACGCTTGCAGGGTTTGTATAGAGGTAATCGTAGCACAAGCCGTTGTAAATGCGGTTGAAGCCCTTCCACCAATCATCGGTTTCTTCGTTCTTTGCCATTGAAAGACGCTCGAAGAAGGCAAAGTCCATAACGGTTTTCAAGTAGCTGTTCTCTTCCGAGAGTTTGCTGTCCTTCTGCCATGCTGCCGTATAGGCAGGTTCTGTTACCCACGTTTCGCCTACGGTGTTGAAGTTTGGATATTCCATATCAATGCGTTTCATCCATGTTGCCATTGCTTTTCGGTCGGCATAAGGGTAGGTGTCCATACGAATACCGTCTATTCCGACAGTTTCTATCCACCATATTGAGTTTTGAACGAGGTACTGCATCACGTGCGGATTGCGATGGTTGAGGTCGGGCATCGAACTTACAAACCAACCATCTACCGTTTCTGCCATATCTACCTTGCTGGCATAAGGGTCGAGTACAGGTGTTAGCTTGTACGAAGTCTGCAATCCGTAGTTGGGGTTGTTGAACCAATCTTTCGATGGAACGTCTTTATTCCATATATGATAGTCGCCGCAATGGTTGAAAATCATATCCATTACCACCTTCATTCCACGCTTGTGGCACGCATCTGTAAGTGCTTTGTAGTCGTCGTTTGTGCCAAAACGGGGGTCTACGCGGTAGTAGTCGGTTGTAGCATAGCCGTGATAGGTGCTGTGTTTGCCGCCATCGGCAGGGCGGTCGTTCTCTAAAACGGGCGTAAACCAAAGAGCCGTAACACCTAAATCGGTGAAATAGTCGAGGTGTTGCATAAGTCCGGCAATGTCGCCGCCGTGTCTGAGGCTTGGCTCGTTGCGGTTACAGAGCTGGTCTTGCATACCTTTTATAATGTCGTTTTTCGGGTTACCGTTGGCAAAGCGGTCGGGCATAAGCATATAAAGCACGTCGGAAATGTCGAAGCCCTTGCGTTCTTCGCCACTCATAGCGCGGTTGAGCAAGGCATATTTCACCGTTGTCTTCTGTTTTCCGAGCTTGAAGTCAATGTTCATAGTACCTGCTTGTGCATCTTTCAGGTTAAGGTAGATGAGCAGATAATTCGGAGAATCGAGTCGGACGAGCGAATCAATGCGTGCATTGGGGTAATTAATCGTTACTTCTGCATTGCGGATATTGTCGCCGTAAGCCATTAGTTGGAGCGAAGCATCTTTCATTCCTACATACCATGTTGTGGGTTCGAGCTTCTTTATCTCTATCTTTGCGTTGATGCTGATAGTTAGAAGACAGAGCGAGAACAATAAAGTTAATCGTTTCATTTCTATTGTTTAATCGTGTAAAATAAGTGCGGTCTGTGCGTCAATCATAACCTCTCCACCTTCCATTTCGCCAATTCCAGCTTCGTTTATGACACCGTTGTTGGCTACGATGGTGTATTTCCCTTTCGGAATATTTATGCTTTGAAGGTTTGTACTGCCGTTCAGTACCACGTAAATGTTGTTCCACCTGTCGCCACCTGCATGGTTTTTCAGTCGGAAAGCTACGAGGCAATCCTGTGTTGGCAGGAATTCGAGATGCTTGCGCACAAGTTCGGCACTGCCAAGGCGGAACGCTGGGTGGGCTTTGCGCATCTGAATGAGTCCTTTATAGTAAGCAAAGACTTGCGGATACTTCTTTAAGTTGTTCCAATCAAGGTGATTTATTTCGTCAGACGAGTTGAATGAGTTGTGCACACCTTTCTTATCGCGTAGCATTTCTTCGCCAGAGAGCATGAAAGGAATACCCTGTGAGGTGAAGACTGCTGTCTGTGCGAGTTGGTTTAAGCGGATTACCTCTTCCATATCGTAAGCTGCTTCAGGGATAGAAGCCTTCAATCGGTCTACCAAACACATATCGTCGTGGCAGCTAACATACGAAATCATTTGCGTTGGCTCGTTAGCCCAAGCCTCTTTGGTGTAGTTTACCTTTGTGTAATCTACTTGTGGGTGGGCTATCATGCCCGCAATGCCAGCTTTAATGCTTTCTTCAAAGCCTGCTATTCCGCCGAGGAAAGCCGCTTGCTTGTCATCAGAGAATGGACCACGGAGGGCATCTCGCAACTCGTCAGAGAAGGCTGCAATGCCTGGCATCTGCTTTATGTGGGCTTTGAGCGCAAGTTTTTCGGTAGGGTAGGCGCAGGTTCCAGCAGTCCAGCCCTCACCATAAATAAAGATATTGGGGTCGATTGCCGTAAGTTCCTTGCGAATAAGGTTCATCGTTTCTATGTCATGAATGCCCATAAGGTCTACTCGGAAGCCGTCAATATGGTATTCGGTAGCCCAGTATTTCATACTTTCGAGTATAAATTGGCGCACCAAAGGCTTTTCAGAAGCGGTTTCGTTGCCACAGCCAGAGCCGTTGCTTGGCTTGCCATCGGCAGTGTAACGATAGTATGCCATAGGGAAAGTGCGGTCGAAATTGCCACCTTCAATGTCGAAAGTATGGTTGTAAACCACATCGAGAATGACACGAATGCCTGCTTTGTGCAAGGCTTGTACCATTTGTTTGAACTCCAGAATGCGACGAGTAGGCTGCTCTGCGTCGAACGAATAGCTGCCTTCTGGCACGTTATAGTTCAATGGGTCGTAGCCCCAATTGTATTGTGGGGTGGCCGTATTGCTCTCATCTATTGATGCAAAGTCGTAAGATGGCAGGATATGAACAGCGTTTACACCTAATTCTTTCAAGTGTTTGATAGCCTTTTGTTCAGTCAATGCAAGGAATTTACCTTTGTTTACGAGTCCCGAAGAGGCATCTATTGAGAAATCACGGTGGTGCATTTCGTAGATAATCAAGTCAGCTGGGCTCTTCAAAGTTAAGCGACGGTCGTTGTTCCAGCCACTTGGGTTGGTCGTTTGCATATCAACGATGGCACCACGCTTGCCGTTTATGCCAACAGCTTTTGCAAAAACGCCCGGTGTTTCGCCTCGTCCGATGTCGAAAGTGTAGAACTTTCCCTTTAAATCACCGCTGATTGTAGTCTCCCAAACATTCTCCGATGTTTGCTTCATCTTTATCTTCTTTTCAACTTTTCCGCCTTTTCCTGCTTCGTATATACGCAGTGTGGGTTTCTTTGGAGCATTCAATTTGAACGTCGTTTGCTTTGGTGAGTAGCTTACTTCGTTGAAAACATTCTGCGCTTGTGCTGTCAGCGTAAACAGAAAAGTTGCCATTAGCGTGATTATGCTGTATTTTGATTTCATACCAGTTATACTTTTACTTTGTTAAGTTTCCTATTTTATTTAATAAAGCAATCCGTTTATTACATCTTTGTTGGTCGTTCAACTCGTTCTTCGCCATTCCAACGTGCCTCTAAAGATACGGCAAAGCCACCACCAGATGCCATTGTCAGCTTCAAGACATCGCCTTTCTTCACTTTCTTATGGGTGATTTTGTATGCCTTTGGATTGTTCTTGTAGTCCGCATCCTTAGCGTCAGCATAGATAGTGCAGTCGTAAACGTAATCCTTATCAAGGAAATCGAGTTTCAAAACACTCTTGTGTCCGTTCTCATCGCACTTTCCTCCGATGTACCAATCATTTGAATTCTTGTCTTGACGCGCAACGGTGATGTAATCAGCAGGCTCTGCTTCCAAGTAGATGCTTTGGCTCCAGTCGCAAGGAACATCTTTTATGAATTGGAAAGCATCGTTGAATTTCTTATAGTTTTCAGGCAAATCGGCTGCCATTTGCAGCGGACTGTACATCGTTACGTATAGTGCGAGCTGACCAACGAGCGTGGTACGCACGTAGCTTGTATTGTCGCTCCAAGTCTTTAGCTGCGTTTCAAGAATGCCAGGGGTATAGTCCATCGGTCCTCCCTGCAAGCGTGTGAAAGGTAAAATAACGGTATGGTCGGGACGACTGCCACCAAAAGCCTCGTATTCCGTGCCACGTGCACTTTCGTTGCCTACCATATTAGGATATGTACGGCACAGTCCTGTCGGACGAACAGCCTCGTGTGCATTCACCATAATGCGGTGTTTGGCTGCTTCTTTAATCACGTGCATATAGTGATTGTTCATTGATTGCGAGAAGTGGTGCTCGCCTCGTGGAATAATATCGCCCACATAACCAGTCTTTACAGCATCGTAGCCGTACTTGTTCATTAGGTTGAAAGCCGCTTCAAGGTGGCGTTCATAGTTCTGAGTGCTTGAAGAAGTCTCGTGATGCATCATTAACTTAACGCCTTTTTCGTGCGCATACTTGTTCAGATAGTCGATGTCGAAGTCTGGGTAAGGCGTTACGAAGTCGAAAACATAGTCCTTTGAATGTCCATACCAGTCTTCCCAACCTACGTTCCAACCTTCAACAAGTACTTGGTCGATACCATTTTCGGCTGCAAAGTCGATGTATTTCTTCACATTCTCGGTTGTTGCGCCGTGTCTGCCGTTTGGTTCAGCCTTGCTGTAATCGGTTTTTCCGAGCTGAACAGATGGGAATTCGTCTGTGTAATTCCAGCTGTTCTTGCCCACAATCATCTCCCACCATACGCCAATATACTTGGTTGGGTGAATCCAACTTGTATCTTCAATCTTGCAAGGTTCGTTCAAGTTGAGTATCAAGTTGCTCGAAAGCATGTCGCGAGCATCGTCGCTGACGATTATTGTACGCCACGGAGTTTCGCAAGGAGTCTGCATATAGCCTTTCATACCTGTGGCATCAGGTGTCAGCCAGCTTTCAAACACCATGCTTTTGTCGTCCAAATTCAAGTGCATTGTGGGGTAATTGACACACGCAGCTTCGTGAAGATTGATGTAAAGACCATCGTTTGATTTCATTTGCAAAGATGTTTGCACGCCAGTTTCCGAGAATACAGACACCGTAGAGTTATTCCAGTTCACAGCCTCGCGGAAGCGACTGCGTATTTCCGACAGTTTGCTCTCCTGTGTTTCCTGTTCTTGTGTGTCGTAATCGCCAGGAAGCCACCACGCCTTGTGGTCGCCTGCCATGGCAAACTGTGTATGTTCTTCTTTGATAACGAAATAATTGAGTTCCTTTTGCTGCGGAAACTCGTAACGGAAGCCCACGCCATCGTCGTAAACACGGAAGCGAACCATTATCTTACGGTTATTTTTAGGTTGCAGCAAGTGTACCAACATTTCGTTATAGTGGTTGCGTATCTCAGAGGTTTCGCCCCAAACAGGTTTCCAAGTTTCGTCGAACGACGTTTTCTGTGTTTCTGTTATCTCGAAACCGTCCATCAAATTAGTTTCTTCCATACCCTTGCTGGCGTGTTTGCTCTTTGCCAACTCTAAGCCAAGGAACGACTTTTTAATAACATCTTTCGTGCCATACTGCACCGTATAGTAAGGTCTGCCGTTGTCAATACCAAACCCTACAACTACTTTACCATTCGGGGAAGCTGCCGTTTTCCACTTGTCGCTGTTGCTTTCTACGTTTCCTTGTGCCATTGCCATAACGGAACAGCACAGCAATACAATCAATACCTTAAATCTATTCATACCTGCTTTTTTATTATCCTTATAAATACAAGCAGTGGGACGCAGTAAAAATACGTCCCATTGCCCTATTCTTTGTTATCTTCCTGACCTGACAATCAGTTCTGTTATATTCTTGTTGAAGTCCTCGTTCTTCATCAGTTGTTCTATGCTGACGTGCATTCGGTATCGCCAATAGTGTTTCGGATTGGCAGGAATGTTTATGCGTTCGGCATCGGCATCAGCCAATCGGAGGCGTTCGTCCATACTCATCCAGTCTTGAATACCGAGGATACAAAGCATACTTGGCGATGTTAGGTGTCGCTCTACAATATCTTTTGCCAACCAACCCGGCATCGGATGCGGTGCAGGACCGCCTTGGTGCAACATGGTATTGTAGTATTCCTGCGCCCTGTTCCAGTCTTCGTCCCACCATTGGCGCAGTGTTGCCATATCGTGGGTAGAGATGGTGCTCACACTGCGGTAAGGATTGGCACCTAAATGTCCGAACTTCACTTTCGGGTCTTTCGGCATTGACTGTATTTCGAGGCTCAATATGCGAAGCTCGTCCATTACCCAAGCCACACAGTCGGGCACCATTCCCAAGTCTTCGGCGCACACAAGCATACGTGTTGCGTTCACCAACTTCGGCAACTTCTTCATTGCCTCCTGATACCAGTACTGGTTGTTGCGGCGATAGAAGTAATCGTTGTAAAGCGTATTGAATGCGTGCTTGTCGCAATCGTACAGACTTTCGTAGATGAAATCCAGCTGTACGCTGATGCGTGGGTGGAATTTGTTCGGGTCTTTATGGTCGCGAACAAAGAGTACATCGCTGATTAAGGCATACAAACCATCGCGAATCCAAATATCCTTGTCGGTTTCCATTCCCTTGAAAGCTGCCTCTACTTTGCGCTGTGTATCAAATTCAGGGCGCATCTTGTAGCGGTTGCCCCACGTCTTTTCTATGTATTTATCGCGCACTTCGTTGGCGTGCTCACGGAAAATGCGGTCTATTACCCAATCGGTAATGAACGGTTCGGTGAACAGTTCTTCCTGCCAACGCAGTCCGTAGCCCTCCACTTCTTCGCGTGTCATACCCAACGATGGCGCAAACTGACCCAGCAAGCCGTGCACGGCGTGTACGGGGATTTCCCAAATGCGGAAGAAACCCAACACGTGGTCGATGCGGTAAGCGTCGAAATAGTTTGCCATATTCTGGAAACGGCGCAACCACCACTGGCAGCCATCGGCTATCATAGCGTCCCAATTATAGGTAGGGAAGCCCCAGTTCTGTCCGTTTGCCGAGAAACCATCGGGCGGCGCACCTGCCTGACCGTTCAGATTGAAGTAACGTGGCTCTGACCACACGTCGCAACCGTTGCGATTTACACCGATAGGAATGTCGCCTTTCAAAATCACACGCTTTGCCGTGGCGTATTCGTGTACAGCCTTCAGCTGACTGCTCAATATGAACTGCACGTAATAATAGAACTCCACGTCCTTGTAAGCCTTGTTGCTGCTGGT
Source organism: Prevotella intermedia ATCC 25611 = DSM 20706 (assembly GCF_001953955.1). Classification (NCBI taxonomy): domain Bacteria; kingdom Pseudomonadati; phylum Bacteroidota; class Bacteroidia; order Bacteroidales; family Prevotellaceae; genus Prevotella; species Prevotella intermedia. Next base: position 696,045 of record NZ_CP019300.1, read on the forward strand.
GGAAAGCATCTTCCTTTCCGATTCGTCCCATTGGTTGTGGTCGGGCCATTGCGCAAAGTCGGCGGTGCCATACTTCTCGCGTAGCATACTGTATTGTGCGTAAGGCACCAGCCAACTCTTGTTTTCAGTAAAGAAAGCCTTGAATTCCTTGCTGCCGATAGCAGCCTTTCCTTCCTGCTCGTATATAAGTTTCAGATACTCTCCCTTTAGTTCGTTCACACGCTCGTAGTCCATTTGCGGCAGCGCATTTAGCTGTCGGCGTTCTTTCTCGAAGCGTTCTCTCTGCGCTTTGTCTTTCAAGGCAGGCAGCGCGTTGAGGTCTGCATACTGAGGGTGCAATGCGAAAATAGAGATACAGCTATATGGATAAGAGTCTGTCCACGTGTGTGTGGTGGTGGTATCGTTGATAGGCAGAATTTGTAAAACCTTTTGTTGCGTCAGGCTCACCCAGTCCACCATCTTCTTTAAGTCGCCAAAGTCGCCCACACCGAAGCTACTGTCGGAACGCAACGAGAACAATGGCACCAGCGTACCTGCTACACGTGTTGGCGGCAGGGTGAAGTTGGCTTCGTTGAGTTCGTATATCAAAGCGTCGCCCTCTTCCATTGCAGGCAACTCTATGGTGCGGTTGTTGCAGTTTTCCCACATCGGAGAGTACTCCTTGTTGGGGTTTAGAATGGCAAACTTAAACTCCAACTTGTTGCTTGCCAACTGGCTTACGTCGAGACAGGCTGCCCATTCGTTTATGGCAACTTGCGTCATCTTCACCGCTTTCTTTTCTTTCCACGAGCCCATTAGTGGGTCGGCACCTATCAGACAGAGCTTGTCGCCTACACCGAGTTGCGGAGCACGCACCTTCAAGCATACGAATTTGCTGAACTTTTCCAACTTCAAGTTCTCTATCTTTGCGCCTACTACACAGTCGGTAACTGCTGAAGAATACAGGAAAGCGTTGTCTGGAATTTCGCGCCAGTGGTCGAATATCCTGTAATTCAACGCCTGCGCCGAATTGAATATTACGCGGTGGGGCGCAACGCTCCAGCCACGACGTTCTTCGTGGTCGCCAACGTGGACACTATAAAAATAGTCTACCACCGTTCCCGGCTTTATATCTCTGTTGATTTCTACTGTCCAAAGAAAGCCGTCGCGCGTGTGCATTCTGTACTGGCACACCGAATTGGTTCCCGACTCCTTGCAGTTTACGATATTCAGGACAAGTTCTTGTCCGTAATATGTCTTGTATTCTATGCTAAATTGTAAGTTCATATAGCTGTTAGTTATTTTGGCTCAAAGGTAACAATAATAAAACGAAACTGCAAAATCTTTTTGCACGTTTTTCGGCTAACCGAGTGCAAACGTTTGCAAATCTGAAAACGAATGTTGTATCACGCTGAACAATGTCAATCGTAAATCGGTTTTTACACACCTTGCTACTGCTTTCCCTTGCTTAGGAATCATCTTTCGTAGCGAGTTTGCGATGTTAATAAAAGTTACTAAGTGTTTACAAAAACCTCTGTAAAGTGGCAAATAACGGGCTTTTTCTGCACGAATGTTTTTCTTTTTTCAAATATCGCAGCCATTTGTGTGCAGTCCTAATTTATTGAATAACAATTGTGTATGCGTTTAAGTGTGATACGTGTGCAACAGCGTTGAGGCTAAAACTTCGTATTTAGAGCACTAAATCCGATTTATTGACTATGTTTTGCGTGCTGAAACAGCCGTTTTTGCAATGCAAAAGCGGCTCTTTTGCAAGGTAAAAGAGCCGCTTTCACTCGGCGAAACCTATTGTTTTGTTTTGCAAAGGAAAAATAAGCAGCCTTCAATGGCGTATTTTCTATTTTTTAGCAGCTTCTATCTTGTATTTTCAAAATTAACATTTATCGCTACAACTGTTTTGCTTTTAACTTTCGTTTGCAGTTATGCGTGTGCTTTTATACGCTTGCTTCTTGCCCTGCCACATAGCCAGTTGTCCACGCTGCCTGCAAGTTGAAACCGCCCGTAATGGCATCAATGTCGAGCACTTCGCCTGCAAAGAAAAGACCTTCGCACACCTTGCTTTCCAGCGTGTTGGGGTTAATGTTCTTTAGGCTTACGCCTCCACACGTTACAAACTCATCGCGAAAGCTGCCTTTGCCCGAAATCTGGTGCACGTCGTTCGTAAGTGTTTCCACGAGTTTGTGCAACGCTTTCTTTCCCAATTCGCCCCAACGTTTCTCCTTCTCTATGTCGGAACGGTGGAGCAGATACTCCCAAAGGCGAGTAGGGAGGTCGTATGGACGAATGTTTGCCATTTGCTTTTTCGGGTTTTCGGTTGCTATGGCAACGAGATTTTGCTCTACAAGCTGCGTGTTGGTTTCGTACACCCAGTTCACAGCCACTGCCGATTGGTAGTTGTTTTCTGCCAAATGGCGGGCTGCATACGACGATAGTTTCAGCGTGACAGGGCCGCTCATACCCCAATGGGTAACAAGCAGTGCGCCTTCGCTGCGGAACTTGGTTGCAGGAATGGACAGCAGAACACGTTCGACCACCGTTCCCATTTGGTTGCAGAATGCTTTTTCTGCAATGTTGAACGTGAAAAGCGATGGCACAGGCGGTTCTATCTTGTGCCCTAAGTCTGCCAAATACTGCAAGCCTGCGGCACGTGGCGAACCTCCTGTCGTGATAATCACCCTGTCGAATGTGCGCAAAGGTTTATCCTTGAAGTGCACTTCAATCTTTCCCTGCGCTTGTTTTGCTATGCCTGTGAGCGAATGGTGCAGGCAGACGGTAACGCCAAGACGTTGCGCCGTGTGCGTTAAGCAGTCGATAACGGTCTGCGAATCTTGCGAGCGAGGAAACACACAGTTGTCGTCTTGCGTAACCAACCGAACGCCATGCGCCTCGAACCATTGGTAGGCATCGCTGTAATCGAACCTTTTGAAAAGCCGTTTCAGCAGTTTGTCACCACGTGGATAAGCCTGCTTCAGGTCGGTTATGTCGGCAAACGAGTTGGTAAGGTTGCAGCGTCCGCCCCCCGATACGCCAACTTTCGCCAATACGCGCCCTGCTTTTTCAAACACGGTAACAGCGGCATTGGGCTGTGTGGTCTTTGCCGAAATGGCAGCGAAAAAGCCTGCTGCGCCTCCTCCTATAATCGCAATGTTCTGCATTTACTCTATTTCTAATTGTTTCTACGGTAGCTACAAAGTTACGATAATTGCTCCAAGCGCACAAACGATAGTGTGCAAAAAGACGGTTGGGTACATAAAAAGCAAGGCACAATTTGCTGTTTTGCATTATGCAAAGAACAAATTGCGCCTTTTATATAAAAGAAGGAGAGGGGTTTTATTTCGCCTTTTCTATCAGTTCTTTTGGCAGAATGGGCATTGCGCCATTTTGTGTACATACGTATGCACTTGCCTCAACAGCCAACTTGTGGGCTTCAGGAATACATTTGCCTGCGAGAATGGCTGCAGCAAACGTGCCTGTGAACGAGTCGCCCGCTCCAACGGTGTCGGCAACATCGACCTTCGGTGTTTCTTGGAACGACACAAGATTAGGGGCAAACACGTAAGAGCCGTTTACGCCACACGTCAGCACGAGCATATCAAGGTTATATTTGCCAATGAGCAGCCAGCATTTGTTCTCCATATCCAAGCCGGGATAGCCGAAAATGCGGCCAATAGCAACCAACTCTTCGTCGTTAATCTTCAGTATGTTGCATTGTTTGAGCGAGTTGCGGATAATGTTCTCGTTATAGAAGTTCTGCCGAAGATTAATATCGAAGATTTTCAGACAGTCGTCTGGCGTGGCATCGAGGAACTGCTGAATGGTGTTTCGGCTTACGCTGCTGCGCTGTGCGAGCGAACCGAAGCAGACGGCACGGCAGTTTTTTGCCACTTCTTCAATCTCCGAAGTGAACGGAATGTTGTCCCAAGCCACACCTTCCTTTATTTCGTAAGTGGGAATACCCGCCTCGTCGAGCGTTACTTGTACCGTTCCTGTGGGATAATCTACCACAGGCATCAGGTAGTTTACGTGCTTCTTGTCGAACTCTGCCAAGGTTTCTTCGCCCAATTTGTCGTTTCCTATTGCACTGATAGCAATGGAATCGTGTCCGAATTGTCCTGCGTGGAAAGCGAAGTTTGCGGGTGCTCCGCCTATCTTTTTACCTTCGGGGAGGCAGTCCCATAGAGCCTCGCCCAAACCAACGATATATTGTTTCATAGCTATTGTGTTTATTTTATTTTAGGAATGTATGTGAAAAGGTAGAGTACACCTATTGCCATAATGAGCACGGCACCTGCTTGTCCCATACTGTCGCTTGCAAAACCCATAAGCAAAGGGAAGATGGTGCCACCGAAAAGTCCCATTATCATAAGTCCGCTCACCTCGTTTTGCTTCTCGGGCACACTCTCCAAGGCACGTGCCAGCACCATTGAGAAGATGTTGCTGTTGCCGTAGCCGACAAGTGCAATGGCTGTGTAGAGAATGGCTTTGCTGCTTCCTACATATAGTCCGCACATACTCAATGCCATAAGAACAACGGAGATAATGAAGAAATGTTTCATCTTCATCGTGCGAAGGAAGAACGAACCCGTAAGACAACCGATGGTACGGAAGATGAAATACAGCGAAGTGGCAAAGGCGGCGTCGTTGAGTGTCATATCCAAACGTTCCATCAGGATTTTCGGTGCAGTAGCATTGGTGCCCACATCAATGCCCACGTGGCACATAATGCCGAAGAAACTGAATAGCACAGCAGGTTTGCCCAGCAGCTGAATGCACTCTAAGAAGCTGCTTGCCTTGCCCTCAATCTTCTCTTCTTCGATAGGTGTAGACACAAGGAAGAGCGATGCCAACACGCCTATAATCATATAAATGGGGAAGAGAACACGCCAGCCAAGACCGAAGGAAGGTATGGTGGCCATTGCGCCCCACATAGCAATGTAAGGTGCAAGGAACGAGGCAATCGCCTTGATGAATTGTCCGAAGGTGAAGGTGGCAGCCATATTGCCTCCTTGCACCACTGTCATTACCAGCGGATTGATAGATGTCTGCATCAGTGCATTTCCGATTCCGAGCAGCGAGAACGACACCAGCATAAGTTCATACGATTGCCCGAAGATAGGCAAAAGCAATGAAAAGACAGTTATGATGAGGCTTAACAGCACGGTTTTCTTGCGCCCAATCTTGTTCATCAGCATTCCTGTGGGTACAGAGAATATCAAGAACCAGAAGAAAACAAGCGACGGAAATACGTTTGCCGTTGCATCGGTGAGATTTAAGTCTGCTTTAACATAGTTGGAGGCAATGCCAACTAAGTCTACAAAGCCCATCGCAAAGAAGCAGAACATGATGGGAATGAGCTTTAAAGTCTTGGAATTGTTCATAGTTCAATAGCCTTTTATTAGAGTGATAGCTCACTGATTTTTATGTTGCGGAAGCTTGACGATGCCCCCTTGTTATAAAACTTAACCGATGTGTAAGGCGTTGTTGGGAACACAAGGTTGGTCATTGCGATGCGACCGCCATCGACAAAGATTTCGACAGAGCATTTATCCACGAATATATCAACGTGGTAGGTCTTGCCCTCGCACAGACTTAGTGGTGCCCAAGTACCAAGAGCGAAGTCGTTTTTATAGTTGATTGAGTTGAAAACACGGAACGGCGTGTTGCCCACTCCTTGATGAATATCGGCATAGTTCTTCTCTATGTCGTGAGGAACGGCAAGCTTTCCAAACTCGATGAGTCCGCTTTCGGTGCGGTCCATAACGAGCTTTCTCTCTTTCATATCAAAGTAGATGTTTACTTTTTCGCCTTTTGCGTTGTAGAGTTCGATGCCTGTTGTTGCCATTGAAGCGGGTGTTACGTCCATCTCAAGTTCAAAGGCATTCTCCTTACTCTTGATGGTGTTCTTCCTGTCGGTAATGGTTTTAACGTTCATTGCAGGCAGTGTAAGGGCGTTTTTGCGCAATGCCTTGACCTCGGGAGCAACGTTGTTGGATACATACAGCTTGCCGTCTGTGCCCGTGTAGAGCTTCAATTCGCGTGGCAAGGTGTTGGCACCACGATATTGTTTGATAGGTGTAATGTTGGCATACTGCCAGTTGCTCATCCACGCAATGGAGAGAACACGGTCTTCAACGCCAGAGAAACAAACGGTGGCATAGTTGTCTTTGCCGTAATCCAAGAAGTTGTATTCGTTCGGAGGAGTATCGCATTTGAAGTTCTTTCCGTCGAAATCGCCCACGAAATATTCCGTGGCTGAACCGCCAAACAAGCAGCCAGGGTTGATGTTTACCAACATAACGTACTTCATTTTGTTCTTGTCGCCATCGACAGGAAGCTGTACAAAGTCGGGACATTCGAACTGATTAGGTTGCATTCCGTAACCTTTTCCAAAGGCACTGACGTAGTCCCACTTCTTTAAATTGGAAGATTTGTAGAAGCGCATCTCCTTGTCGGCTGATATAATCATATACCATTTCTTTGCTGGCTCGTACCAGAAGATCTTCGGGTCGCGGAAGTCTTTCAGCCCATCGAACGGCGTCAAGACTGGATTATGCTCGTATTTAGTGTACGTATAGCCCTTGTCGGTGCTGTAAGCCATACACTCTATCTGCCCGTTCTTGTCGCTTGCGGAGGTGTAGAGGGCTATAATGGCATTCTTTCCGTAGCCCGCCGTGTTGTCTTTATCTATTACGGCACTTCCAGAAAAGATGTGTCCTAAGGTGTCGCGGGCGATTGAAGGCTTCTCTTCTTTCCAATGAATGAGGTCTGTACTGGTAGCGTGGCCCCAGTGCATATTGCCCCATTTCGAGCCGTAGGGGTTGTATTGGTAGCAAAGATGATAGATACCGTCCATATAGAACATGCCATTGGGGTCGTTCATCCACCCGTATGAAGGTGTGTGGTGGTAAGATGGACGATAGAAATCGGTATTTGCCGTGTTCCATTCGTTCGATAGTTTCAGTACGTTAGGCTTGTAACAGATGGCGTCGTGCTTGAGATTGAGAATCTTAACCGTTGCCCTTGTGCCACTGCCCAACTCGAATGGGACGTAGTAATCTATCTTGTCTTGTGCCAAACGCACGTCCATCCACGTGTCAGCAGGGTTCGATGTGTCGAGCAGAACCCGTGCTTCGTCTTTCGCTTCTTCTATTGGAAGCAGCAAATACTTTGTTGGATTGGTGATGTTCAGTATGGTTGTGTCGCCTTTCTGCGACATTTGTATGGTCTGAGCCTTCGCTGATGTGGCTGCTAAAGTCATAGCAGCACACATTATATACATGTTGGTACGTTTCATAATTGAATGTTTAAGTCGTTAGAAGTTTAGAATTTGAGCGATGCAGAGAGTTCTACTGTGAATGGACGGAGGTAGCTGCCTGTCATCAAAACGTTGGAAATGTCTTTCGCATCTTCCTTCGTTATCAGCTCTGCGCCTGCTATACTGCCCTTTGCACCTGTCTGGTTGAGGAAGTTTACAACCGTGCAACCCAACGCCAACTTGTTGTTCACCTGCCAGTTTACGCCGCCGAAGGTTTCCCAATGACCGTTGAAATAGTAGGCGTCGTTGATGTTTGCGTAAGTCTTACTGAAGTATCGGAAGCTTGCCCACAGCTTCAAATCCTTTGTAAGCATATAGCTTGGGTCGAACTCGATAAGCACTTTTGGTATCTCGGCAACAATGTTTCCTGTTGCATTAATCTTGCCAACGTATCCATCAGAGAACGTAATGGAAGTTTCATACTTCTTGTAAGTCGGTTCCTGATAGGTGAAAAGGAAGTGTATATCCAATCCTTTCAATGGGTGTGCAATAAGGTCGGTTGTCCACCCCCAAGTTTTTATATCGTATGTTAATGGTGTCGCCATAATTTCGCCACCATGTTGCAAATTTAGTGTAGAATTGTTGTTTGTCTTTGAAATATAAGAGAACAGCGAAGTTAATGTTAGCCATGAATTGTTGTAATATACACCTGCTCTTCCTAAAGGCACCGCTACTTTTCCTGTATTTGGTAATGTTGCTGGAGCGAACGATTCAAAACGAAGATGCTGAACAATATAAGTAAAGTCGCCAGTAAGTCCAAAGTTATTATTAATTTTATAGGTTGCAGCAGCCGAAACATCATAATTAAACCAATTGTAATCTATTGGATTTGGTGTAATTTTTGTTCCATCGGGAGCAATTGCACCAATATAGTAATCTGCAAATCTGCCAACATAGCCACCAGTGGCATTTTTAACAGCTGCATTAACACCTTTAAGTTTCTGGCTTTCTAATCTGAAACCATAGTAAAGATTAAGTTTAGGCGTTACGTCCCAATCGTGAATCATGTATAAAGCTAATTTGTTTTCGTGTCCACGATAGAATTCTGAAGCATTCTTATTAAAATCGTAGAAGTAGGTTGAGTGCTTATTTGTGTCGTAAAGTCTGACTGGAAAGCTCCCATCTGACGGCACACTTTGGTCGTACATAGATGTGTTTGAACGGTAATCGATGTGGTAATACCACTCGTTTATACCTAAACGTAAGGTTGAAGTAGTAAACTTTTTCTGTAATTCTGATGTTAAAAGAAATTCGTTAATGATTCCTGAATTTAAACTTGACATTCGCGATTGGACGTAATCGCCTGTATAAGGTGTTGTTCCTCCAGTTATAGTTGGCATTACATAATTGTATGCTGTTGGATTGTCTTTTATATTTATAAGCGACATAGGGCTTTGATAAACTAAAGCTCCACGTGCGTGGTCGTATCGTGCTGCTATTTTCCAGCTATATCCATTATCCCAATTGTATTTATTTGTTAAAGAAAATTCACTCGAACGGTTTACTGTGGCATCATACATCGTAGTTTGTTTCAGTTCGCCCGTGTTCATATCACGATATGTAATCGTGGCATCGGTGGGCAGATAAGATGTAGTACCAAGCTTGAACTTGCCATATTCCTTTACGCTACCATCGCCAACATATATGAAAGGTGCCGATTGCGTGGCGTAGTTGTACACTGGGTGCGAATTAGAATAGTGGTACATTGCCGTAAATTCGCCTCGGTTGTTATGGTAACGTTTGGTAAGGGCAGCCTTGTAGATTTGTGTACGGTCCTGCAACTGGCTCGATTTTATTTTAAAAGTGCCAGGGTCGAAGTCCTGATAGATACTTGTGCTGTAGAACCAGTTGTTGCCGAAACCGCCATTGGCGTTCAACGAGAACTCCTGCAAGCCGAAATGGTTGGTCTTGTAGTTGAACGTGCCGTGAAATCCCTCCTCTCCAAGTTTGGTAAATGAACTGACCGCATAGCCGATATTACCTGTCGTAAGGGCTGTTTCCGATATTTTTAAGAGTCCGACGTGTCCCAGACTCGCATCAGAACGCCAAATAGTATTTACGCTATGCGGATTGGTTGCATAGGTAACGGGCAGTCCGTTCTCAAGAACATTTACATCTGACATAGGGAGTCCAATCTGTATTTCGCGTGGTCCATTTGCGCTTGCGGCGTTGAGCATTACGTTTCGATTGCTTTCTTCCTTCGATTTCTCTTCACTTTGTTTTTCGTTTTTCACCTGAGCAACAGCCCCTGTAAAAAAGAATGCTAAAGCAATAACAGTAGTTACCGTCCTTAGTTTAGTTGAAAAATAGGTAATCATATTCATTATAGATTTTAATGTTATCTGTTAGTGTTGAACTTGCTGCAAAGTAAGTGTATATTTGTAAAAGGCAATATAAAATTTGTTGCACAGAGTGGTAAAATTGTCTTAATGCAACAAATGTGTGTGAAGTTGAAAGATTATTGCTCGTATTGTACTGTAAAAAGCGCGAAGCAGCAATCTTGAAAGGTTGAAAATAAAGGCTGACGATGATAAAAATATGTTGTATTTTCTTTACTTATAATTCTTATTAATACACAAAAACTTGTATCTTTGCAGATATATCATCTTGAGAAAGAGTAGTGTAGAAAAAAGGAAACAACTAAAACGACAAGGAAAAGATGTATAAAAAGGCTCACATAGTTCTGTGTTTTGTGGGATTATTGGTGCTTGCGGGCTGCAATAGAAACACAAAAAAGTATGTTATCGGCGTATCGCAGTGCTCCGAAGATATATGGCGTAACAAGCTGAACGACGAATTATTGATGGAAACCTATCAGCATAAAGACGTCGAATTGCTGTTTGCTTCGGCAAAAGACAACGACAAACTGCAAACCGAACAAATAGAGAAGTTTATTCAACGAGGCGTAGACCTGCTCATTATATCGCCCAATCAGGTGCACTCCATAACGCCTGTGATAGACAAAGCCTACGATAAGGGAATACCCGTAATACTGTTTGACCGAAAAACCGACTCGCAGAAGTACACCGCCTTTATAGGTGCGGACAACGTAAAGGTGGGAAAAACAATAGGAGAATTTATTGCAAAGACCCTGCACGGCGAAGGAAAGGTGATAGAAATAAAAGGATTAGACAACTCTTCGCCTGCCATAGACCGCCACAAAGGTTTTGTTCAGGCATTGAGCAGATATCCTGATATTCACTTGAAACGCACCCTTTCTGGTGAATGGACAAAGGAATCGGGCTACAAAAGCATAAAAAGTGCAATTGCAGATGCCAAGGATTGCAACATTGTATGGGGGCAAAACGACCGTATGGCAGAGGGTGCGCAGCGCGCTATGGCAGAAGCAGGCGTACATAACGTGCAGTATGTCGGAACCGATGCGCTGCCAAGCAAGGGTGGTGGCATAGAAGCTGTGCACAACGGCAAGCTGCTTGCATCGTATATCTATCCCACTCGTGGCGATATGGTGATGCAATTGGCAATGAGAATTTTGAAAAAACAGCCATTTCATCGGGATAATTACCTCAAGGGAGCATTGGTAACGAAAGACAATGCCAAGGTGTTGCTGCTGCAAAACGAGGAGATGATGAAGCAGCGAAGCAGACTTTCTGACTTGAATAGCAAGGTGGATATTTACCTTGCACAATACAATCACCAGAAAATATATATGTTTTTGGGCGGCGTTATCATTGCGTTGCTCATCGGACTTATTGTTTACATCTACCGCACCATTATTCTCCGTCGCGAATTGGAAGAGCAAGCCACCAACGCAAAGCTGCAGTTCTTTACCAATATCAGCCACGAATTGCGCACGCCATTGACGCTTATAGCCGACCCAATAGAGCATATCGTGAACGACAAGAACTTAACGAAGCAGCAGCGCAATATGTTGCAGATTGTGGAAAAGAATGTTTCCATTCTGATGCGCCTTGTAAACGAAATCCTTGACTTCAGAAAGATACAGAACAAGAAGATGGAACTGACGCTGAGCGAGTTTGAACTGACAGACTATCTGAAAGAGTGGGTAAGTACGTGCGAGTCTATTGCAACGAAACGGAAGATAAAAGTGGAGTTGATAACCCCTGCGCCCATTCGTCTATGCGCCGATATACATAAGGTGGAACGCATTTGTTACAACTTGTTGAGCAATGCCTTAAAGTACACAAGCGAAGGTGGAAGCATAACGATAAAGGCGAAAAGTACCGATGAAACCGTCGAAATTTGCATCAAAGACACAGGCAAGGGAATTGCAAAGGAAGACATAAAACACATATTCGACAGGTTTTACCAAGTAAGAAACAGCAACAAAGACGGCACGGGCATAGGTTTGGCAATTGTAAAGGCATTTACCGAACTGCAAGGAGGTACCGCAAAGGTGGAAAGCGAAGTGGGAAAGGGCAGCGAATTTACAATAACTCTGCCGAAACGTGTAGCAGGCGACAACTTCCAACCTGCCGAAGAAACGTACACAATGAACGATTTCTTGGACGAAAGTTCAGCCGTAACCGATATTTCAACCGAAAACAAAGTGTCGAAAATAACTTCCGACCGTCAGGAAGATAAACCTCGTGTGCTCGTTATCGACGATAATGCAGGCATTCGTGCATACGCAACTGCGCTGTTGGGCGACGAATACGATGTAATGGAGGCGTCTGACGGAAGCGAAGGACTGAAGAAGGCTGTCAGGGAAGTGCCCGATGTTGTTGTTTGCGATGTTATGATGTCGGGAATGGACGGTTTGGAATGTTGCAAACACTTGAAATCCGACAGTCTGACGTGCCATATTCCTGTGATTTTGCTTACTGCCAAGACGCTGGACGAGCATCGTGCAGAAGGCTATGCGTATGGTGCCGATGCCTATCTTACCAAACCTTTCAATGGGAATGTGCTGAAAGCGCGCATTAAAAACCTGATTACCAATCGGAAACTTATGAAGATTGTGTTTGGAAACGATGCGCAACAAGAGCCGATGGAAGCGGTTGCGCAGAGTGCAGAAAGTCAGTTTGTAGAGAAGTTCCGCACCATAATACAAGGCAACCTTGGCAACTCAGACTTGAATGTGGAAACTATCAGCCACGAGATGGGTATCAGCAGGGCGCAGCTGTATAGGAAAATAAAGTCGATAACAGGCATTTCGCCCAACGATATAATTCGCGAAGCACGTCTGAGACGTGCCGACCGCTTGCTGGAAACTACCGATAAATCGGTTTCGGAAATAGCTTACGAGGCGGGTTTCTCGTCGCCGTCGTACTTCACAAAGTGCTATCGAGAGTTTTTTGGTCGCACGCCCAACAAGAAGCATTAAAGCTTTTATGGCGCAATGTTTGGTAGACAATGTGTGCGTAGAGGCTAAAACGTTGTAAAGAATGGCAATGTTTGGTGTCTTGGTTGTTCTTTGTTGTGTTGCAAAGAATATCTGTTTATTTGTTAATATATATAAAATCTAAGTCTTGAATAGTTAATTTTCTGACCGTGAAACATGCCGATACTCGTATTTTTCTGCACAGCAAGCAAGTCGATTGCAAATAAGGGCACTTTTTGCGTGCAATATTTATCTTTCTGTTAATCAGTGGTTAAGATGCTGTTGTGGGTATAAGTGTGAATTGAATAAGCCTTTTACGTGTGGAGTATAAGGCATAAAATATTGCAAAACGAACAAAAACGTGTGGTGAAAGCTGCACTTTGACCTTTCAAAAGAGCCTCTTTTGCACGGTAAAAGCGGCTCTTTTGCAATGTAAAACCTATGCTTTTGCAAAACCATTCTTTCTTTTTAAGTTTTCAAGAGCTGTTTTCATTGTTTCACGTTTCTATTTCATCGTTTTCCCTTGCGTTAAATTCAATGGTGGGTTTTAAATAGTCTTAACACTTTTGGATAACTTTTCAAGGTTGTAGACAATAAGGAGTTGATTTGCAGATAGGTGTTGGAAATATGATGAATTGTGCCCTTGGCACAAAGCACAATCATAAGTTTAATTCTCAAAACATTGGGTAAACAATTGTGGTTATAGGATTTATTGCTTATTTTTGCAGTAGAAAACAAGAATTTTAAAAGACAAACTATGAGAAAGTTTTTATTGCTTTTGTTTACGTTGGCAGTGTCTTTAGGTTGTACGTATGCAACGCCCAAAGTGCCTAAGAAGAAAGTGCAAAGGAAGAAGACAGCATTGGTGAACGTGAAGACTAAAGCGAAAGACGATGCCAATGTTAGCAACCCAAATCTGCCAGTAATAATACAAGAAGATAGATACGGGTGTTACTATGCGGATACAGCGTCTTGCAACGAATTCTCTACAGCAGGAATGGTGAACTGGGCTGGCGAGAGAAAGAAATTGTATGACAAGAATGCAGATACAGTAAAGAAGTGTCTTCAGGCATTGAAGCCACAAACAAGTGTTGTTCCTGCTAAGAATGCAGTGGCGTTTCGCAAAGCAATGGACAATGAAATGAGGTCTTGGAGGAAGTTGGAAGCATTGATGCGCGATTTCGGTAATATTTCCATTGAAGCTCAATACGTGTTGAATGACGGTACGATTTGGTTAGTTGTCGGTGCTGGTATGCATAGCGATTTGAGCTATACTCGTTTTGCTTGTCTGCAAGAAGACTTGAATACTTTAAGCGGTGTGTTGGTAAAAGCAGCAAAAGAAGACAAAGGGTTGTTGCTGGACACACTTTATGCACAGATGCAGTTGCTTCGCCCGGTTGTAAAAGCACAGCCACTGAAAAAGAAATGGAAATATACAATGGCTGAAGCAAGAAAAGAAGCACAGCGACTCAATTATTCGTGTTCCGTATCTACCGTTAAAAAGGTGATGGGGGAATGGCTTGAAGCCCGCAAGACGGTTGGCGGTTTGTTGGCAGAACCTTATCGTACAGCCTACAATCTGCACACTACAACAACCGTTCACTCGTTTATTGAGCTTTTTATGGACATAGACCAATGATGGAATATGATGCGGTTTTAGTTGCAATATGATGAAATAATATGAGTGGGATTGCCTGTTTAAGGGCAATCCCACTTGCGTTTTTTTAGAAGTTAATGGTGTTTTTGCATTAGAAAATTATGAACCATGATTATTCTTGTTCGAAGTAGAATTGGTCGAAGATGTCGCCTGCTGTAACTTCAACAGTTACATAACGTTTTGTATTGGTCTTGTTTGGAACAATGGTTACGGTTAAAACGTTTTCCTTGATGTTTGCTGTTGTCCAACCTCCATATATATTGTGTTGGTCGCTTTTAGGCGAAGTCTTGTCGAAGTTTCGCCAATCGTAAGTATTTACGGTGTTATTCACCTTCTCTTCAACTGAGCAAAGCCAAAAACCGTTGTAGTTTTTGCATTTAAAATGGTAGGTACCACCTTTTTTCGTAACAGTAAAAACTTTCTTTGCCTTTGTTAGTAATGATACTCCTTCGTATTTCCATTTCATAGATTCCCATCGTCCAATAGGTTCATCAGAGGTACATGAAATAGTGAAGATGCTGATAAACAGTGCTGTGATGAAGTAACTTAATCGTTTCATTGTTCTAATTTAAAGTGTTATAATAATAAATTAATGATAATAATAAAATGTAACAGTCCGTTTTATACTGCATCACAAAGGTATAAAAAATAGAAATGAGAAGCAGTATATAAGTGCTTTTATTGTTAAAAAAGACTAATTGCGGTTTGAAAAAGCCACGATAATGTGTTATATAGGTGTAAGTTGATAAAACATAAATGAACGAAGAAGCATTTGCACAGATTGTTCCTCAACTTCGGTGTTGTGCCATAAAGGCAGGAAGAAGAGTGGGAGCTACGGAAACAGAGGCGGAAGACATAGCGCAAGACGTTATGCTTCGTCTTTGGCAGATGCGCAATGATTTGGGCAAATTTGTATCGTTGGAAGGCTTGGTGGCGCGAATGGCGCACAACTTAACGCTCAATTTGCGCAGGGCTGGTAATGCTGAAACGATAGGGAACAGCGAAACTGCTTGTATTGCTGATGTGCAGCTATCGCCTTCAGACGTTTTGGAAGCAAAGGAAAACTTGGAATGGTTGGAGAGAAGAATAAACGATTTGCCAACAACCGAGTACACCATATTATATATGCGGCAGGTGGAACAGCGTTCCAACGAGGAGGTTTCGCATTTGTTAGGCATCGCATCAACATCGGTCAGCACGTTGTTGGCTCGGGCGAGGCGAAGGCTGTTGGAAGATATAAAAAGGAGGAAAGGAAGATGACATTATATAATAAGAAAGATATAGCAACGCTGCTCGACAAGTTTATGGCGGGCGCAACGACGATAGAAGAAGAGCAAACACTTGCCGACTATTTTCGTTCGGAACAGCGTGTGCCTGCAGAATGGGAAGACTATAAAGATATGTTTGCTTACTTTGACAATGGAATGGTAGAAGTAAGTGAGCAAAAAGAAGATATTGCCAAAGCACGACCTGCTGCAATAGTACTGTGGAAGCGGATAGCGGTTGCAGCTACTCTGCTGCTTTTGATAGGATTTGCAGGCGTGTGGATAAATAACAATGTCTTTAAATATAATAAGGTGGCTGAGAAAACGGCAACTGCACCAATAGCAAAACGGCAATTGGAAACTGAAGACAGGCAGTTGGCGAAGAACGAAAGCGAAATGCAGCAGTCTTCAAATCTTGATAATCAAGAAATAGCAGCGGCAAAACCGATTGTAAATAAGAAAACTGTGAAGGTGCGAAAGGTTCAAGCATTGAATGGTGATGCGAAGGAACAATATCGTGCAAAGGCAGAACAAGCAATCGAAATAGCTCGCCAACAAGCTGAAGACGATATTGCAATGGTGAGCAAGGAGATTTCCGATGCACAGACCAATGTGTATGTTGCCAGTCAGCAAGCGCAAGGCATTAAGGTGGTTTACAATGAAAATGGAACAATTTATTATAGGAACTGCAGTTTGAAATCGAAAAATATTATTGAGTTATGAAACAGTTAAAAGCAATATTAACAGGCATCGCATTGGCTGTAATGCCAACGCTAGCACAGGCACAAGCACATATAGAGAGTGCCTATAAAACGTTTTTGAAAGAAAACGAAGTAGCGAAGTATGAGTTTAGGAAAGAGCAGCGAGAAGATAAAACCAAGCAAGACTTTCTGAATATTTATTCTTTCACGCTTACGAAAAAGCAGAAACAGCAGATAGAAAATTTGCGAAAGGCATTCGACAGCGACTCGAAGGCTGCCTATCAGTTGGTGTCTGCGAATAAGGGAAATAAGCTGGCATCGTATAGATTGATGGGACCCGATAGGACAGAAGTATTTGTTGGCGAGAAGTATGATAATATGATACAGTTACTGTTCAGCGACCCTACCGACTCGTTGCGTCGTTATGGTTATGCCTTGGAATGGACGGACAAGGAAGACGGCACAACTGTTGGAAGAATAATCAGTTGCTTGTCTGTTCAGCCGAAGTATCGCAAGAGCGAGCAGACCTACAATGTGTTTAACGATTTTGCCAAGAAAGGTAAGCCTCTTAGAAGTTTTAATAGAAATGTAAAGATACAGGGCAATGCGGGTAAGAGTGGCAATTATCTCTCGAATCAAATCGACGGTAACACTTATTACGAAATAAATGGTGTGTATAAAATGGCTTCTGAACTGAGCAATACGGAGTGGTTGTCGCAGTTCAATGCAATGAAAAGGTTGGTATATAAAGTTCCCAACGGTATACAGACCTCTTATTATATATCAACAATTTACGACTTGTGTAGAGCTTCTGAACAGTTAGATGCCGATACGAAGAAGTTGGTAAAATCAGAAATAGAATCTATGCGTGCAAAAGTGAAAGATAGAATGCTGAAAGAAGTGCTTGCAAACGCTGCAAAGAACTTGAAATAAAGTTTTTGTATTTATTACAAAATAAATTTGCGCATTACAAAAGATTTCGTTATCTTTGCAGCACAAAAACATTAACAAGAATATATTATGGCAAAAAGAAACGAAATTTATAAGTGTTCAGAGAGTAACAATATCGTAGAAGTTATCATTCCATCAGATAAAGACCTTTGCGGATTTGAGAAAATAGTAGAGAATACAACTGATGCAGCAACGGAAAAGCACGTTCCTGTTGTTGAGAAAATCGAAGGTGGCTACCGTGTAACTGTGGGCGAGGTTGAACACCCTATGACAGAAGCACACTCTATTCAGTGGATTGAGCTCATTACAGAGAATAACGAAGTACTTCGTAAGTATCTCGAACCAACAGAAAAGCCTGTTGCAGAATTTAAAACAGACGCAAAAGAAGTTTACGCTCGTGAATATTGCAACCTTCATGGTTTGTGGAGGTCAAAATAATTAAATCAAGTAAACCATCATAAGTGTAGAGCTGTCCGCAGTTAATGCGGGCAGTTTTTTTATTTGTGATGTCTTCAATAATTAGATGTCTATTTTTGAACACCTATTTATATATAAGGTGTTATTTGCTCCTTTTGTTGATTTATATCAAATCTCTCCTGCAAAATGCAGTTTTTTTCATTTTTCTTCTTGAAACATTTGGTTCGTATTGTTTTTTGTTATACCTTTGCACTCGCTTTCAAGAAATGCCGCCCTGCGGTTTCTTTTTAGCGGATTCGTTCTTTGAAAAGATTTACATATACAGAGAAGTAGTACAAGAAGCGTCTGCCGCGTCTTTGATGTTGGCAGATGGGTAAAAGAAACGTCCTATCATTTTTCTTGATTTTGGTGTTTTGAACTTGATACTTCGGATGAAGGTTCTGAGCAGAGACAAATGGAGTGCGTCGCCTCGCTGGTAAGGCAATGGGTTTTTCCTTGTTGTTCCTTACAAGTGTTTGTGATTGCATTTTTTTATATGATTTTTTACAATGGAGAGTTTGATCCTGGCTCAGGATGAACGCTAGCTATAGGCTTAACACATGCAAGTCGAGGGGAAACGGCATTATGTGCTTGCACATTCTGGACGTCGACCGGCGCACGGGTGAGTATCGCGTATCCAACCTTCCCTCCACTCGGGGATACCCCGTTGAAAGACGGCCTAATACCCGATGTTGTCCACATATGGCATCTGACGTGGACCAAAGATTCATCGGTGGAGGATGGGGATGCGTCTGATTAGCTTGTTGGTGCGGGTAACGGCCCACCAAGGCTACGATCAGTAGGGGTTCTGAGAGGAAGGTCCCCCACATTGGAACTGAGACACGGTCCAAACTCCTACGGGAGGCAGCAGTGAGGAATATTGGTCAATGGACGTAAGTCTGAACCAGCCAAGTAGCGTGCAGGATTGACGGCCCTATGGGTTGTAAACTGCTTTTGTTGGGGAGTAAAGCGGGGCACGTGTGCCCCTTTGCATTTACCCTTCGAATAAGGACCGGCTAATTCCGTGCCAGCAGCCGCGGTAATACGGAAGGTCCAGGCGTTATCCGGATTTATTGGGTTTAAAGGGAGTGTAGGCGGTCTGTTAAGCGTGTTGTGAAATTTAGGTGCTCAACATCTACCTTGCAGCGCGAACTGGCGGACTTGAGTGCACGCAACGTATGCGGAATTCATGGTGTAGCGGTGAAATGCTTAGATATCATGACGAACTCCGATTGCGAAGGCAGCGTACGGGAGTGTTACTGACGCT
This sequence comes from Prevotella intermedia ATCC 25611 = DSM 20706, assembly GCF_001953955.1. Lineage (NCBI taxonomy): Bacteria > Pseudomonadati > Bacteroidota > Bacteroidia > Bacteroidales > Prevotellaceae > Prevotella > Prevotella intermedia. The sequence continues at coordinate 714,959 of NZ_CP019300.1, forward strand.
TAAGCTCGAAGGTGCGGGTATCGAACAGGATTAGATACCCTGGTAGTCCGCACGGTAAACGATGGATGCCCGCTGTTAGCGCCTGGCGTTAGCGGCTAAGCGAAAGCATTAAGCATCCCACCTGGGGAGTACGCCGGCAACGGTGAAACTCAAAGGAATTGACGGGGGCCCGCACAAGCGGAGGAACATGTGGTTTAATTCGATGATACGCGAGGAACCTTACCCGGGCTTGAATTGCAGACGCAGGATACAGAGATGTTGACTCCCTTCGGGGCGTCTGTGAAGGTGCTGCATGGTTGTCGTCAGCTCGTGCCGTGAGGTGTCGGCTTAAGTGCCATAACGAGCGCAACCCCTTTCCTTAGTTGCCATCAGGTGATGCTGGGCACTCTGGGGATACTGCCACCGCAAGGTGTGAGGAAGGTGGGGATGACGTCAAATCAGCACGGCCCTTACGTCCGGGGCTACACACGTGTTACAATGGCCGGTACAGAGGGACGGTGCGATGCAAATCGCATCCAATCTTGAAAGCCGGTCCCAGTTCGGACTGAGGTCTGCAACCCGACCTCACGAAGCTGGATTCGCTAGTAATCGCGCATCAGCCATGGCGCGGTGAATACGTTCCCGGGCCTTGTACACACCGCCCGTCAAGCCATGAAAGCCGGGGGTGCCTGAAGTTCGTAACCGCGAGGAGCGACCTAGGGCAAAACTGGTGATTGGGGCTAAGTCGTAACAAGGTAGCCGTACCGGAAGGTGCGGCTGGAACACCTCCTTTCTGGATTGGGCTTTTGTTTGTTCGTATCTTATATTGTTCGATACACTTTTTTTGAGAGAGGGATATGGAGTTTCCCTTCTTGTACCTGCGTCTTTGTTTACATATATGGAAATGAAGGAAGCCGTGGTAGTAGCCTGGAGGCTCTTACCCAACTCAGTCCTATAGCTCAGTTGGTTAGAGCGCCACACTGATAATGTGGAGGTCGGCAGTTCAAGTCTGCCTGGGACTACACTTCTTTTATGTTCTTTTCGGGGGATTAGCTCAGCTGGCTAGAGCACCTGCTTTGCAAGCAGGGGGTCAACGGTTCGAATCCGTTATTCTCCACTTTTTCGATGCATCTCATGCTTCATGCGTTTTGTTGCATTGACATCGTTCTTTGACTTATTGACACAAGCAAGACTGTAAAGTAAGACATTTCATTCCGCTTTTTTGTGGAGTGGTTATAGATTTCAAGATACAGCTGAAAGTATGAGCAACCCTGTGGCGCGTATTTCATATATGTGCCACTTGGCGAATAGAAAGTAACTAAGGGCGTATGGCGGATGCCTAGGCTCACGGAGGCGATGAAGGACGTGATAAGCTGCGATAAGCTCCGGGTAGGTGCAAATGACCTTTGATCCGGGGATTTCCGAATGGGACAACCCAGCACTCTGAAGGAGTGCTATCCTGATTTTCGTTCAGGAGGCTAACGCAGGGAACTGAAACATCTTAGTACCTGCAGGAAAAGAAAATAACTTAATGATTCCCCCAGTAGTGGCGAGCGAACGGGGAACAGCCCAAACCCACGACGTGGCAATGCGCCGTGGGGGTTGTAGGACCACGTTGTCGTACTCTGATTGTGAGGAGAACGTTCTGGAAAGAACGACCGTAGCGGGTGACAGTCCCGTATCCGAAGCATGACGAGGCGTAGTGTCATCCTGAGTAGCGCGGAACACGAGTAATTCTGCGTGAATCTGCCGGGCCCATCCGGTAAGGCTAAATACTCCCGTGAGACCGATAGTGAAGTTAGTACCGTGAGGGAAAGGTGAAAAGCACTCCTATTAGGAGAGTGAAATAGTTCCTGAAACCATACGCCTACAAGCGGTCGGAGCATATTTTGTATGTGACGGCGTGCCTTTTGCATAATGAACCTACGAGTTACCATGCCCAGCGAGGTTAAGGGGTTCAGCCCCGTATCCGCAGTGAAAGCGAGCCTGAACAGGGCGTTCAGTTGGGTGGGGTAGACGCGAAACCAAGTGATCTACACTTGACCAGGTTGAAGTTCCGGTAACACGGAATGGAGGACCGCACGGATAAGCGTTGAAAAGCTTCCCGATGAGTTGAGTGTAGGAGTGAAAGGCCAATCAAACTTGGAGATAGCTCGTACTCCCCGAAAGGCATTTAGGTGCCGCGTGCGATGTTCTCCGTGAGAGGTAGAGCGACCGATAGGTCAAGAGGGCTTCACCGCCTATCGAGACCTGACGAACTCCGAATGCTCACGGATGGTAGTCGTGCAGTAAGGGGGCGGGTGCTAAGGTCCGTCCCCGAGAGGAGAAGAATCCTGACCGTCGTCTAAGGTCCCCAAATTCTGTCTAAGTTAGTCTAACGAAGTCTGGTCCCGGTGACAGCTAGGATGTTGGCTTGGAAGCAGCCATTCATTCAAAGAGTGCGTAACAGCTCACTAGTCGAGGGTCCGGGCGTGGATAATAATCGGGTATGAAGTCAGATACCGAAGGCGCGGGATAGCAATGTATATTAAAAGTATCGGTAGGGGAGCATTCCATATGCGTTGAATGGTGATGGTGATTGATCCTGGAGCGTATGGAAAAGCAAATGTAGGTATAAGTAACGATAAAGGGGGTAAGATTCCCCCTCGCCGTAAGACTAAGGTTTCCCGGGCGATGCCAATCATCCCGGGGTTAGTCGGGTCCTAAGTCTCAGCCGAACGGCGATGGCGATGGCAGACACGGTCAATATTCCGTGACTTGCCCATTCAGCGATGTGGAGACGGAGCAGTGACACTGTCGCGCCCTTACGGATATGGGCGTTGAAGGCTTTAGGCTATGATGGGTGCAGGCAAATCCACACCCTGAGCTGATGGTCGATAGTACGGTTTTCCCCTCGGGGCGAACCGATAGCACAGGTAATCATACTTCCAAGAAAATCCGCTAAGCTCAATGTTTGGGCAACCCGTACCGCAAACGGACACACGTAGTCGGGTAGAACATACTAAGGCGTTGAGAGATTCATGGTTAAGGAACTAGGCAAACTGACCCCGTAACTTCGGGATAAGGGGTCCTCGTTTTTTACGAGGCGCAGAGAATAGGTCCAGGCAACTGTTTAACAAAAACACAGGGCTGTGCCAACTCGAGAGATGATGTATACAGCCTGACACCTGCCCGGTGCTGGAAGGTTAAGAGGAGAGCTCAGACTTTTGTCGAAGGCTTGAATTGAAGCCCCAGTAAACGGCGGCCGTAACTATAACGGTCCTAAGGTAGCGAAATTCCTTGTCGGGTAAGTTCCGACCTGCACGAATGGTGTAATGATCCGGACGCTGTCTCAATCATGATCTCAGTGAAATTGTAGTATCGGTGAAGATGCCGATTACCCGCGATGGGACGAAAAGACCCCGTGAACCTTTACTACAGCTTAGCATTGACCTTGGTCATCCGATGTGTAGGATAGGCCGGAGGCTTTGAGGCGCGCACGCCAGTGTGCGTGGAGCCATCCTTGAAATACGGCCCTTTGGCTGTCTGAGGTCTAACGCGCTTGTTGCGCGGACATTGCTTGGTGGGTAGTTTGACTGGGGTGGTCGCCTCCAAAAGCGTAACGGAGGCTTCCAAAGGTGCCCTCGGGTCGATTGGTAACCGACCTCACAGAGTGTAATGGCATAAGGGCGCTTGACTGGGAGGCAGACATGCCGAGCAGGCAGGAAACTGGGGCATAGTGATCCGGTGCAAGTGTATGGAAACTGCATCGCTCAAAGGATAAAAGGTACTCCGGGGATAACAGGCTGATCCCCCCCAAGAGCTCATATCGACGGGGTGGTTTGGCACCTCGATGTCGGCTCGTCACATCCTGGGGCTGGAGAAGGTCCCAAGGGTTGGGCTGTTCGCCCATTAAAGTGGCACGCGAGCTGGGTTCAGAACGTCGTGAGACAGTTCGGTCTCTATCTATCGTGGGCGTTGGAGTTTTGCGTGGTTCCGCCACTAGTACGAGAGGACCGTGGTGGACAGACCTCCGGTTTGCCAGTTGTGCCGCCAGGTGCACCGCTGGGTATCTGAGTCTGGTATGGATAAGCGCTGAAAGCATCTAAGTGCGAAGCCTTCCGCAAGATTAGAACTCCTCATTAGGGTCGTCACAGACGATGACGTTGATAGGGTGCAGGTGTAAAGACAGCGATGTCAAAGCCGAGCACTACTAATTGCCCGAAGCTTTCATTCCGGTGTTTATTCTTTTTGCTGTACGCGTGTCTTGTATGGCTTGTTTTACATATCCTTGCTTGTGGCATGGTCACCCTTACTGTGTGCTGAGGAGCACACTGATGGTTTTTATCAGGTGGTTATTGCGTCGGGGTTCCACCTCTTCCCATTCCGAACAGAGAAGTTAAGCCCGATTGCGCCGATGGTACTGCAATGCAATGTGGGAGAGTAGGTAGCTGCCTTTTTTTGTATTGAAGCCCCGACTGCGATGAGTGGTCGGGGCTTCTTGCGTTTGTATGGGTTTAGTGAAAGCTGGTATAAGGAAAGGTTATACCTTTCTTTAAATATAGGAATAAGGAGAGTTCCTTTCTTCGAGATGACTCTTATACAACTATCAGGATTGAAAGAAGCCTCAAATCCTACCAGTTTTTTGTAGTAAAAATGAGATAGAATTGGTGGAGAGTGGTGATGAAACAATTCCTTCCATTGTAGTGTTAGGATAAGAACTTACTTGTATTTGCGACAGGCGAACTATTACTTTGCTATGTGGTATATTTTTGCTAACTTTGCAGTTATAACATTATTCTAAATAAGTTTAAGAGAAATGAAGCTATTTGGATACGCTCCCGTATTTTGGACATCTTTGAGAGAATACAGCAAAGAGAGTTTAAGTGCTGACGCAATGGCAGGTATCATTGTTGGCATTGTTGCATTACCTTTAGCCATTGCTTTTGCAATAGCATCGGGCGTTTCTCCAGAAAAAGGTATTATAACAGCCGTAATTGCAGGATTCATTATTTCTGTTTTTGGTGGCAGTAAAGTGCAAATCGGTGGTCCTACTGGTGCTTTCATCGTTATTGTTTATGGCATTATTCAAGACTATGGCTTCGATGGACTTATGGTAGCCACCATTATGGCTGGTTTATTTCTTATTTTACTTGGTTTTCTGAAGTTGGGAACCATCATAAAATACATTCCTTATCCTATTGTAGTAGGTTTTACGGCAGGTATTGCCCTTACTATTTTTACTACTCAAGTGAAAGATTTGTTTGGTTTGACGGTAACCAATATGCCTTCAGACTTCTTGAGTAAATGGGTAACATACGGTCAATCGTTAAGTACCATCAATTGGTGGAGCACTGCGGTTGGTTTTTTAAGCATAGTTATTATTACGAACACAAAGCGTTTTTCAAAGAAAATTCCGGGTTCGTTAGTTGCAATTGTTGTCATGACTTTGGCAGCTTGGATATTGCAGCAATATTGTGGGGTGTGCTCTATAGAAACCATTGGCGACCGCTTTACTATTAGCAATAAATTGCCCGAACTGTCTTTGCCAACTATCAACTTTGAAATTATGAAAGGTTTGGTAGCTCCTGCGCTCACAATTGCCTTGCTTGGAGCTATTGAGTCGTTGCTCTCTGCCACTGTTGCTGATGGTGTAACAGGTGAACGGCACGATTCTAATTCTGAACTGATAGGGCAGGGACTTGCCAATATGCTTGTACCATTGTTTGGCGGAATACCTGCTACGGGTGCTATTGCACGTACAATGACCAATATAAACAACGGCGGTAAATCGCCTCTTGCAGGTGTTGTTCACGCTATCGTGCTTTTGCTAATCTTCTTGTTTATGATACCTTTGGCGCAATATATACCAATGTCGTGTTTGGCGGGTGTATTGGTTGTAGTGGCTTACAATATGAGCGGTTGGAGAACTTTTGCAGCTTTGCTTAAAACACCTAAGTCGGATATTGTTATTTTGCTTGTTACCTTCCTCCTTACTGTGGTATTCGACCTTACGGTTGCTATCCAAGTAGGCTTGCTTATTGCTTGTTTGCTACTGATGCGTCGTGTAGCGGAAATAACAGACGTGCGTCTTATCACCGATAAGATTAATTTGAACGATGATACCGATGTGCTGTTGGATAAGAAGTATCTTACCATTCCCGATGGTGTGGAAGTGTACGAAATCTATGGTCCTTATTTCTTTGGACTTGGCAACCGTTTCGAGGAACTTATGTCTACTATGGGTGATAAGTCGAAAGTCCGTATTATTCGTATGCGTAAAGTGCCGTTCATTGATTCTACGGGACTTCATAATCTTGCTGTAATGTGCGAACAATCGCGTAAACAAGGCATACCAATTGTACTGTCGGGTGTCCTCCCGAATGTAGAAAACGTATTGTTGAAAGCCAAATTCGACGAACTTTTAGGTCGTGAGAACATTTGTAGCCATATCAATTTAGCACTGGAACGTGCACAACAAATCGTATTGACTGCAACGAAATAATATTTGTCGTATTATGTTGTTAGATAAAACTTTGGTATCATATAATATCTGCGGGATTGCTTATTTATAGGCAATCCCGCATTATTTTATTGTAAAACTAAGGATTTCTCTTGTTTCTAAATTTCTTTACGAGTAAATAATAATTTATTTACACGTAAAGAAATATTTACTTACGTGTAGAAAAATATTTATTTACGTGTAAGTAATTTAGTAAATAAAATATTTGTAGAGAAAATGCATTATAGAACGGAATAAAAGTAACTGATGCCTATGCTGATACTTGGGTTATTCTTCGCAGAGTTCTTGTAAACTTTAAAATCGCATTGAAGTTCTTCCGATGTTCAATGCGATTTTTTGCTGTGGGTACAGCCCCCAAGTTCATATCCTATCAGCATAGTAACAGCGAGGTATCGTATGGCAAGTCTTTGGAAATACTGGAGATAAGAGTTAAGGAAATAAAACAGATTCAAAGCTAATCAGTGACTGAAAGCCGAGAGGTTTCCACTGCTCGTTAAGCAGAAGGCACCATTGGGAAATGTCGCCATCGGCTGCTAAAGAAGCATCATCAATGGGAAGATTATGCTGTTGCAGGCATCTCAGGCCTCGCATTTTCCATAGGAATGTCTCCAAATCGTCTTTCCAGTCGAATCCAGCAATGAAGTTGGCGTTGCCAATCGCAAAGAGCATAACTATACTTCGTAGATTTGTATCGTTATCTTCTTCTTCATACCAATCGAATAACAAGTCTTGATAATCGTATAATTGTTCTGGAACAGCTTTTATTTCCATCTGACAGAAAGTCTTGGGATTCTCTAAACTCCGAAGAACGACCTTCATTATCTCTTTGTCCTCCCCTGTAATATGCTTTGCTAATTTTATTAATTCTTCTTTCGTAGCAGGAAGTGGCAGTCTTGGTACAGAAGGTTTATCCTCTTTTATACTATTTGACTTCGAAAACCAACCTATGAATATTGGGATACCGAATAGCAAGGCTCCAAACACACAGATGCTGCCCTTGATATATTCACCATGCTTGAACATACTGATGGCTCCCCACAGCATCGCGAAAGGAATTACAGTGATAGCAATACTGATGCAACCATTGGATAGTTTCTCTTTCATATTCTTCGGATTAGTTATGTTTTTTATTTTATCTCCTTATCGGTTTCAGTTCTTTGATGATACCTGAATGGGAATAAAGAGCTATATTTCTTCAAGAAGAATCCTGCTTGATTAAAAGACAAAAAAACTACGAAGGTATTTTTATTTGTCTTAAACAAAAAGAGGTCGTGCCAAATAGACACGACCTCTTTGTATTTTAAGTCTTATAAAACTCTTTATTAGTCTGTAACCTGAACAGTTGCACGACGGTTGAAAGAGATTGGTGTCAATGTTTCTACACCACCCTTACCAACTTGAGTAATCTTGTTAGATTGAACACCCATCTTAACAAGTTCGCCTGCCAAAGTCTTAGCACGTTCTTCAGACAACCATTGGTTGCGCTGTGGAGTACCTGTTGCGCTATCAGCATAACCTGTAACGAGGAGGTTGTTGTTGTTCTCAACAGCATACTTAGCAAGAGCACGTACGTTTACGAGGTCCTTCTGAGAAGCGATGTTTGTCTTGTCGATGTTGAAGAATACTGAGATAGGAGTAGAAATCAATTCCTTAACAGATTCGCTTATAGTCTCAACTGGCTTCTGGTTTGCAAGTGCTTCGCGGAGACGAGCATTTTCAGCTTCAGCATCGCGGAGACGTGAATTCAAAGCATCGAGAGCAGCTTGATGTTGTGCATTGATAGCATCGAGGTCTGGAGTCTTTTCCCAACCAGACTTGCCGAGGTTGAACTGAAGACCCAATTCAGCATAGAGGTTGTTGTCGTGTGAGTCCCAACCACGATTGCCGTACCCTTGGTCGTAACCATCAAGGTCGCCTTCGTAGCGATTCCAACCAGCTTCGGCATAGATGCGTACAACTTTGCTTACACGCCAAGAAGACTGAATACCTGCGCTAATACCTGTAGCATAATAGTTCTCGCTCATAGAACGACCAACACCAGCACCAACAAAAGGAATAACATTCCAAACGCGCTTTTCGTTGTAACCGCAGAGCATATTGCTAAGGTTGAACATAGCCTGACCTTGTGTAATCCAATACTTGTTGTCATTGTCTACTTGTGAAGTTGGCGAATCATTAGCTCCTACGCGCTTACCCCAAATACCTTGTGCCTTGATACGAAGACCAAGACCTGGAGTGAACCATTTACCAATAGCTACTGCTGCACCTGGGTTGCTGCGGAAATCCTTGATAGGACTTCTGTCCAAGTGAGCACCATGTTCCTGACCAGAATACCATGCATTCCAATCTGCACCTACCTGAACAAACCAATTGCTCCAAAATGAATTGGTGGCAACACTATGCTTTTTTGTAGGCACTTCTTCTTGAGCAAAGCCAGCCATTGATACGCTAGCAAATGCTAATACCATTAAAAATTTTTTCATAACTTTTATTTTATTATACAATCAAATTATCGTTTATCTTGTAATTAGTAAGTTAGAACTTATCGAATTATGTGGCAAAAGTAAGCATAATTTTTTATATAAGCATCATTTCTAACAAAAAAAGTGCTTTTTTTAGGAAATATTTTTAATAAAAGGGGATATTCTCTCCTTATTCCAGCATCTTTTCAATGTCAAGTTGCTTTAATATTGTCAATATCGTCTTGCCAGTTGGGGTATAGTTTACATTATTGCAAGCAAACAGCTCGTTTATTAAATTCTCCATTTCCTCGTTTCCTAAGACCTGCCCATGCGGTATGGCAGCATTTCGTGCAAGGCTTAAAGCTAACGCTTTGTCTATTTCTTCGTTCACAGAACTGCCATCTTCAAGAGTTGATGCTACCATATCGCCAACAAGGACTGATATGTTTAAGCCCTCGATACCAGCAGGCACGCCATTCACAGCATAGCTTCCACCGCCCATATTGCTCAGTTCAAACCCCATTGTTTGCATTTCTGAAAGTACCTTTTGTAATGTAGCTTCGTTACTTGTAGGCAGGTTTACCATTTCTGGAAAAAGCATCTTCTGCGTGTGGGAAGTATGTTCTTTCAGTTGTTTCAGATACTGTTCGTATAATATACGTACGTGCGCGCGATGTTGGTCGATAATCATTAGTCCCGACTTTACAGCAGTCATAATGTAGCAACCTTTATATTGATAATGAGCGGGCGAACGCTCTTCAGCAACGCTCGCTTTACCAACTTCGTTGGAAGTGAAGATTGACTGTTCGTCAGATTGGTTCGGAGCAGATAATACATTCTCTGTATCTGTTGAAAAGTCTTCATTTAACCCCTTATAAAGTTCTTCCCATTGTGTTTGCGATGCAGCAGAAGACTTGCTGCTCTTAGTTTCTTTGAATGGGTTGTAACTTGGATTGAAGTTTACGGTAGGCGCACTTACGTTTGCTGAAGGATTGAAAACAGGAATGTTAGGCTTACCTTCTGTATCAAAATCAATAGCTGGTATATCGTTGAACCTGCCCAATGCTTCTTTTACTGCAGCCATAAGAATTTGCCAAATAGCTTGTTCGTTCTCAAACTTTATCTCTGTTTTGGTGGGATGTATATTTACATCTATATTCTCTGCGGGCACTTCAAAGTACAGGAAGTAAGGTACCTGTTCGCCAAAAGGCACCAAACGTTCGAAAGCATTGGCTACTGCTTTATTGAAGTAGGGGTGTTTCATATAGCGGTCGTTCACAAAGAAATATTGCAATGCACCTTTCTTCTTTGCTGATTCGGGCTTGCCAACAAAACCATAAATGCGACAAAGTGTTGTTTCCACTTCTACTGGAAGTAGGTTTTGATTGAGTCGCTTACCAAAAACTTCAACTACTCGTTGGCGTAAGCTACACGCTTTCAGCGAAAATATTTCAACTCCGTTGGAGTGTAGCGTAAAAGTAATGTTAGGATATACCAATACGATGCGTTCGAAAGCAGAGATGATATTGTTCAGTTCTGTTGTGTTCGACTTTAGGAACTTGCGTCGTGCAGGCACATTAAAGAAGAGATTTTCTACTTTGAAGTTGCTACCTACGGGACAAACGCAAGGTTCTTGCCCAATGAACTTGCTGCCAGAAATAGAGAGCGAAGTACCTATATCGTCTTTTTCTTGGCGTGTTTTTAGTTCTATCTGGGCTACCGCAGCAATAGAAGCTAATGCTTCGCCACGAAACCCCATTGTAGTTAAAGCAAAAAGGTCGTCGGCTTTCCGTATTTTAGATGTGGCGTGGCGTTCGAAAGAAAGGCGCGCATCGGTTTCCGACATACCTTTCCCATCATCAATAACTTGTATTGACGTACGCCCAGCATCGACTATCAGAACGTTTATTGTCTTTGCACCAGCATCAACAGCGTTCTCTACCAATTCTTTTACTACGGAAGCTGGACGCTGTATAACCTCTCCTGCAGCAATTTGGTTTGCCACACTGTCTGGTAAAAGTTGTATTATATCGCTCATTTTTCTCTCTTTCTTACATAACATAAACTATCAATAGAACTGCCAGAATAGTTAAAACTGCTGCAATTCCCACTATTGTCATAAAGCGGTTGTTTGCCTTTTGACGAGTATTTCGCTCACTATGGAAATCGAAACTAATTTTTCTATCGTTTGCTCCCATTTCCTTTTCGCCTTCACCCTCTAACTTTACCTGCTCTTTTAGTTTGTTCAGACGTTCTTTTCGTTCATCGACGTAGATATATTCGTGATGAAATCGTCGTGGCTTTGGTAAATTAAAGAATATCATAAAAGCGAAAAACTATTATTGGTTAGCAATCTGTTGGCGTGGTGGCGTAGCCACTTCGCTTGGGCGAATATCTGTATCGTCTTTTCGTGCCACCTTTCTAAATATGTCGTACTTGTCTTTGGGTCTTACGGCTTCGTACCAATGAAAGTTTGGAAGCAATGTTTTATCGGGTGGAATTTGAGTGATAGGGTACAAGGTAGATGTGAACTTGTTTGTCCAAATCTTCTCTAACTGTCGTTGGGGAGACATATAGATACGCATCGTATCGGTTTCCAAATAGTTCAAACCTATAAGCGAACTGTCTCTTTCTTCTATTGGATAGTATATCGTTACCACGTTGCTAATGGCTTGTGCTGTCCTTATTTTGCCTTCAACAAACTGTGCATGCATTGTTTTCGATGCTATTTGGTTGTAATGTTCCTTGTCGTTAAGTTCTTCTATTGATAGCGCATTGCCTAAAATATGTGCCTCGCGAATAGTAGAATCGTTCATAAACACTTTAATAGAGTCACCTAACAATTGTCTGTTATCACTCCAAACGATAGGCTCTTGGTACATTACCAAGCAAGAATCTTTCGTGTTGGCAATGAAAAAGCCACATACGGCTTGTATATCGGTACGATAGGCACGCACATTATCTACACCAAAAATCTTACGATATGCTTGTGGCGTATCAATATTAAAGGCTTTCATGCTAATGGTATCTGCGTGAATAAACAATGTATCGTTACTTTCCGAGAAGTCTTTGGCAACAGGACCAGGGGTCCCACCGTATGCAATGGCTGCCGTATCGGTGTAATGAACATAATCACCCTTAAATGCGTGCTTACTTTTATAATCTATATAGTCTACATTACCTTTGCCTTCGCCAACGTGCGTCTTGCTATTATATAATAGGTGGTCGCCCGTTATGGTGCGTTTCTTTAGGTCGTCTACAATCTTTACGTTGCCATGTCCTTCGCTGTGTCCAGTATTTGCATTGTAAATAACGTCTTCTCCAGTTATGGTGCGTTGCTCTTTGTGGTCGATTATCTTAACTTTGCCATGTCCTTGGGTATGTCCAGTCTTGCTATTATAAGTAACATCTTCGCCCATTATGGTGCGTTTGTTTACCTTATCGTTTATCTTTACGTTGCCATGGCCTTCTGCATCGCCTGTTGTACTGTTGTAAATTATATTGTTTCCTTCGATATCACGCTGTGGCGATTTAATTGTAGAATAGCCATTCAGCTGCATATAATCGGTTTTGCTGTTGTATGTTCCATCGTTCGTATGCACAACCTCGCCTCGTTTAGTACGAATAACCGATTTCCCCAATACGTTCATCAAGCCCGTATCGGTATTTCCGCGCGCCGTAGGAGTATTGATATCATACTTCGGTGTGTGTATTACAACATTGCCATAGAAGTTTGCATCGTGTGTGTTGGTGTTGTAATCGCCTTGGTCAGCCACTACCACGCTGTTGCCATAGGTCAATGTGCCACGTCCACCGAAGTAATTGGCTACATTTGAAACCATATTGTAATCCAGACTATCGCACTTCAGCGACTTAAGTGGTTGGCGCACAACAACCCTTTCGCGTGCTCTTAAGGTTTGCAAATAACCATCGTAATAAGCTCGCTGGCAGGTGATATGTGTGCCGTCTTTGCGTTTTAAGTCTACATTCCCAAGTGCTTGAAACGTACTTTGCTGTTCGTTAAGATAAGCACTATCGCACAACAAGGTCATGTCCTTATATCGAAACTTAACGTTTCCCTTTGCTATTTGCACGTTAGGCATCTCCATTTGGTTGTAACGCAAGATGTCTGCGTGGTCAATATACACCTTAGCTCCCTGCTTCTGCTTATCTTTTTGTGCAGAAACAGAGAGCGACACGCTTAGTCCAAACAGGCATAGAATCAAGTAATTGAAGATTCTATGCCCGTATAAGTTCGTTATTCCTTTGTTATTTCGCCTCATCTAATCCAACCTTCATATTCGAAATCACAGTCTCGATACTCTGGTGCCATCTTAACATAAGTTTCTTTTACCTTCTTTTCAATCCATTTGTGGATAATGTCCTGACGCTTTTTCGCAATAACAATATCCTTCATGGGTTGTAAGTCTTCAGTAATTGTGGCACGATGTTCGTCTACTCTGCTCTTCAATTTAATGATAGCACAAACTTCTTTGCCTCTTGCATCTATCATTTTGAAAGGTGCTGATATATCGCCAACCTTCATTGTTTCTACAACACGGGCTATTTCGGAAGGCAGGTCTTTCATTGCAAAGTGAGAAGTACGTGCCATTCCAGTAGCATTTATCATAAGTCCGTGATTGTTTCTCGTATCCTTGTCGTCTGAAATGAAAGCAGTAGCTTCATCGAAAGTGAACTTTCCTGCTTTAATATCATTGGAAATAGAATCCAAACGATTGGTTGCAGCCTCTAATGCTGCATCTGATACTCTCGGTTTCAACAAGATGTGACGGCAATTTATTTTATCGCCACGACGGTCTATCAACTGTATGATATGGTAACCGAAGTCGCTTTCCACTACCTTTGAAATCTTCTTAGGGTCGGTTAAGTTGAATGCTGCAGCTGCAAATGCAGGGTCGAGCATACCACGCCCCATATATCCCAACTCGCCACCTTTACGTGCAGAGCCTGGGTCTTCAGAATAAAGACGTGCCAATGTCTCAAAAGAAGTTTCTCCATTCGTTACGCGTTCCGTATAATTGCGGAGTTGATCTTTTATTCTACTTACTTCTTCTGCCTCTATCCTTGGAGTTTGCGTTAGAATTTGTACTTCAACATTGGTTGGAATCATAGGTATGCTGTCCGTAGGAAGTTTTTTAAAGTATTCGCGCACTTCTGCTGGCGATACCTTTACTTCGCCTACGAGTTTCTCTTGCATCTTCTGTACCAATTGACGATTCTTGAAATCGTCGTGCAAATCTTGTCGTATCTGTGCAATACTCTTGTGTTGATACTCTTCCAACTTCTCTTTTGAACCTATCTGAGGAATTGCAATCCAAGCGTTGATTTGCTGTTCTACGCCTTGTGCTATTTCCGATTCGGTTACAACAATACTGTCTAATGCAGCCTGAGTCAAGAAAAGCTTTTGTACAGCAATCTGTTCGAGAATCTCACAATTAGGATTTTTCTTCCATTTTACGCCTTCAGCTTCGCTTTGCAAACGCATAATTTCGACGTCAGACTTAAGAATAGGCTCATCGCCCACTACCCATAGCACCTCATCGACAACACTTTCGGGGTTGGCAGCCTCGACTTCTGTTGAGTCGTTTTTCGGTACAAACTGAGCAGTAGATAGCAATCCAGCTGGCAAGCCCATCATTGTAATGGCAGTGCCAGCAAGAATAGATGCTACACAATATTTTCTTATATTCATAAAATTCTTTTCAACATTAATGCTTGTTTACGGTAGCCAATACTTCGCGATTGACTGTTACCGCATATTTCTTGCGCAAATCTTTCACCCATTCTTTTTCCAACACCTCTTGGTAGTCAGATACTACTTGGCTGCGCACATCGTCCAATTCTTCTGGAGCTTTGAGTTTCTTTCCATAAACAGCATCAATAGGATAGTCCTTTACAGGTTTAACTTCTGTTTTTTGCTTGAAAATCTCTCTATCTACCAATGCGTTGTCGCCAGCTTTGAACAGTCCTTTCTCTACACGAACACGGATTGTGCTATCATTGTTGAATGTAGTGCGTAGTGTTTTTCCCCATTCTTTAAATGGAACTTTTGCAATACAGTTCTTCACAGCCTTTACATCGCCTTGATTTTGCACGTGGTAAGCAATGCCTTTGAAGCGTGGTTCTTTCCACGCATAGTTCTTTTTGTTCTTCTTAAAGAACGACTGTAATCCTTCTTCGTCAGCCGCAGCTTTGTCCCAAATGGTGCGAGTGCTCATTTCAATGAGAAGAAGTCCGTCGTGATATTCTCTGATAAGATGCTTCAAATTAGCATCTTTGGCTTCCATTTCCGCAAGTCTCTTTTCCACCAACTGTTGTGGGGTTACGCCATTTCCTGCCTCTACCGCCATATCCTTCAGCTTTTGGTCAATGATTTGTTCGCGCAAGTTGCGTGCCTCAATGAAGTGATAAATGTCTGCTTTTAAAGAGTCGTATGGTTGAAATTCCTCTTTTTCGATATACTTAATGATGTGATAGCCAAATGGCGACAGCACGGGGTGGCTTATTTCGCCTGGTTTCATAGAGAACAAAGCTGTTTCAAAGCTCTGTACGGTCTGTCCTTTCGTAATCAAAGGCAACTCTCCGCCACGTGCTGCTGAACCAGGGTCGGAAGAATATTTCTTTGCCAATTCGGCAAAGTTACCACCTTTTTTCAGCACATTATATATAGAGTCGGCTCTGTTGGCAATTGCCGTTTGCTCGCTGTCGGTGGCTTTTTGCTTGAGTGCAAGCAAGATATGCGCACAGCGAACCAAGCCGCCACTATTTTCTATTCTGTCTCTTGTTTCCTTATAAATCTTCCGTGCCTCTGCTTCTACGTCTGCATCGGTAATCATTGATGGGCGTACCTGCTGGTCGCGATAAGTCATAAACTCCTGTTTAAAAGAAGTAAGCGTATCGAGTTTCGCATCTAATGCCGCTTGCACTTTCAATTTGTAATTGATAAACAAGTCTACATATTCTTCTACCGACTTCTTGTCAATTACTCCTTCTGTATTATTCTTGTTGTAAGAATACTCAAATTCAGAACGATTAATGGGCTGACCATTTACAGTCATGATGACAGGGTCGTTTTGTTGTGCAAAAACCATCGTGCTGCTAAGCAGTGCGGCAGCGAAAAATGCTATTATTCTCATTTCAAACGATATTCATTCTATGCCTCGCTTGTATTGAGGCTTGTTTTAAACTTATTATTTATAGTGAAACGATATTCTTTTCTCATTATAACGAGAGCGGAGCTTGTTTTATTATTCGGGACGCGAATAGTTTGGTGCTTCGCTCGTTATGGCAATGTCGTGTGGGTGGCTTTCCATCACGCCAGCGTTGGTAATGCGTGTGAAACGTGCATTGTGAAGTTTCTCAATCGAAGCTGCACCACAGTAACCCATACCCGAACGCAAACCGCCTACAAGCTGATAAATCACTTCTTGTACGGTACCTTTGTATGGTACACGACCTGCAATGCCTTCTGGAACAAGTTTCTTGTTGTCGCTAATGTCGCCTTGGAAGTAGCGGTCGCGCGAACCGTTCTTCTGTTCCATAGCTTCCAACGAACCCATACCTCGATAGCTCTTGAACTTACGTCCGTTGAAGATGATGGTATCGCCTGGCGATTCTTCTGTTCCTGCTACCAACGAGCCTATCATTACGCTGCTGCCACCTGCTGCCAAAGCCTTTACCACATCGCCTGAATAGCGTAAACCGCCGTCGGCAATCAGTGGAATATCGGTATTTTTCAATGCCGAATAGACATCGTAGATAGCACTCAGCTGTGGTACACCTACACCAGCAACCACGCGTGTGGTACAGATTGAGCCAGGACCAATGCCTACTTTCACTGCGTCAGCACCGTTTTCAACAAGGAACTTTGCAGCTTCACCCGTTGCAATGTTGCCTACTACAACATCAAGGTTAGGGAAAGCCGTCTTCACATCGCGTAATTTGCCAATCACACCTTCAGAATGTCCGTGTGCCGTGTCGATAACAATAGCATCAACACCTGCTTCCACCAATGCCGAAGCACGCTCCATCGTATCGGCTGTAACACCCACACCAGCTGCAACGCGCAAGCGTCCTTTCTCGTCCTTGCACGCCATAGGCTTGTCTTTCGCCTTTGTAATGTCCTTGTATGTAATCAAACCCACCAAATGGTTGTCTTTATCGACAACTGGCAGCTTCTCTATTTTGTTCTCTTGCAATATTTGTGCAGCCGCTGTAAGGTCGGTTTGCTGATGCGTTGTTACAAGGTTTTCGCTTGTCATCACCTCGTCGATGGTCTTGTCAAAGCGGCGTTCGAAGCGCAAGTCGCGGTTTGTAACAATACCTACCAAGTGGTTGTCTTCATCAACAACAGGAATACCACCGATATGGTATTCTGCCATCATTGCCAAAGCCTCTCTTACGGTTTTTTCTCTACGAATGGTAACAGGGTCGTAAATCATACCATTCTCGGCACGCTTCACGATAGCAACCTGTCGTGCTTGCTCCTCGATGGTCATATTCTTGTGTATCACACCGATTCCACCCTCACGTGCTATGGCAATAGCCATCGAACTTTCCGTTACGGTGTCCATCGCCGCTGTAACGAAAGGAATGTTCAGTTCTATGTTACGTGAGAACTTGGTTTTCAACTCCACCCCTTTGGGTAGTATCTCTGAATAAGCTGGTATTAAAAGGACGTCATCGTAAGTCAATCCGTCCATTACGATTTTATCTGCAACAAATGAAGACATAGTGTATATTAGAAAATTTATTGCGTGCAAATTTACTAATTATAATTCATTTCAGCAGGTATTTTCCCACTTTTCTACCTTGTATTAAAAGTATTTAACGCATTTTTCTGCTTATCTTATAATCACTTGTTTCGGTGCATCAGCGAAACGACAAGCGCATAGGGTTGCCTGTTTCAACTGGCAAGACTCAAATATTATAGGAACAATAGTTTTATTGTGATAGCAGGATAAGCTATAAAAAAAGTTTTGTTTGAATTGATTTCCTACAGAATTGTTCTTGAAAAACGCTGAAATATGATAAGAAATACCTATCTTTGCATTTGAAAAATCATCAAAATTTCAAAGGTTTTGTATGGAAGAAAAGCATTCAACAGGAAAAAATATCACACTGAAAGCTCAAATAGAGGCTTTGCCTAAAGACAGTGTGCTTTTTCGTTCGGACTTTCCAGAGTACCATTCTGAATTTGTTGGAAGTATCTTGGCAGAACTTACATCAAACGGATTGTTGGTAAAAATAGCCCAAGGAATATATGTAAAACCGAGAAAAAGCCGTTTTGGTCAAGTTCTGCCATCTATTGAGAAAATAGTTCAAGCTATAGCGACTCGGGACAATGCAGAGATATTGCCCTCTGGAATGACAGCTTTAAATGCTTTGGGACTTTCAACTCAAGTGCCAATGAATTATACTTATCTGACTACTGGTAGTGAGAGAACAGTAAAATTAACCAATCATCAGATAGTCCTCAAGCGTGGAGTACCAAAGAACTTTTGTTATGAAACACGTTTGATAGCCTTACTGGTACAGGCTTTAAAGACGATTAAACAGGAGAATATTGGCACCAAGGAATTACAAGTGATACGTGAAATCATTTCTAAGGAGCCAAATAAGGAAAGCTTAGCAAAGGACATTGATATGATGCCTGTTTGGATGAAGAGGATTGTAAAACCAATGCTTAATAACAATTAAGAGGGATATGGGTAAATTGTGGTTAAGCAACAGCATATTGGATCGTCTTGCAATGTTGCAGCAGACGGAAATCAGACATTCGGGAATCAACCAAATAGCAATAGAAAAGGACTGGTGGGTAACAGTTACACTTAAGGCATTGTTTCAAACAGACTGCTCCGAATCATTAATCTTCAAAGGTGGCACTTCTCTTTCCAAGGGCTTTAACATTATCGAACGCTTTTCTTATCCAAAGTAAAATGTTATCCAAAGTAAGCACTACGATATAATAAAACTCTCTGTTTTTCAGTTTTACTTTTGATAATGTTGTTTTGATAAAAATTATTGCTATATTAAGGGCTGTGTTTATCACCCTAATTAATAATAGCAATAATTATGTATAACAAATCAAAGGACATCAGGCAATTGGTCGCCGAGACAGTTCTGTTTCTCCAAGACCAAAAGTATTCGTCTGCGTGTATTGAGACACATCGCAGACGGTGGCGAGACGGCATTATTTCGTATATGGATAGCCGTGGTATCACACAGTACTCATCCGTAATAGGCGAAGAGTACCTTTCTTTGGCGACACGGGATGTTGCCCCTTCTACCAAACGCGCACGATTGCGCAGTATCCACATGCTTACGGAATATTTGGAAACAGGAGGCATCCGCAGACGAATTGTGCATTTGGTAGAGCATCCGTTGCCAGGTGAGATAGGACAGATAGCACAAGAGTATCTACAGGGGATGCAAGCGGCAAGAAAGAACGAACTGACAGTGCTCAATCACCGTAGAATGCTGAGCTATTTCATATCTGGACTCAGTATCAAAGGGATATACAGAGTGGATGACGTCTCCGAGAGAGACATACTAGATTTTGTGGACAGTACTCCAGTGGCTAAAAGTCACCACTATTACACAATTAAGAGCTTTACACGTTTCCTATTCGAAAAAGGTTATACGTCCGCGAATCTCAGCTATGTGATTGAGCGCAACAATTTTCCCCATCATGAGAAACTTCCCTCTGTGTACAGCGCAGAGGAGGTGTGCAGAATAGAGCAGTCGGTAGAGCAGTCAAGCCATGTTGGGAAGCGGGACTATGCGATATTGCTCCTTGCATCCCGTCTCGGACTTCGGGCCTCTGACATCGCCAACCTCACATTTTCTAACATTAACTGGGATAAGAATCTGATGGTACTTGTCCAGTCAAAGACAGGTAACCCTATCGAACTGCCCTTGTTACGCGAGGTTGGAGAGGCTATCGTCAATTACCTGCGCTACTCACGTCCTGTGTCTGACCTGCCCAATGTATTCCTAACAGCCTGTGCACCCTATCGGCCGATGACGCATATCAGCCTGAACGGTGTCATTTCCAGAATCATGCAAGAATCCGGCATAGACATCACTGGGCGCAAGTTCGGTCCCCATTCCATGCGCCATTCTCTTGCGAGCAACCTCTTGAAAGCGGGTGTCTCTATTCCGATTATATCAAGTGCTCTTGGCCATAAGAGTTCCCAAACTACGATGGGATATTTGAGGATCGACGCAAGTAACCTGAGGAAGTGTTCCCTTGACGTACCAGAAGTGCCAGACTCTTTCTATGAGCAGAAAGGAGGTGCGTTTTATGATTGACTATACATATAAGAGCGTATTCACTCCATTTTTTAGAGATTTTATACACGTCAAAGAAGCCATGGGATTCTCCACTCCCAAGATTGAGTATATACTCAAAGATCTTGATATGTTTTTCCTCGGGAAAGGCGTGGAGGAGCCAATCATCAAGAAAGAGATGCTTGTTGCCTGGCGCCAGGGCAAAGCAAATGAGTCAGAGCGAACTCTTTATGACAAGTGGTCAATAATCTCGCAATTTTCAAGATACATGTGTCACCTTGGCTTCCCTTGCTATGTCCCTCACATGCCGAAGAAGAATTTTGGGCCAGGATCGTACATGCCGTATATCTTTACACATAAACAAATATCGGCGCTTTTCAAGGCAAGCGATGGCATGGTCATGTCTTATAACAATATGGAGAGCAAGATGTTTTGCATTCCTGCCCTGTTAAGGACTCTATACGGTACAGGTATGCGTATCGGTGAGGCTTGTTCACTGGTGAATCAGGATGTAGACCTGAAGAATGCACAGATTCTGACACGAAAGACGAAGAACCAACAGCAGCGTATCGTTCCTATCTGTCAATCGTTGGCTACCGTACTGGAACAGTATAGGCAGTATCGTGATAGAATAGCAATTCCTGGAATTTCACTACCTAATGCACATTTCTTTGTCGCTCCGAATGGGCGAAGCCTAAGCCCAGGCAATATGCATGACTGGTTCCGCAAACTTTTGAAAACATGCGGCATACCATTCATTGGAGGCAACCACGGGCCGAGGGTACATGACCTCCGCCATACGTTTGCCGTCCACTCGCTCATGCAGCAGGTGAGGGCTGGCGCTGATATTTATTGCGCATTACCCATCCTGTCTGTATATCTGGGACACAAGACCTTGTCAGGAACAGAGAGATATGTCCGTCTGACACAGGAGATGTTCCTGACATCATCAATCTGGAAGAGTCCGTTTCTTCTTACGTGTTTCCGTCAATGCCCTTAATGAAGAGAGCCGATGAGTGACAACAGTTTCGCAAGGCACCTGACAGCCTTTTTCACAGAATATCTTGCCAGTGAACGGGGATTCAGCCACAATACGATAAGGTCGTACAGCAACACCTTTGTATCCTTTCTGTCCTATATGGAATCTGCCTGCCATGTCAAACCGGAGAGGATGGAACTGAAATACGTCAACAGGAGTAACGTGCTCTCGTTCCTAGACTGGCTTCAGGACAACAACGGGATTAAAGACACAACCCGAAACCAACGGCTGGCGGCCATCCATGCCTTCTGTCGCTATATGCAATATGAGGATGTTGCCCATCTTGAGCAGTGGCAGCAGGTC
The DNA here is from genome assembly GCF_001953955.1 of Prevotella intermedia ATCC 25611 = DSM 20706. NCBI lineage: Bacteria > Pseudomonadati > Bacteroidota > Bacteroidia > Bacteroidales > Prevotellaceae > Prevotella > Prevotella intermedia. Next base: position 736,557 of record NZ_CP019300.1, read on the forward strand.
TTGTCCATCAAGATAAAAAAAACAGTCAGGCACAGCGTTAATTACCTTTCCCTTGAAGGAATCAGACTGCTTTTGTCGCAAATACCACATGACACAAAATCAGGCAGGCGTGACCTTGCAATCATATCGTTACTTTATGAAAGCGGGGCACGTGTACAAGAACTGATAGACCTCACTCCGCAAGATTTGCACTTGGACAGTCCCTGCTATGTTACTCTTTATGGAAAAGGAAGGAAGAAACGCCTTGTGCCGATACAGAATCCGCAAGTGGCCATCATCAGATCATACATAGCAGAGAACAGGCTTGACCTACAGTCCGCTAACTGTAGACCGCTTTTTCAGAACAACCGGGGCGGCAAGCTTACCGGGGCAGGTATCACGTTTATACTTGGGCGACATGTGGCTAACGCTAGGATAGTCAACCCTGAGTTGATTCCCAAAAGAATTACACCACATTGTTTGCGGCACAGTAAAGCCATGCATCTATTACAGGCAGGAGTGAATCTTGTGTACATAAGGGATATACTTGGTCATGTGTCCATACAGACAACGGAAGTATATGCAAGGGCAGACTCTAAGCAGAAAAGAGAAGCACTTGAGGCGGCATATACCGAAGTCCTGCCTGCTTTGGGAGAAGAAAAGACATCGTGGGAGAGGGACTCCGAACTGAGGTCTTGGCTGAAAAGCCTTGGCAAGTAACAACAAATATTATCCAAAGTAGTTTTCAAAAGTAACCGCTATGACTTGTTAATTTATAGAATCAGTTGAGGACTTACTTTGGATAACATTTTACTTTGGATAAGATAGTTTATCATTAACGTGAGTTCGATATAAGCTCTATGCAATTATTCTGCTTTTATCAATTATTTCTATGTTCATTTCTGGCTTCTTTGGCAACAGATTGTATGCAATGAGTCCTGCTATCAGATTTGTTGCAAAGTTATCAAAAGAGCGATGTCTGGTGTGTTCTATCTGACATACATTCTTCAGTTCATCGTTCACCGTCTCTATCACAGAACGCTTTCTGAGCAACAACTTATCATACAGGCTCATCAGGGAGTTCTTCATGTTCTTCTTTATCTTTGTCACTAAATGTATATTGTCCACAAAGAGCATCTCAAAGAGGTTCTGACTGATATACCCCCTGTCTGCGAAGAGTTTCCCAAACAACCTCTCGGTGAAGCGTTTGTCCTTCAGTGGCTCCCTGTCATCTACGTTTCCTGGCGTGAGCTTCCACTGGATAATCTCTCCCTTGTCATTGATGACAAGATGTAGCTTGAAGCCGTAGAACCAGCCCATGGTGCACTTTCCCTTTGCCGCCCAGCCCCTCATGGTCCTGTGCTGCCGCTCACGCTTGATGTGGCAGGAAGCCAGTGGTGTGGAATCAATGATGGATATGCCTGAACACTTGCCCAGTGCACATGTCTGGAGAAACAGCAACAGGTGCAGTGCGACCTGTGCTTGTCGCTCGACGAAGCGGTTGTAGGAAATCCGATGTGGGAAGTCTCCACGCATATGCTGGCAGATATAGCCTAAGTAGAAGGACTTGAGGTCTCGGAAGCGGTGAGTGTGGAACAGGACCAGAATGGTCATGATTTCACTGTCTGACATACGGGAAACACGGTTACGGTGCCGCTTGCCGGGTACCTGAAGCGTATGTTTTTTCAACTCTGGAGTAAAATACTTGCAAAAATCGTCGAATATACAGAATATTTCTATTAAATTTGTATCAGTCATAGGAGTGGGTATTTGTTTGTAACTCTTTGGTTTACAAGTATAAAGGTACAAAAAATATTCCACTCCTACAACTTTTAAAACAACTTTCTTATATCGAACTCACGTTATCATTAGTTCTGATAATTTTTCGGAAGACATTGATTTGGCTATTAGTCATTCGTTCTTTGGTATTGAGAAAACGAGCAAGAACCAACGTGAAAAGTTGCGTAAAACAGCACGTGCCTATATTCACGAAGTACTTTCTACGCAATTAGATGCTAAGTTGAAGGCTATGGGAGTTTCTGGATATAGTATAGAAAATATAACACAAGTCCAAGATAAGAATGGTGAATGGCGTCCGATAGATTCTGATAAAGACCCTACGGTTATTCTTTTGCACTATCCGTCGATTGTTGAAGATGCTATCTCATACATTCCTTCTCGTGTAAAGATTGAAATCAGTGCTCTTTCTATGGACGAACCGTCTGAACAAAGAGAAATCCATTCATTGATTGAAGAATGTTTTGAAGGTGAAGATGCTGGTGCTATCAGTAAAGTCAGAACTGTACTACCTACTCGCACTTTCTTGGAAAAGATATTTTTAATAGCCGAAGAATTTCAGAAGGATAAGCCGAGGCATCTTCGAATGTCCCGCCATTTATACGATTTGGAGAAGCTAATGGATACTCAATATGGTCGTGATGCTTTGTCTGACGGCTCTCTATACAATGAGATTGTAGAGCACCGTAGAACGTACTATGCCCTAAAATATATAAATTATGACCTTCATACTCCTTCTACCATTAATTTTATGATACCAGAGAAAGAGTTGGAATTATGGAAAACTGATTATGCCGCAATGAAACAATTTTTCATATATGGTCAATCTCTTGAATTTAATGAACTAACACAAAGGATAGAAGAACTGAATGAGCGAATAAAGAAAATCGTATTTTGAATAGAAAGCATTTTGTATTTGCTTCTTTTATATTTCCTATTTAATCTTGATGTGGCAGAAAAGAAGTATATTGATGTAAAGTTTTTCATCAGTATAGCTTATCTCTGATTTGTGAATAAAACTCAAACAGATGGCTTGAATTGTTAAAAGTAAGGCGTGGAACATCGCTGAGAATCGCGTTTTTTGAGCAAAAAGTTTTTTGTTTACGAATATTTGAGTTTTTCACGTGCAATAGATAAGCTGCTTGTAATCAGCGATAAAGCTTGCGAGTGGGATAGCAGTGTGCAGTTGTAATACTGCTTTTATAATACAAAACGAACAATATAAAGGAGATAAAGGATAAAAAAGTGTTACCAAACCGCCACTTTGGCGTTCTAAGACAATAGCTTTCACCGAGCAAAACCTATTGTTTTACCTTTCAAAACCGCTGCTTTTGAAAAACGGAAACGAAGTTTTTGGTTTTTCAATGCTATTTTTATTGTTTCACGGAAATATTAGCTCATTTTCCAAATGTTAAAAGACGGAGCGAGAAACTACCGCTATGCTACCTACATTGCCGTTGTGTTTTACCGATAAAGCTGTGCGACAAGGGCAAAAAGAAACCGCCCTTTCCAAATGGGAAGAGCGGTTGAAAATTCCTGTTAGTTTGCCATTTCGGATATGAACTTTATGCGAACCAAGCGAATTTCTTCTTCGGTGTAGTCCTCGTCAAGTTCTTTGAGGGCTTCGTTGATGCTGTCGGTATGGCTGTTCATAAAGTAATCGTAGATGTCGTCTATCTTATCTTCGTCGTAAATATCCTTCAAGAAGTAGTCGATGTTGATTTTTGTGCCACTGTACACGATTTCTTCTATCTTTGAAAGTAGCTCGTCGAAGCCGAGACCTTCGGCAACAGCAATGTCGTCCAACGGCAGTTTACGGTCGATACCTTGAATTATCTTCACTTTCTGCATCGATTTCTTTGCCACGGTGCGCACGCGCAGCTCTTCTGGACGCTCGATGTTCTTTTCCTTGCAATACTGTTTAATGAGCTTGCAGAACTCTTCTCCGTAGCGTTTTGCCTTGCCCACGCCTACGCCCTGTATATTTTGCAGCTCCTGTTCGGTAATGGGATACATCATAGCCATTTGGTCTAACGATGGGTCTTGGAAGATAACGTAGGCTGGAATGCCCAGTTTGCGTGCCAAATGCTTGCGCAGGTCCTTCAGCATTGCGTAGAGTTCAGGGTCGGCAACGCTTGTTCCACCTACCATACTTTCGTCTATTTCGTCGGTTTTGAACTCTTTGTCCATTACAATCATAAACGATTGTGGGTTCTTTAAGAAGCGTTTGCCTGCTGCCGTGAGCTTCAGTAAGCCGTAGTTCTCTACGTCTTTCTTCAGAAAACCGTCCAACATAGCTTGGCGAATGACAGGATTCCACACCTTCGGGTCTTCTTTTTCGCCGAGTCCGAACTCTTCGAGAAGGTTGTGCTTGTGGTCTCTTATGTCGTCAGTACCACGACCTTTGACAAAGTCGATAACATATTCTTGGCGGAAATTCTCCTTCAATGCCTTCACCGCTTGCAATACGATGGACAATGGTTGCTGGGCTTCTATCTTTTCTTTAGGGTGCAAACAGTTGTCGCACATACCGCAATTGTCTTTCGGATATTCTTCGCCGAAGTAGTGGAGCAGCAGTTTGCGGCGGCAAACCGACGATTCGGCGTATGTTTCGGTCTCTTGCAGCAGCTGTCTGCCTATGTCTTGCTCGGCAACGGGCTTGCCTTCCATAAAGTTTTCGAGCTTCTTGAGGTCGTTTTTCGAGTAGAAAACAATACATTTGCCTTCTTCTCCGTCGCGTCCAGCACGCCCTGTCTCTTGGTAATAGCCTTCCAAACTTTTCGGAATATCGTAGTGGATAACGAAGCGAACATCGGGTTTGTCGATGCCCATACCGAAGGCAATGGTTGCAACAATGACGTCGATGTTCTCCATCAGGAAGTCGTCTTGCGTCTTTGAGCGCGTTTCCGAATCGAGACCAGCGTGATACGGTTCTGCCTTTATTTCGTTGGCTTGCAGCACGGCAGCCAGTTCTTCCACCTTTTTGCGTGAAAGACAGTAGATGATACCGCTCTTGCCGAGGTTCTGCTTGATGAATTTGATAATCTGCCGATTGGTATCTTCCTCGTTCTTCTTGGGTCGTACCTCGTAGTAAAGGTTAGGACGGTTGAACGAACTCTTGAATTCGGCACAGTCTTCGATGCCCAAACTCTTCACAATATCTGTGCGCACCTTGTCGGTAGCTGTGGCAGTAAGGGCTATTATCGGGGCTTTGCCAATCTGGTCTACGGCTTGTCGTATCTTACGGTACTCTGGTCGGAAGTCGTGTCCCCACTCCGAGATACAGTGCGCCTCGTCTATGGCATAGAAACTGACCTTCACTGTCTTGAAGAACTCTATGCTGTCTTCTTTGTTTAGCGATTCCGGTGCAACATAAAGTAGCTTTGTCTTACCGCTTTGAATATCGGCTTTAACGTTGTCAATCTCTGTTTTCTTCAACGAAGAGTTCAGATAATGCGCCACGCCATCTTCCTCGCTGATACCATTAATGACATCTACTTGATTTTTCATCAATGCTATCAAAGGGGAAATAACGATTGCCGTGCCTTCCATTATGAGTGAAGGCAATTGGTAGCAAAGGCTCTTACCGCCACCCGTAGGCATCAACACGAAGGTGTCGTTGCCCTCTAACACGTTGCGGATAATAGCCTCTTGTGCACCTTTGAATTTATCAAAGCCGAAAAAGTGCTTTAGCTTTTCTGTGAGATTGACTTCTTTTGCCATGTTAATAGTTTAGTGTCCCTTATATAGAAAGGTAGGTTTGTTGTCGTCGCACCCACACCATTGTGTTGGAATGAATGCAACGTTTGTGTGGGGTTCAGGCTGTTTCGAGTTTGTTGAGCTTCGCTTTGTCCAATTGTTGTTGTGCATATTGGGCTGTTACCTCGTACTTCTTCACTTTCTTTGAAGGCAGTTCAAACATCGTGTCCATCATAACTGCCTCGACAATAGAGCGAAGTCCACGTGCGCCCAATTTGTATTCCACAGCCTTATCAACGATATAGTCGAGCGATTCTTCAGTAAATGTAAGGCTAATGCCGTCCATTTTGAAGAGTTTTATGTATTGCTTGACAATCGAGTTCTTTGGTTCGACAAGTATTTTGCGCAGTGCTTCCTTGTCCAATGGGTCGAGATAGGTAAGCACAGGCAGACGTCCGATGATTTCGGGGATAAGTCCGAACGAGCGTAAGTCTTGCGGAAGCACATACTTCATTAAGTCCTTCTTGTCTATTTTCGCCACATTCTGCACCGAGTTGTAGCCTACGACGTGCGTGTTGAGGCGTTGTGCTATCTTGCGTTCTATGCCGTCGAATGCGCCACCGCAGATAAAGAGAATGTTTCGCGTATCTACGTGAATGTAATCTTGGTCTGGGTGCTTGCGTCCGCCCTTTGGTGGAACGTTCACCATTGTGCCTTCGAGCAGCTTCAGCAGTCCTTGCTGCACACCTTCGCCACTTACATCGCGTGTAATGCTTGGGTTGTCGCTCTTTCGTGCTATCTTGTCTATCTCGTCGATGAATACAATTCCTCGTTCAGCAGCAGCCACATTGTAGTCGGCTACCTGCAGCAAGCGAGAGAGAATACTCTCCACATCTTCGCCCACATAACCTGCTTCGGTGAACACGGTAGCATCGACAATGGTGAAGGGAACGTTCAGCAACTTGGCTATGGTGCGTGCCAAGAGGGTTTTTCCCGTACCTGTTGAACCTACCATAATGATGTTGCTCTTCTCTACTTCTATGCCGTCGTCGTCCTTTGGCTGCTGCAATCGCTTGTAATGGTTGTAAACCGATACGGCGAGATAGCGTTTCGCTTCGTCCTGACCGATGATATATTCATCAAGATAAGCCTTTATTTCTTTTGGTTTGGGTACCTTGTTCATATCAATATCGGCGACATCTGAACTTTGTTTGCCCAATACTCCAGACTCTACAACGATATTGTTGGCTTGCTGCGCACAGTCTTCGCAGATGTAACCTGTGAGTCCTGTGATGAGAAGCCGTACTTCGTTCTCGCTCCTTCCGCAAAAACTACATTTCTTCTGAGGCATTGTTTACTTCTTTCTGATTAATACTTGGTCTATCATACCATAATCCTTAGCTTCCTCAGCCGTCATCCAGTAGTTGCGGTCGCTATCGTTCCACACCTTTTCGTAGGTCTGGTGAGAGTGGTTGCTGATAATGGTGTAGAGTTCTTTCTTGAACTTCATTATCTCTTTTGCCTCGATTTCGATGTCTGAAGCCTGACCTTGCACACCTCCGAGTGGCTGGTGTATCATAACGCGGCTATGCGGCAATGCCGAACGCTTGCCCTCCTGACCCGCTACAAGCAATACGGCTGCCATAGAAGCTGCCATACCTGTGCAGATGGTAGCTACATCGCTGGAAATGAACTGCATAGTATCGTAGATGCCAAGTCCTGCCGTTACGCTTCCACCGGGCGAGTTGATGTAGATGGAAATGTCTTTCCCAGGGTCTACAGAGTCTAAATAAAGAAGCTGTGCCTGCAGTGTGTTGGCAGTATAGTCGTCAATTTGTGTGCCGAGGAAGATGATACGGTCCATCATTAAACGCGAGAACACGTCCATCTGTGTTACGTTCAACTGGCGTTCTTCCAATATATATGGGTTAAGATACTGGTTTTGCATACTTGTAACCTCGTCTAACACCATACCGTTTATGCCCAAATGTTGGGTTGCATACTTTCTAAAATCGTTCATTTTGTATCCTTATATTATTTTAATTAGACAATAACAAAAAGCGAATATGCTGCTTTTGTTTATTGCCTTAAATACAAAGACTGTGCCATTGCAAAAGCGGGCGTCTTGTGTATTCTAACACAAAGATAAGAAAAAAATGGCAATTACTCAATAAAAAACTACTTTTTTAATTCTACCGATTGTAGTTTTTTCGCTCTTTTGATAGAAAGAGAACTGTGCAAGCCGTATTTCGGGTAGTTGATAGATTGGCAGGGGGCGGGCAAATGGTTTTACTTTATCTGAATAAGCTTGTCCTTTCAGGCATCTTTCTGCTTCGCTTGTATTCTGTATTTTATAAACGGAAAAAAGATAAAAATGGTGTAAATATTTTTCACAAGCGTAGCTATTGTGTAACCGTTTTATTATCAGTGTGTTATAAAACCTATTGTTTCGCATTGTAAAAGAGCCGCTTTTGCACGGTAAAAGCGGCTCTTTTGCCTTGCAAAACCTACGCTTTTGCAACGTCAAATCGAAATTACCGTTTTCTTAACGAATTATCTTTACAAAACCACCGCTTCAATATAGGGGTGTGAGTCATCTCGTTTCTCATATTCACAACGATTTTTCTTCGGTGTCAGGAACGTGACGAATCACGCCCTTACCTGCCGATGTGCATTGTAAAAACATGAGTCCTATTATTTAAAAGGTTGGACACCGCTTTATAAAACATAAAAAAGCAATATCCTTTCCAACGGCCTTCTCGATTGAAAGTTTGTGGAAAGGATATTGCTTTTATTATTCTATATCCATTATTTGCTGTGCAAGGCACAAGCATTAATGGTTTGTAGGCATTGTTTTACTTGTCTTCCTTTTCAGCTTTGTCAGCCTTCTTGGTTCTCTTTGCCTTTGCTGGCTTTTCTGCTGCAGCCTCTTCTGCAGGCATCATAAGCTTATTGAACTCGTCGAGAGAAACAGACTTCTTCTTCAACTTGACAACAGATTTCAATGCCACAGAGAGCTTACGGTCGAGCGCAGCCTCAATGAATGAGTCGATGTTCTCGCGCTTCTTCATCATTTCTTCAACATAGTTGTTCACGTATTCGTCAGGAACGTTGTTCATACCGTATTGTGCAAACTGCGCACGTGCCATTTGTGCAGCACTTTCGCGTATGTCGGCGTCTTCAACCTGAATGTTGTTAGCCTTTGCAATCTGGTCTCTAACGAGGTGCCACTTAAGTTCCTTGATGCTTGGCTCGTAGTTCTTTTCTACAAATTCAGCACCCTTGTCTTCGTTGTTGGCAAGCATAACACGCTTCAACAATGCGTCTGGGAACTGGAGGTCGCCCACTTTCTTGTCTGCGTATGCACGCAAGTCTTGCATAAACTTGTAGTCTGAATCTCTTTCAAGTTGCTTGCTGATGCCTTCAGCGATAGCAGCACGGAATGCAGCCTCGTCGTTGATGTTTGCTTCAGCACCGTAAACGCTGTCCCAAAGTTCCTTGTTGTTCTCTGCATTCACGAAGCGAGAGATTTCAGTAATCTGATATGAGAAGTCGCCAGTGTGGTTTTCAACCTCCTTGCGGTCAATCTTCAGCAACGAAGCAATCTCTGCGTCGCCTTCAGGGTAAGCCTTGCGTGGGTTGAAAGTGATAATATCGCCCAGCTTACTGCCGTCGAAGAGTTTCTTTTGGTCATCTACCTTGATGTATTGAGGCATCATCACAGCACCTTCTACGGTGATACCACCTTCGAGTGTGTTGCCGTTTGCGTCAAGCTCACGAATGTCTCCCTTAAGCATATCGCGCTTTTCAGGCTCAAATTCTTCAGCCTTGTCGTAATGTCCTGCACGATTTGCGAACATTTCCACTTGCTGGTCGATGAGTTTATCGTCTACCTTTATTTCGTAGTAGTCAATGGTATCCTTGTTTGTAAGCTCGATATTGAATTCTGGTGCAACGGCAATGTCGAACTTGAAGGTGTAAGGAGCTGGCTTTTCAAGCTCTACTGCTTCTTGTGTTTCAGAAGCCATAGGCTGTCCGAGCATATGGATTTTGTTGTCTACAATATATTTCTGAAGGTTTTCACCCAAGATTTTATTAATGGCGTCCATCTTTACCTGTGGACCAACTTGGCGTTTCAGCAAACCCATTGGCACTTGCCCCGGACGGAAACCAGGAATGTTAGCACGCTTGCGATAGTCTTTGAGTGCCTTCTCAACTTCTTCCTTGTAATCAGCTTCTTCGACAACAATAGTCAAAAGACCATTCAGTTTGTCGGGGGTTTCAAATGAAATTTTCATCTTTGAAGTATTATATGTTTATTGTTTAATTATCAAATGTATAAGTTTCAAAGGCAGAACGATAGAACGTCTACCCACTTCGAGGCGCAAAGGTACTTAAATTTTGCCTAACTACATAATATATAGAGATAAAAAAAACATTTTTAAGAATTAGCCTTACTTATCATCTCTATTGCCAATCGTAGGCAGACAAGGCTGCAAGACAGAAAAAAGCCTCGAAGAACATCAACGTTCTCCGAGGCTCGCAAGTTATGGATAATGCTTTATGACAAGCCTTCTATTACGCCATTCACTACGTGGATATTCTCTGCCTGTGGTTTTTTCGGCAAACCAGGCATACGCATTATGGTACCAGCAATGGCTACAATCATACCTGCACCAGCGTTGATGACAAAGTCGCGAATGGTAATGGTGAAGTCGGTTGGTACTCCGTAAGCCTTTGCATCTTCAGAGAACGAGTACTGTGTCTTCGCAATACATACGGGGAAGTTCTCGAAACCGAGTTCCTTAATGCGCTGCAAGTCTCGTTTAGCGGCAGGGCGAAGCACCACTTTGCCTGCTCCGTAAACCTTCTTCGCTATCTTTTCAACCTTTGTAACAACATCGTCGTTCTCATCGTAAACGAAGTTCAGCGGTGCAGATGGGTTCTTTTCGATGGTATCGACTACCAGATGTGCCAATTCTTCTGCGCCCTTTCCACCTTCGCCGAAGGCTGTATTGATGGCAAAACCTACGCCCTGTGCCTCGCAATGTGCTTTTACGAGTGCCAATTCTTCGTCGGTGTCGGTGGCAAAGCGGTTCAAGCAAACCACAACGGTTTGTCCGAATGCCTTCAAGTTGGCGATGTGCTTGTCCAAGTTAGGAAGACCTGCCTTCAAGCCTTCTACGTTTGGCTTGCTGATTTCTGCAACATCGATACCTCCGTGCATCTTCAAAGCCTGTGCAGTAGCAACGAGAACTGTAAGCACTGGAGAGATTCCTGCCTTGCGACACTTAATGTCCAAGAACTTCTCTGCGCCCAAATCGGCACCGAAGCCAGCCTCTGTAATACAGTAATCAGAGCAGCTCATAGCCATCTTGGTTGCCAAAACGCTGTTGCAACCGTGTGCAATGTTGGCAAATGGGCCACCGTGTATAAACGCCGGTGTATTTTCGATGGTCTGTACAAGGTTTGGATTGATAGCTTCGTGTAAGAGTGCAACGATAGAACCTGTAACATTCAGTTCGCGCAAGTAGAGCGGTTTGTTTTCAAGTGTGATACCGAGGATAATGTTATCGAGGCGGCGATGCAAGTCTTCTTCGTCAGAAGCCAAGCAGAGAATAGCCATAATCTCCGATGCAGGTGTAATATCGAAACCGCTTTCGCTAAGCAAGCCATCGGTGCGGCTGCCCAAACCCGTGATGACGGTGCGCAGATTGCGGTCGTTTACGTCTAAAACACGACGCCACCATATTTCTTTCATACCGAAGCCATCGTCCTGATGCTGGTACAAATAGTTGTCCAACATTGCAGAAATCATATTGTTAGCCGAAGTGATGGCGTGGAAGTCGCCTGTGAAATGGAGGTTGATTTTCTCCATTGGCAACACTTGCGCATAGCCACCGCCTGCAGCTCCACCTTTCATACCGAAGCAAGGGCCGAGCGAAGGTTCGCGAAGGGCAGGTATGGCATTCTTGCCAATGCGGTTCATACCAAGTGCCAAACCTACGCTAACGGTGGTTTTACCGATACCCGCCTTTGTTGGAGTGATGGCAGTAACAAGAATCAGCTTCGACTTCTTTACCTTTTCATCATCGATAAGTTGATAAGGAACTTTAGCAATGTGCTTGCCAAATGGTTCAAATTCGTCTGCTGGAATATTTGCTTTCTTTGCAATACTATCAATTAATTCAAGTTTTGCCTCGTGAGCAATCTCAAAATCTGTTTTCATTTGTTTGTTCTTCTTTTTAAAAATTATTAGCGTTAACTGATGACAATTAGTTGTTAATTGTTGCCAAAAGTATGAATTTTATATCTTACTACCAACTTTTTGACGATGTTTTTATACTTAAAAATACATAATCGCACATTTTTGAAACATTGTGCAATGGTATTGCAAACCGCAGATAGCAATATTGCAGACCATAGAGAAATTGCAACGACTTTCGTGCAGAGAACTCCGCATTGACGAAAATCTACACGGACTTGTTGGAAGAATGTAAAAATGGAAATGTAGAAGTTTAATGGGAATAACTCGCTTAATGAATGAAAAGAAGCCCATAAAGCTGTAAATATTTTTCACAAGCGTAGCTGTTGTGTAACTATCTTGTTACCAACGTGTTATAAAACCTATTGTTTTGCATTGTAAAAGCGTAGGTTTTGCACGGTAAAAGTGGCTCTTTTGCATCGCAAAACAGCCGCTTTCGCAATGTCAAATCGAAATTATCAATTTCCTTGCAAATTATTTTTACAAAATCAGTGGTGTTTTCAGCAACTGCAACAAGCAGAAAAAGGATAATCAATACCCTGAAAACGCATCGACTGTTTCGTGAAAATGGCTCACCTTATTATTATATAAGGTGGCGTGCAAACTCTATGATGGTGTCTTTGCCACGTTGGAAATCTTCGGAAGTAAGGTCTACCTTATAGTCTGGGTCTATGCCAAATTCGGTCATTTGCTTGTCCTTGTCGTACATCGGACAAGCTGAAAAGCGCACCGACCAACCATTAGGAAGCTCGGCAGAGAAAGGCAATCCTGCTCCTCCGCCAGTGCGGTCGCCCACCGTTTTCACATTTGGGAAACAGCGCATATACTTTACAAACTCGTTGGCAGCCGAGAAAACGCTGCGGTTCGTCAGCACGAACACAGGCTTTTGCCAACGTATGCCTTTCCCAGGCTTTAAGATTTGCTGCTTCATGGGCGAAAAGTCGCTGTGCCCTTTTCCCGTTTTGTGTTGCATATAGCCTACAAGTACCGACTTGTTGGTGAATCTTGCAGCCAGTTCCTCCGCATTGTTGAGTGCACCTCCGCCATTGTTTCGCACATCTATGATAAGGGCTCTGCAAGGTTGGAAGTAGAGAAGAATGTCGTTGAGGTTGCCCGCACCTATTCCACGTTGGAAACTTTCGCAGCGCAAATAGCCAATGTTGTCGTCGAGAATGGTATAGTCCAATCCGCTCGCTATCAAGTAATCGGTTTTCAGGTATTTACGCAAGAGCGAGTCGGAATAGTTCTGCGGATAGTCTTCGCGCCACGACCAATAGCGCGCAGCGTTGAAAGAGGTGTATAGATTCACGTGTCCGTCTTTCAGTTCGGACAGCATATTTGCCATAACTTCAAACTGTTGGCGTTCTGTCATCGAATTGTCGAACTGCTTCAAGTACTTTTCTCGCACTGCATTCCAGTCTATTCCTTTCTGCTCAAAGAAACAATAGTGCTCGTCGAGTATCTTCCAAAGTGCCTCGGCATTGCCCTGAACGGTGTTCGGGTATTCGTCGTTGGTAACGCAAGATGAGAGGAACGACATTATAAATAATGTGTATGCAAGCACAAAAGCTGTGTGGCGGAAGGGGCGTTTATACTTTTTCATTACGGAATAATCTTTGAAATAGAGAACTTTCGCACGATGCCTACCACAAGAAGGTTACTCCACGTGTGGTATTTCAAACCGTTTATGCGTGCTTGCTGAAAGTCGCCCAGATAGCCAAGGCGCAACGTGGTGTGGTGCAAAGTAAAATCGAGGATAAGCATTTGCCGAAGCGAGGGAGCGGAAACAAGGGTGGTGGGCACGATATTGTGGTCGTAGTCGCCCTTTGAAAATATTTCGTAGTAGCTTTGTCCGAAGTTAGGTGCAAACATCAAACCTACGAGCGGAGCTTGCACTTCGTATCGAACTTGGAAGGGCTTGCCCCACAAACGGAACGCATAGGCAGCCGAAGCCGACGGCGACAGATTCACGTTCAGATACGCTTGTGCAGGGTTGTTTCCATTGCGCATATTGTATAGAAAGCCTAAGTTGGCATCGATGCCGCCGCCAATCGTTGCTGCGAGTGTGCCATAGCCCACAGTCCATTTGCCAAAAGTGTAGTGCAGGTTGTACTGAAAGTTATACAGTCCGCCTATATTGTTGTTTTTCTCCGAAGCGTTGTGCGTGTAGGACAGGTGTGCTTGGTGGATAATCTCACGCAAAATGGGCGTGCCGTTATCACGTAGCGTATGCGAAACATAGCGCAGCTCGCTGCCTGTGTATTCGCTTGGCGAGAGATAGGTGTCTAATTGATTAACGTGCCCAATGCCAACAAGCTGCGCTTTCGTAATAATCTTCTTGGAACACAGCGTGTCTTGCGCATCAACAGCAACACCGTATAGCAACAATGAAAAGGCAAGGAGTACTTTCTTCAACACCATAATAACTTTAATTATCAAAGAATTGCAGACTCAATTGTTGCTCTCCGCCGTTGTCTTCCTTCGGTTTTTCAGCCTTTGCGACAGGTTCCGACGGTGCTTGTGCTTCGGGTTCAGCTTGCTTTGCAGGCTGTTCTTCTATCGTTTCGGCTTCCGTAGGTTCTACTGTTTCGATTTCTTCAGCCTCTTCCGATTCTGGGAAACGAATGGGCTCGAGTTGTTTAATCTTGCTTACTTTGAAGGTTGTAAGACGTTTGCCCTTTGCCTTGAAGCCTTTTACGCCCACAAACTCTTCGGCATCTATCACTTCCGTGCCACGTGCTGCATCGCTTCCGCCGTACGTTATCTCTGCACGAGGGTAGGCATCGTCGGTCAGGAATACGAGTTTGGACTTCGGATTGTCGCCAATCACACTCTGATGGCGTGTCGAATTTTCCATACAGAAACGCTTTAAGTAGGGATAACCGTTGTTGTCGGCATCGTAAACCACCGCTGTCCACGGCTTTTCGGGGTTGAATTTCTCGATGCGGAAGATGTTATCCTCGTAGTGGTTGGCTGCATCGAAGTTGGTAGTGTAGAACTCTCCATTGTTGAGAACTACAAGAATGGTGTCCTTATCGTTAAATTCGCCCAACAAACGACCCTGCTCTTCGTAGTTGATACGATTGACATCGGCATCGAACCACACCTTTCTGCCACCCAAGGTAGATACTCCGTGTGCTTTCAAAGATACACGGTCTACAGTTTCTTTCGTAAGCAACACGCCGCGGGCAGTCTTCGATTTGATAAGCACATTGGAGAAATCGCGCTCGAAATAGCGCATCAATCGTGCCCTGCCAGGTTGGTCTTTCAATATAATCTTGATGGTTTCGGCTTCTCCGTTCGGGTTAGCAGTAAAGTAAAACACTCTCGAACCCGGCTTTCCTTGCGTAAGGTCGTAATCCCTGTCGCGGGTAATGGAAACCACGTTGAAACGCTTTATGTAGTAAGGACCTTTTTCGCCGTCGCGATAAACCGCATTGTAAATGGTACGGCGGTCGTTGCGCTTGAACACTTGCACGTGCATAACGCCCTTTCCGACAAATACTTTGTCGGCAATATGAATGATGCGATACTTGCCGTCGCGGAAGAAAACGATGACATCGTCAAGGTCGGAACAGTTCTGAACGAACTCTGCTTTCTTCAAGTCGGTGCCTATGAAGCCACCCTTTCGGTCGATGTATAGCTTCTCGTTGGCGTCTACTACCTTTGCAGCGACAATGGTATCGAAACTCTTTATCTCCGTTCGGCGTGGGTAGTCCTTGCCGTATTTTGCCTTCAAATGCTTGAACCATTCGATGGTTACACGCACCATTTCGCTGAGGTCTTTGTCTATTTCGGCTATCTCGGCTTCTATCTTTTGGATTAATTCGTCGGCTTTGTCCTTGTTGAATTTAAGAATGCGCTGCATCTTTATCTCGAGCAAGCGGAGTATGTCCTCGCGTTTCACTTCACGAATGAAGTCCTTTTTAAAAGGTTCTAACTTGGAATTGACGAAAGCAACCACCTCGTCCATTGTTTTAGAAGTCTCGAACTTCTGTTCCTTATAGATGCGTTCCTCTATGAATATGCGTTCTAACGAGTTGAAGAAAAGCTGTTCTTCCAACTCGCCCTTCCTTATTTCGAGTTCCCTGCGCAACAGTGCTTGCGTGTGGTCTACCGAATGTTTCAGTACGTCAGACACGGTCAGGAACTGCGGTTTGTTATCGGCAATGACACAACAGTTGGGCGAAATGGAAATCTCGCAGTCGGTAAAGGCGTACAAAGCGTCCATTGTCTTGTCGCTCGAAGTGCCTGGTGTCAGGTGTAATTGTATCTCCACTTCCGACGCCGTCATATCTTCTACCTTGCGTATCTTTATTTTTCCCTTTTCAACAGCTTTGGTAATCGACTCTTGAAGCGAACTTGCAGTCTTGGTGAAAGGTATTTCGCGAATGACAAGCGTCTTGTTGTCAATCTTCTCAACCTTGGCACGCACCTTCAAGGAACCGCCCCGCTGTCCGTCGTTGTACTTTGAAATGTCGATGCTGCCGCCTGTTGGGAAGTCTGGATAAAGCTCAAACTTCTTTCCGCGTAGATAGCTTACAGCGGCATCGCATATTTCTGCCATATTGTGCGGAAGGATTTTAGACGACAATCCAACAGCTATGCCTTCTGCACCTTGCGCCAACAGCAATGGAAATTTGGCAGGTAGGGTAACGGGTTCTTTATTTCTTCCATCATAAGATTGCTGCCATTCGGTGGTCTTAGGGTTGAAAATGGTCTCCAATGCAAACTTGGACAGACGCGATTCGATGTATCGGGGAGCTGCAGCACGGTCGCCAGTGAAGATGTTTCCCCAGTTTCCTTGCGTGTCGATGAGCAGGTCTTTCTGTCCCATCTGTACGAGAGCGTCGCAGATAGAAGCATCGCCATGTGGGTGAAACTGCATCGTATGGCCTGCAATATTGGCAACCTTGTTGTATCGTCCGTCGTCCATTCGCTTCATAGAGTGGAGAATACGGCGTTGAACAGGCTTCAATCCATCGTCAATATGGGGCACGGCACGTTCTAAGATTACATAACTTGCGTAATCCAAGAACCAGTTTTTATACATTCCTGATAGGTGCTTGACAGCCGAAGCATCGAATCTGTCGGTTGGAACATAGTCGTTTCGCAACTCGTCCGCTTCGTCTTCGTCCGTCATTTCAGCATCGGCAAACACTTCTTCATCGCTTTCTGTGTCTGCCATATTGCCGTTATTGCCCGTTGTTTCTTCGTTCAGTGGGTTTTCACCCTCGTTGTTTTCAATTATCTTATCGTCGTCCATAAACAGTTGGATTGTCTCTATTTTTGAGGCTCAAAGGTACGAAGAAAACTCGAAATATGCAAATTAGAGCAGCGAAACAAACATCTATTTATTATAGGTGAAAGGAAGCCATAATGAATCTGAACGGAGTTGATGTTATTTCCCCTGCTTGTTTTCTTCTTTTTCTTAGGGGATTGTATTATCTTTGTACGTAGAAAATAGAATTATTTAAGCTTTGAGAAAAATTTATCAGAACTGTGATAATAATTTATCTAAGCTTTGATAAATTTTTCTCAAAGCTTAGATAATTCGATAGAATGCGTATAGAATTATGATTTTGTAGGCATCTAAATATGATTTTATACGTATCTAAACAGAAAAGGAAGCAAGAAAGGGAACATTGAAAACACAAATAAGCTCATCAGGCAATACATACCAAAGAAAGCAAACTTCGATGATTTCACAGACAAAAAGATTGCGACCATACAGAAGAAAATAAACAGAAGACCTAAATATCCAAACACCAAAATGCGAGTTCTACAGAAAAATATAATAATTTTGCACTTGCTGGTTGACTCTACGAATTAATTATAACGTCATTCTTTCGCAAACTTTCACAACTTTTAGTTCCCTTATTCCGTTAAAAAGCCGTAACTTTGTGCCAAATTCCGAATAAACAAAGATAAAAGAAATATATTATGGCACAAGAGGATACATTCAAAAAGATAGTAAGCCATTGCAAAGAATATGGTTTTGTTTTTCCAAGTAGTGATATATACGATGGTCTTGCAGCGGTTTACGACTACGGTCAGAACGGTGTAGAACTTAAAAACAACATCAAGCAGTATTGGTGGCAGTCAATGGTGTTGCTCCACAACAACATCGTTGGCATTGATTCGTCTATCTTTATGCACCCTACGATATGGAAAGCAAGCGGCCACGTTGATGCTTTCAACGACCCTTTGATTGACAATCGCGACTCTAAGAAACGTTACAGAGCCGATGTGCTGATAGAAGACCAGCTCGGCAAGTACGAAGAAAAGATGGATAAGGAAATCGCCAAGGCTGCAAAGAAATTTGGCGACAGCTTCGATGAGGCGCAATTCCGTGCCACCAATCCCCGCGTATTGGAGTATCAGCGTAAGTACGATGAACTTCACACACGCTTTGCCAATGCGATGGAGGCTTCAAACCTTGAGGAATTGAAGCAAATCATACTTGATGAAGGTATCGTAGACCCTATTAGCGGAACAAAGAACTGGACCGATGTGCGCCAATTTAATCTTATGTTCTCAACCGAAATGGGTGCTTCTGCCGATTCATCAAGCACGATTTATCTGCGTCCAGAGACAGCACAGGGTATCTTTGTTAATTTCTTGAATGTTCAGAAGACCGGTCGTATGAAACTGCCGTTCGGTATCGCACAGATTGGAAAGGCTTTCCGTAACGAGATTGTAGCGCGCCAATTCGTGTTCCGTATGCGCGAATTTGAACAAATGGAAATGCAGTTCTTCTGCCAACCGGGCACGGAAATGGAATGGTTCAACTATTGGAAGCAGTATCGTTTGGCGTGGCACCAGGCTCTTGGTATGGGTAACGAGAACTATCGCTATCACGACCACGAGAAGTTGGCGCACTATGCAAATGCTGCAACCGACATCGAGTTCCATATGCCATTCGGTTTCAAGGAAGTAGAAGGTATCCACTCGCGCACCGATTTCGACCTTTCACAACACGAAAAGTACTCGGGCAGACAGATAAAGTACTTTGACCCAGAACGCAATGAGAACTACACACCTTACGTTGTTGAGACTTCTATCGGCGTAGACCGTATGTTCTTGAGCATTATGTGCCACAGCTACACCGAAGAACAGCTTGAAAATGGTTCGAGCCGCATCGTTTTGAGCTTGCCAGAACCGTTGGCTCCTGTTAAGTGTGCAGTGCTTCCGTTGGTAAACAAGGACGGTCTGCCAGAGAAAGCACAAGAGATTGTGGACGATTTGAAGTTCCACTTCAACACCACCATCGAGGCAAAGGACTCTATTGGCAAGCGTTATCGTCGCCAAGATGCCATTGGTACGCCTTTCTGCGTTACCGTTGATGGCGACACGCTTACCGATAACACAGTTACTCTGCGCTATCGCGACTCTATGAAACAAGAGCGTGTGCCTGTTGCAAAGCTACGTGAAATCATTGAAGACCGTGTTTCTATAACTTCACTGTTGAAGAAACTCGACGTAAAAGAATAAGACTATATTTACAGTAGAATAGAATTATGCAAAATAAAAACGAATTAAGAATGCGCTTGCAAAGCCTCTTCTTCTCTGCAACTTTGCTGTTTGCAGCTATGTTTTCGGTTGGTTTGCTCTCTTCTTGTTCGGAAGATGAAAAGGAAAACGAAGAGTTTGCCAACTGGAAATCCAAGAATACGACGTATTGGACAAACCTTTACAACACAACAAAGCAAAAGATTGCCAATGGCGACACGTCTTGGAAGCTCATCTTAAATTATACTTATCAGGGACAAACAGTAAATGAAGGAACAAAAGACTATGCACCCGAGAACTACATTATTGTTCACGAGTTAGAGAAAGGAACAGGTTCGGGCTCACCATTGTTCACCGACTCGGTGCTTGTTCACTATCAAGGACGCCTCATACCTTCGCCAACTTACACTGCAGGAGTAGTTTTCGACAGCAGTTGGGGCGGCAATGGCTTGGTATTCAACCCTAAGACATCACGCCCAGCCCAGCTTTTGGTGGGCGGAGCTAAAGGTGCTGTTATTGATGGATTTGCTACTGCTTTGCAGAAAATGCACATCGGCGACCATTGGGTGGTTTACATTCCTTACCAGTTAGGCTACGGTGCTAGGAAGAATGGAGCTATTCCAGCTTATTCCAACTTGATTTTCGATTTGCGTCTGCACTCTTATTACAGAGCAGGAACAAAAGTTCCCGATATTATTTAAGGACATACCAGCCAGCTCTTAGCGAAGACTTACGGTGGGCATATTGTCTGCCTTCACAACCCTACCTTATATATTATGGTGTTCAGCAAGACTGTAACCGATGCGCTCTTAGAGAAAATCAGGAACGGTAATTCTATGACGATGGGCGAGAAATTAAATCTCATCGTCCAATTAAGTATTCCGTCCATTCTCGCACAGGTTACTGCTGTTATGATGTTCTACATCGACGCCTCGATGGTAGGTTCGTTGGGAGCAACCGCTTCGGCTTCAATCGGATTGGTAGAACCTGCCACGTGGCTCTTTGGCTCGTTGGTTGCAGCGGGCGGAATGGGCTTTTCGGTGCAAGCCGCACATTTCATTGGAGCCAACGACTTCGAGAAAGCGCGCGCCGTAATGCGGCACGGATATATCTTTGGTTTGGCTTTCAGCTTTATACTGATGGCTGTTGCCGCACTGTTGGCTACGCCGTTGCCCCGTTGGTTGGGCGGTGGTGCCGACATTCAGCACGACGCTTCCATCTACTTTCTCATCTTTTCGTTTGCAGTGCCAGTGCATTTGGTAGAGTATTTATCGGCTGCAATGTTGAAAGTGTCGGGCGATATGCGCCACCCAAGCCTTATCTCCGTGTTGATGTGCGTTATGGACGTGGTCTTCAACTTCATCTTAATCTTTCCTACGCGCACCCTTACCGTATTGGGATTTCAGTTTGAAATGTTCGGATTAGGCTTAGGAGTCAAAGGTGCTGCCATCGGTACGCTACTGTCGTTTGTCGTAGCTGCCATTCCTTTAATCTATTTTGCCATCTTCCGCAGTCCTATATTGGCGTGGAAACTCGACACCAAACGTTTCGTATGGGTGTGGGATTACATCGTCCACGCTGTAAAGATAGGTGCGCCTATGGCGATGCAA
Organism: Prevotella intermedia ATCC 25611 = DSM 20706; assembly: GCF_001953955.1. Classification (NCBI taxonomy): domain Bacteria; kingdom Pseudomonadati; phylum Bacteroidota; class Bacteroidia; order Bacteroidales; family Prevotellaceae; genus Prevotella; species Prevotella intermedia. Next base: position 757,419 of record NZ_CP019300.1, read on the forward strand.
TACCTTCTGATGAATGGTGCACAGGTGGTTTCTACTATGATTGTCGCACCCTTGGGCAACTTTGCTATTGCTGCAAATTCGTTTGCCGTAACAGCCGAAAGCCTGTGTTATATGCCAGGTTACGGTATTGCTGAAGCAGCAACGACGCTTGTCGGACAAAGTGTCGGAGCGAAACGGAAAGAACTTTGCAAGAGTTTTGCCTATATGACAATCTTCATCGGTATGGCAGTTATGGCGTTTATGGGCGTGGTTATGTACATCTTCGCTCCCGAAATGATAGGAATGCTCTCGCCTGTGCCCGAAATCAGAGAGTTGGGTGTTGCCGTTCTGCGCATCGAAGCCTTTGCCGAACCATTCTTTGCTGCAGCCATCGTAGCTTATAGCGTATGTGTTGGTGCTGGCGACACGTTCAAACCATCGCTAATCAACCTTGGCTCTATGTGGTTCGTGCGCCTTACGCTGGCTTATGCCCTCGCTTCCACCTATGGCTTGCGTGGTGTTTGGTTTGCAATGGCAGTAGAACTTACGTTCCGTGGTTCTATGTTCTTGATACGGATTTACCGTGGCGGTTGGCTGAGAAATATTGCCGACACCCCACAAACAGAACAAGCGACAGTTTCATAAATACAGAATTATATTATTAAAAGAAATATTTTAAAATGCATTGGTTTTCGTCTCTCTTAGACACACTTAATTATTGGACAATCTTCCTCGGTATGTATATCGAAGGAACAGTTATCCCTTTCCCTTCCGAGCTCATCGTTTCGCCCGCTGCCTACCACGCTGCAGCAGGGCATCTTAACGTGTTCTGGGTGGTTATAGTTGCCACATTAGGCGCAGTTGCAGGCTCAACAACCAACTATGTTGCAGCTTATTATCTCGGACGACCTATTATTTACCACTTTGCAAACAGCAAATTCGGGCATCTCTGTTTGTTGAACGAAGACAAAGTGAAAACTGCCGAGAAGTATTTCTACGACCATGGGGTTATAGCAACCCTTACAGGGCGACTTATTCCTGGTATCCGACAAATCATCTCGATACCTGCAGGCTTGTCAAAAATGACCTTTTGGAAGTTCCTGCTTTATACTACCATCGGTTCAGGAATATGGAACTGTGTACTTGCCATACTCGGCTGGTATCTTCATTCTGTTGTTCCAGAAAGTCAGCTCACAGCAAAAATAGAAGAGTATAACGACTATCTAAAATACGTTATCTTAGGTATCGTTGCCTTAGTGGCTGTTTATTTCGTGGTAAGATACTACATAAAGAAAGCAAAAGCAAACAAGCAATAAGCACAAACGAGGGTGCATAGAAAGCCCAAACAGCTGCACACTCGTTTCAAAATCCTCCACTATTCATAGCAACGGCTCTGTACACTGCATTCTTCAGCAGCGCACAGAGCCGTTTGTTTTCACTATTTTATAGCGTTTCCACCATATTCTCTCTTTCCCTTGAACGCGGTTTCAACTTATCAAAATTTTTGTTTCACAAATTATTTACACGTAAATAAATATTTTTCTACGTGTAAGTAATAATTTCTTTACGTGTAAATAAATATTTCTTTACGTGTAAGTAATTTATTAGTGTTCGGCAAAAACGATATAAGATGTTAGAACAAGCAAGGGTAAAGCATGCAAAAAACGCTCCCAAACCTATATGACGATGAGGCTTGGGAGCGTGGAAGAAATGTATTTGATATAAAAAACTATTTTCCTTAACTATGTCTTTGAAAGTCTTTTCTGCTGCGCTAAATTTAAAAATGCGTCATTCTTTCAATATCAAAAGCAATGAGCGACAGTCCATTTACTGCTTTCGTGTTAATAAATACACCATCAGGTTGGCTGCATTGTCGGGTGCAATGTGGTCGCCAAGCTTTTCTTTCATCTGTTCATACTCGGCAAGCATAGTCTCGCGATAAGGCTGTTCGGGTAGAATGCGATAGAGTTCATTGGCAATATTCTTTATTTTAAATCGGTCGGCAAGTAGTTCCTGCACTACTTCCTTGTCGGCAATGAGATTTACCAACGATATGAAGCGCACCTTTATGATGTGTTTGAAAGCAAAACGAATAAGGTTTGGCAGTGGTGTTTCGTAGCAAACCACTTGTGGAACATTAAACAGAGCTGTTTCTAAAGTTGCCGTTCCGCTTGTTACAAGGGCGGTTGTGGAGTGCGAAAGCAGTTCGTACGTACTGTTTTTTACAATCTTCGCATCGTGTTTGCTTATAAATCGATCGTAGTAAGTAATGTCTATCGACGGTGCACCTGCTATTACCATTTGGTAATCTTCAAAGCGTGAGGCAGCTTCGAGCATCGACGGCAGGTTGTCTTTTATCTCTTGCTTCCTGCTTCCTGCTAAAATGGCAATGATAGGCTTTTCGTTTAGACCGTTACGACTGCAAAACTCCTCCTTTGTTTCTGTGTACTGACTTTTGAATGTGGCAACTTCTTCGGCTGTGGGATTGCCTACGTAGTGTATTTTATAGTTGTGTTTCCGTTCGTAGAAGCCGATTTCAAACGGCAAGATAGAGAACATCTCTTTCACATCTCGCTTTATTGCGCGAATACGCCACTCTTTCCACGCCCATATTTTGGGTGAAATATAGTAATAAACAGGAATTTTGGTATTCTTGTGAACGAACTTTGCAATCTTCAGATTAAAGCCTGGGTAGTCTACAAGTATTACCACATCGGGCTGCCACTTCACAATGTCCTCCTTGCAGAACTTCATATTCTTCATAATAGTAGGCAAATGCAACAGCACAGGAACAAATCCCATATAGGCAAGTTTCTTGTAATGGCGCACACACGTACCGCCAACGTTTTGCATTAAATCGCCACCGAAGAAGCGAAACTCTGCCGCTTCGTCAAATTTCCTAAGCGATTGCATCAAGCGCGATGCGTGCAAATCGCCCGATGCTTCGCCAACTATCAGATAATACTTCATTCTTCAGACGGTTATTGTTAATATATTAATCAAAGAGAATTGTATTTGAACTTACTGTTCCCACGCTTTCAGCTTGTCCAACACATCGTAGTCGGTAATGTCGATGCGTGTTGGTGTTACCGAAACATAGCCTTCTTCCAATGCCCAACGGTCGGTATCGGTTGCCAAAGGCTCGTCGTTGCGATATTTGCCCAGCATCCAATAATAGTCAAAACCCCTTGGGTGCTCGCAGCGAAGAGTTTCTTTTATCCAGCTACCGTACCCCATTCGACAGACTTTGATACCCTTGAAGCTGTCGCGGATAGGGAAGTTTACATTCAGGCAAACACCCTTGGGCAAACCATCGCTCAACACTTCCTTTACTATCTTTACGACATAGCTGCGGAGATGTTCAAGATTGGCATCTGGGTTGTAGTCGCACGACGAGAAAGCAACGGAAGGAACGTACTTTAAGCAGCCTTCTCGGGCAATGCCCATTGTGCCGCTGTAATGCGTATTCACCGAAGAGTTGTCGCCGTGATTAATGCCGCCGAGTATCAAATCGGGGCGTCTGCCATTTAAAATCTGCTCGAAAGCAATCTTCACACAGTCTACAGGAGTTCCTGTACACGACCATACTTCACAGTTAGGTATGTTGTTGCGGCGATTTAAACGCAGGCTGTCGCTTGCTGAGAAAGCACACGAAAAACCTGAACGTGGTCCCTCTGGGGCACAAATCAAAACTTCGGCAAAGTCAGAGAGAAACGAAGCCAATGTTTTAATGCCATTAGCCTTATACCCATCGTCGTTGGAGATGAGGATAAGAGGTCGTTTGCAATTCATAAATTTTATTTTCTTTTGCCTGCAAAAATACGAAAAAAGGTTTATAAATAGTGCTTTCTCGCTTAAAATATGTATCTTTGTCGGCAAAACAAGTATAGGAAAAGAAGAAAATGGGAAAAATAATCGCAATGGCAAACCAAAAGGGTGGTGTAGGAAAAACAACCTCTACCATCAATCTTGCTGCATCGCTGGCAACGCTTGAGAAGTCTGTTCTCGTTATCGATGCCGACCCACAGGCGAATGCTTCAAGCGGTTTGGGCGTTGATATTAAAGAAGTGGATTGCTCGTTGTACGAATGTATTATCGACCACGCTGATGTTCGCGATGCCATTTATACCACAGATATTGAAGGAATGGACATTGTTCCGAGCCATATCAACCTTGTTGGTGCGGAAATAGAGATGCTGCAAATAAATAATCGTGAAGAGGTACTGGAGAAACTCTTAGCTCCTATTCGCAACGATTACGACTATATACTTATTGATTGTAGCCCATCGTTGGGTCTGATTACCGTAAACGCCTTGACAGCAGCCGATTCTGTCATCATTCCCGTGCAATGCGAATACTTCGCACTCGAAGGAATCAGCAAGTTGCTGAACACGATTAAAATCATAAAGAGCAAGTTGAATCCGAAGCTGGAGATAGAAGGTTTCTTGCTTACGATGTACGACAGTCGTTTGAGATTGGCACGTCAGATATACGATGAAGTGAAACGCCACTTCCAAGAGTTGGTATTCAAAACCGTTATTCAGCGCAATGTGAAACTCTCTGAAAGCCCAAGTCACGGCTTGCCGGTAATTCTTTACGATGCCGATTCTACAGGTGCAAAGAATCATCTTGCCTTGGCGAAAGAGATTATAGAGAAGAATAAGAAGTAAGGGAATACGATTTTATCCCTTTGAAACTTATCAATAGAAAAATGGCAGTACACAAGAAATACAATAGAAATGCGAAAACAAACGCACTTGGCAGAGGCTTAGATGCTTTGATTTCAACAGAAACAGTAAGTACGCAAGGCAGTTCGACCATAAACGAAGTGCCCATCGAGCAAATTGAAGCGAACCCTAATCAGCCACGAAGAGAGTTCGACCAGATAGCATTAGAGGAACTTGCGAACAGCATTAAGCAGCTTGGGTTGGTGCAACCCATCACGCTTAGACAGTTAGACGAAAGCAAATTCCAGATTATTGCAGGCGAACGACGTTGGCGTGCATCGCAGTTGGCAGGGCTTACAGCTATCCCTGCTTACATTCGTACTATCAAAGACGAGAACGTAATGGAGCTTGCGCTGGTGGAAAATATACAGCGCGAAGACCTGAACGCCATAGAAATAGCCCTCGCATACGAGCATTTGCAGGAAAAAAGCGGTATGACACAAGAGCGAGTTGCCGAACGAGTAGGAAAGAGTCGTGCTGCTGTTGCCAACTATCTACGCCTACTGAAACTTCCTGCACAGGTGCAAATGGCTTTGCAAAAGAAAGAAATAGATATGGGACACGCACGTGCGTTGCTCTCATTGAACAGTCCTTCGCAGCAAATAAAGCTGTTCCACGAAATTCAGAAGAACGCTTTTAGCGTGCGAAAGGTGGAAGAACTCTGCCAACAGCTTAACAATGGCGAGGATATACAGACTGCCAAGAAGAAGATTGCGGCTAAATCGAAACTCCCAGAGGAGTTTAACATCTTGAAAAAGCGTCTTTCCAACTTCTTCAATACGAAGGTGCAGATGACTTATGGAGCTAAGGGTAAAGGTAAAATCAGCATACCTTTTGCTTCCGAAGAGGAGTTACTGCACATTATGGAAGTAATGGACAAACTGCAAAAATAAGCGAAAACATAGTTTAAAGTTACGTGAAGCAACTTCAAAATATATTCCACGCTTTGTCGCTAACGTTATTATTGGCGATAGGTTGCACTGCAACAGCAAGGGCACAGGTAGTTTATGACGACTCCGTAAAGATTTTATATCCCAAGGCAGACAGCGTTATAACGATATTGAATGCTGAAAACGGTAAGGTGGAAACCGACTTTTCACTCTCGGCAGAGAAGGCTTTGAAACTTAATAAGGTAGCAGCCAAAGACAGTATGTGCTTGATGAAAGACTGGAGCAAGTGGCGTCCGAAGCCAAAAAAGGCTTTATGGTTGGCGATTGCATTACCTGGAGCAGGGCAAATCTATAACCGTAAGTACTGGAAGCTGCCTATATTTTATGGTGGAATAGCAGGTTGCGTCTATGCAATGACGTGGAACAACCAGATGTATCGCGACTATCAAAGAGCCTATATAGACATAACGGACGACGACCCCAATACGCAAAGCTACAACAAGTTCTTGCATTTGGGTTCAAAAGTAACGGAAGAGAACAAGAGTTTCTACCAAAATCTGTTTAAAAAGCGTAAGGACCGTTATCGCAGATGGCGCGATTTAAGCATTTTTGCCACCGTTGCCGTCTACGCTTTGTCGGTGATTGACGCATACGTAGATGCGTCGCTTTCCGACTTCGACATCTCCGACGACTTGTCGTTGCGTATCGCACCTGTTGTAATGAACGGCAATTCACCTACCACCAAGACTAATTTGTTTAAGAGTTCGGCAATAGGCATAGGGTGCAGCCTGACTTTTTAGAAAGCAAATACAAGGTTGAAGTGCCACGAAAAAGAGAATAATGATAAAAGAAAGAAACATATTTGCCATTGCATTGCTATTGATGAGTGTTTGTGCCACATACGCACAACACCAAGTAGTGAAGGACAACCGTGGCAGAACCATGCAGATTTATATTCCGAAAGCCGAAGAAAAGGCGGGCGGACTTGAAGTAGAATACACCGATACAAAGTTCTACGGACAGAAAAACGAACTCAATTCTGCTGCATCACCAATAGAAATGGAAGATGAGGCAGCTGCCATCAGCCGTCTTATCAAAAGAGTTACAAGCTCGTTGAGCCTCACTTATAATCCCGAAGTGCAGAAATACATAGACCGATATGTAAAGCAGGGCCGCCGTTCTACAAGTTGCTTGTTGGCACGAGCAAGCTATTATAATCCTTTTTTCGAGGAAGCGTTGCGCCATTACGGATTGCCAATGGAACTAAAGCATTTGCCTGTGATAGAGTCGGGGCTGAATCCGAAAGCCATTTCGGGCAAGGGCGCAGCAGGCTTGTGGCAGTTTATGCCTACAACGGGACGGCAATACGACTTGCAGATAAACACTTTCGTGGACGAACGGCTCGACCCTATCAAGTCTTCGTATGCCGCTGCGCGTATGTTAGCCGACCTTTACAATCGTTTTGGCGATTGGTCTTTGGCTTTGGCAGCCTACAACTGCGGTCCTGGAAGGGTGAGCAATGCTATTGAGAAAGCAGGCGAAGCAGCCGATTTTTGGCAGATTTACGAGTTCCTACCCAAGGAAACGCGCGGTTATGTGCCAGCTTTCATCGCTGCCAATTACGTAATGAACTATTATGCCGAATACAACATACTGCCCGAACCAACGGGTTTACCCGAAAAAGCAGGCAAAGTCGTGGTTACAGAAGACATTTCTCTCGCAAAGGTTGCTGATGTCTTGAATATGGATATTGCCGATTTGCGTATGTTGAACCCGCAATACCGACAAGGCATAGTGAAGACGACAGACGGCACGGCAACCCTTTTGCTGCCATCGGAAAAGGTGAAATGCTTTACCGACAATGTTTCTCGATTGTATGAGAACGGCGAAAACTCAGAAAGCCAACGCTTGGAAATGGCTGCAAGAGTCGTGAAAGGAACAATGTACAACCCACATAGTTAATCGACTAATAATACCAAAAAGAGAACAACGGATATGGAGAAAGAGAACGAAAGCAACAAAATTGACGAGGTAAAAGAAGACCAAATCATCGAAGATGCGTTTCAGCACCTGTTGAAAACTTATTTGGCATCGCCTCATCGTAAGAAGGTAGACATCATAACAAAGGCCTACCACTTTGCCAAGCAAGCTCACAAGGGCGTGCGCCGCCTTTCGGGCGAGCCTTACATCTTGCACCCCATAGCTGTTGCACAGATAGCTTGCGAAGAAATTGGCTTAGGTTCTACAAGTATTTGTTCGGCTCTTTTGCACGATGTAGTGGAAGATACAGACTACACGGTAGAAGATATTGAAAACATATTCGGCGCAAAAGTCGCGATGATAGTCGATGGCTTGACAAAGATTTCGGGCGGTATCTTTGGCGATAAGGCTTCTGCGCAAGCCGAAAACTTCAAGAAACTGCTCCTCACAATGAGCGACGACATTCGCGTTATCCTCCTCAAGATATGCGACCGCCTGCACAATATGCGCACCCTCGCTTCGCAACCCGCCAACAAGCAGTACAAGATTGCAGGCGAAACGCTTTATATCTACGCTCCATTGGCCAATCGTCTGGGGCTCAATAAAGTAAAAACCGAACTCGAAGACCTTAGTTTCCGCTACGAACACCCCGACGCTTATAAGGCGATAGAGTCGAAAATAGCCTCTACACAGGCACAGCGCGACTCGCTTTTCGACAATTTCACCGCTCCTATCCGCGCAGAACTCGACAAAATAGGATTGGATTACGAGATTAAAGCCCGCGTGAAAAGTCCTTATTCCATTTGGAATAAAATGCAGACAAAGCACGTTCCGTTCGAGGAAATATACGATATTTTAGCCGTTCGCATCATCTTTAAGCCCAAGAGCAGGGAAGAAGAAGCCAACGAATGCTTCAAGATTTATGTGGCAATCAGCAAGCTCTACAAGAGCCACCCCGACCGTTTGCGCGATTGGGTGAACCACCCGAAAGCCAACGGCTACCAAGCTTTGCACGTTACACTGATGTCCAAGTTGGGTCAGTGGATAGAAGTTCAGATACGTTCCGACCGTATGGACGAAATTGCCGAGCAGGGTTTTGCTGCCCATTGGAAGTATAAGGAAGGCACAGAGATAACCGAGGACGAGGGAGAATTGAACGATTGGCTGCACACCATAAAGGAAATACTCGACGACCCACAGCCCGATGCCATGGATTTCCTCGATGCCATCAAGCTGAACCTCTTTGCTTCCGAGATATTTGTATTTACACCGAAAGGCGAAATTAAGATGATGCCAGCGGGTTGCACCGCTCTCGACTTCGCTTTCCAGATACACACGTTCATTGGCAGCCACTGCATTGGTGCGAAGGTGAACCACAAACTCGTACCGTTGAGCCACAAACTGCAGAGCGGCGACCAAGTAGAGATACTCACATCTAAGGCGCAACGTGTGGAAAAGTCGTGGATTAACTTCGTGTCTACCGCTAAGGCGAAGGGCAAGGTATTGGCAATCTTGCGCAAGGAAGCACGGGAAATACAGAAAAAGGGCGAGGAAATACTCGAAGAATGGCTGAAGAAGCACGACTTTGAAATGTCTACTTGGGTGCTCGACCGACTTTGCAGCTTGCACGAAATACAGAAACACGCCAACCTTTTTATAGCCGTTGGCGAAAAGTCGATTATCCTTGGCGAAGCCGATTTAGACGAGTTGCAGGGCAAGAACAGGCACAAGCAAGACAAAGACGACAGCGTGTCTACGTGGCGCAAGTATGTTCCATTCCTCAACCGCAACAAAACTGCCGATGCCACAGCTGCTGACGGTAAAGTAGACGAAAAGGCAGTGTCAGGCTTAATCGTCGTTGATAAGGACCTGAACAAGAAGAAACCAATCTTCATAAACGAAGACAACATTGCTCGATACATCTTCCCAAGCTGCTGTCACGTTATTCCGGGCGACGACGCTATGGGCTTTATCGACAACAACTCCCACATCGAAATCCACAACCGTGCGTGCCCAGTGGCTGCAAAACTGAAAGCGAGCTTCGGTTCGCGCATTCTCGATGCAAAGTGGGATATGCACAAGAAATTGTTCTTCGATGCTACAATAGAACTGCGAGGCATAGACCGCCGAGGCATATTGCTCGATATATCGAAAGTAATTTCCGACCAGTTGGGTATGAATATGCGCAAGATAACGCTGAAGAGCGACAACGGAATCGTTGTAGGCACTATTGATATGGGTGTTCACGACCGCGAAGATGTCAAACTCATCAAGGACAGTTTGCTGAAAATAGAAGGTATGCAATCTGTTTTAGAGATTTTGTAGAATATTTCCGCTTGGTTGAGAAACTTCTTATACCACAAAAAACGTCTGCGGGACTGCCTTTTAATAGGTAGTCCCGCAGTTGTTTTATGGCAAAACAAGCCTTTGCCCTCCTTGTTGTACGCTGCAAACAATCGCGTACACCCATTATAGGAGCACGATTTATCACCTTCCTATCATACATGAGTGCCCATTACCCTTGGCTTTCTCCTCGCACATACGCCTTGCGATAGCGCGAACCGACATCGCGGAGCTTGCCTTCCGCTTCCAGTCGGGCAGCAATGCGGTAGGCATTGGCAGAGGAAAGGTTGAGGCAGTCGCGCAGGTCGGCAACTGTGATGAAAGGCTTAGCGGAGAATAAATCATCGAGAGCCTTGTCTGTGAGCTCTGCCGTTGGCACGGAAGAGGTGCCGTGCCGATAAGTAATGTTCTCAAACTTGGTGTGCTGAAGCGTGTCCAACATTTCAATGTCGGGACGAAACTTCACCGTGCGAACCTCGGCGTTCCGCAGCCGATGGCGGTGCGTGCGCGGGTCTTCGTACACGTTGCCCCTAACGGCGAGCGAGAAGTAGCCAATTCCAGGCAGGTGTACGCCGTTGCCAGACATCAGTTGGTCGGCAATCTCGTCTTTCAAAGCAGCTATCGTTCCGATAACGTCAGCTCGTGTAAGTGTGGTTGCTTCTTGTATATTCTGTCCTATACGCTCCAGTCCCACCATTTGGTTCTCTACAGTTACAGCCCTGTATTCAGCCTTTTCCGCCGACTTGCTGTGATTCTTTATAAGTTTGTAATTTACACTCATATATCGTTCTATTTAATTCTTTCTTGCTTCCTTTTCTGTTTAGATACGTATAAAATCATATTTAGATACCTACAAATTCATAATTATATACGCATTCCATTGAATTATCTAAGCTTTGAGAAATACTTATTAAAGCTTAGATAAATTATTATTACAGTTCTGATAAAAACTTCTTAAAGTTTTGATAATTCTACTTTCTGCGTACAAAGATAATACAATCCCCTAAGAAAAAGAAGAAAACAAGCAGGGAAAATAACATCAGCTCCGTACTCTTTCCATTTCTTCCTCTATATTTGCATCATTCCAAGCTTATGAATTTTTAACTTTTCTCTGCAAATATTCGTCATACTATTTGCTTTATTGAGATTTTATACTTATTTTTGCAATTGTTCTTGCACCAATTTACGTACTCTTGTACATTATTGGCAACGGAACCATATATGATAAGGCGTTTACTTGACGCTTTGTTCTTGACACTTGGAAACTTCGCAACTTTCTATCACAGTCAGGAATGAAGCAACGGTAGATGTCCATGGATGTGTATAAATCACCGATTTCCCTTATATGTTATATAAGGTATGATTCGGTTCTTACATATCGGCGTGGGCTTCTGCGTTGCTCGTTCAACTGTGATGGGCAATGCGAAGGCCTCCAAGTGTGGGACGGGTAACAAGTACAGACTCCCACGCTTTTTTCGTATATGATACAACTAAATTATTAAACAAGATTCTATTGGGAGTTAGAATCATAACCCAATTATCTGTATGAATAAAGTTTTATATTTCTTCTTGACATTACTTATTTATTATTTCGTTCTTGTAACTCTTGTAACACTTAGTAGTTTTCCAAACACCGGGCATCATTTTCTTCTTAAAGATATTTCTAATATCTTCTTCAGTGGCTTAATATCAAATATTTGTGGCTATGTTCTTTATAAGAAAAAATATGAAAAAAGATACGATTTGGTATTGCAAAAATATAGCAACGATCATTTCCTGTTTATGGCGTGTCAATTGATGGGTATGTTAGCTATTGGAACTTTCTTGTGGCTATTCTTATTTGGTGCCGGAATAACAGATGGGACAACCTATCAAAGTATCTTGGCTATTTGCTTATTTGTATTTTTCTTCTCGCCAAGCCCATTGAAGATAGTGAGGGCTAAACAACATAATTATTATAATAAGCATGTAAACGATGATACAGAACATAAAGACTGAAAGTCCATATAGTGCTTAAAGTTAGTGTAGGAATAGTTAATTATAAGTTTGGTAAAGCAATTATAAAAAATGATTTATGAAACAAAAAATTGTGTTTACTTGTATGACGATATTACTTTTTGGATGTAAGGAAAGCGTGCGAAATGATTTAGATTTGTATGGTAATACTTTTATCAATATAGATTCTAAAGAATTTAAAGTTCCATCAGACTGGATACGATATAATCTGATGGATAGCGCATGTAGTATTATGATGCCACCAAATATGAAAGAAACAGTCTGGGATGGTTTTCATTTTATAGACAAGTCAGAAGGTACAATTTTTTCATTTAATGATACAACTGATAGTCTAGAACATTTTTATTCCCGAGTGGCGATAGATTACTTTAGAGCGAACCAAGGTACATTTGCAAAACGAAATGAATATCTTGTTTTAGACAAGGAGGCTTATACAGCACTTGACAATATGGTAGATGCAGAGCTAGAAAGTCCGGACTTAATCCTTAATGGACCATTCTATGATTGTTCTGAAACAAATCAAATGCCCAGCACGGATAACGGATTTACTAGCACATACTATCTTGATACATATTATAGACGAAGGGGACTTACTGGTAATGGACCAGTATCAGTTCATATCTTTATTATGCAGAATGATGATAAGATGGTAAAAATGATGATTTCGTATCATGACAAAGATTCACTCACTTTTAATAACCTCTTCCAGTCTATAAAAACCTTTAAATGGAATGAGTAAACATAGATTTTAATTAGAATCTAAACAAATTGTTAGAAATTTTTTTTGTTTTCTATATAGGTTAGCTTTTGGCAATATGAATTATCTTCTTTATCTTTGTAGGCACAATAGTGATGGAATCGTTCTGCTTAATATTTATTTGTATGTTAAATAATAAATCTGTTATATTAGATAGTGTGATGTTGATTAAAAATGTTTATGTTTTCCAATCTGTATTGGAGTATATTGGTAAAGTTATTTTGTTTGTAGCAACTGTGGTTTCCTTAACATCTTGTAGTCGTGCGCAAGCCTCTCGTGCAGCAAAACAACAGGAGGTAAAGAACGAGGAAAACGTGGCAACAAACGATCCTTTAGCACAGTTCTATGCGTGTGGTTTACCTAAAGATGCGTATCCTGTAGCATTTTATGGAGAAGATAGCATTCCGTATAACAATTTGAACGACCTTCAGAAACGAGAATACCTAGATAAAAGCAACCTTGTTAGTGGCATTCAAGACTTTGAATCATTTTACTTCTTCATTCAACCTATCGCTGGCTCAGAGGACGAGTTTAGTTCGTTTTATAACATTTGGATGTATAATGAAGCTACAAAGAAAATCAGCAAGATATTCTCACACCATATAGGGGAATACTCTGAAATGCAGATAGATGGAGTATATTGGAGTTACGATATACAAGATAATGATGAAACATACAAAACATCATCGGGTAGCAAAGGTGTAATGCATCATAAAACTGCAACTCCTGTAGTTGTAATAGCTGCGAGAAATATACCAATGACCCCACACCCAATTTATCTTACAGTTATTCTGAATCCTTTAATAAAGAAAGAGAAAGTGATAGAAGAGAAGTTTATCAGCTTTATGAGTATAAACGATAGCAGCCTTCCTGTTGCTGAACAAGAGCTTTCAAGAAAGGTTATTCTCACAACAACAACTACTACATCATCTAAGGATATCCCTGCACCTAAAGATGCAGACTTCGCTGTTAGGAACATTCTTTATCCTTCTTTGAATGCCTATTCAACAACAGGGAATAGTATAGGAACGTTAAGTCTTCCTCATGAGGAAATAGACGTAATAAGATAATAGCAGGAAATAATACGCACTTGTAGTGTTGTTTGTATTCAACCTGCTTCTTTCTTGATGTTAGGAACGTGATGAATCACGCCCTTACAGCACTAATGCCAAAATAATATACATAAAAAAGGTGAGCAAAACGTATGCTTTGCTCACCTTTTTCCTTTGTTTTTCCTACTATGAAAGCTGATTAGTCTTCCATCAACTTGCGGTAGCGGCCTTTCTTTATTTCTTCGTTGCCAAGGCGGCGTGCCTTGTTTATTTCGTATTCAGAGTAGGTGCCCTCGAAGAAGAATACTTCGCCATTGCCTTCGAAAGCAAGAATGTGCGTACAGATGCGGTCTAAGAACCAACGGTCGTGGCTGATTACAACGGCGCAACCTGCAAAGTTTTCCAGACCTTCTTCCAATGCACGCAGGGTGTTCACGTCGATGTCGTTGGTAGGTTCGTCGAGCAAGAGTACGTTTCCTTCTTGTTTCAGTGCCAAAGCCAGCTGCAAGCGGTTGCGCTCACCACCAGAAAGAACTCCGCAAAGTTTGCTTTGGTCGGTTCCAGAGAAGTTGAAACGTGAGATGTAGGCACGTGCATTGACGTCGCGTCCGCCCATTCTTATGTTTTCGTTGCCTTGTGCAATGACATCGTAAACCGACTTGTTGGGGTCTATGTCCTTGTGCTGCTGGTCTACATAAGCGAGTTTTACGGTTTCGCCCACCTCGAAACTGCCGTTGTCGGGCGTTTCCAAGCCCATGATAAGGCGGAAGAGTGTGGTTTTACCTGCGCCGTTTGGACCTATCACGCCCACGATACCGTTAGGGGGAAGCATGAAGTTGAGGTCGCTGAAGAGAACTTTCTCGCCGAATGCCTTCTGCACGTGTTGCGCCTCGATAACCTTATTACCCAATCGAGGACCGTTCGGAATGAAGATTTCGAGTTTCTCTTCGCGCTCTTTCTGTTCTTGGTTGAGCATTTGCTCGTACGAATTCAGACGAGCCTTACCCTTTGCCTGACGTGCCTTTGGTGCAAGGCGAACCCATTCCAATTCGCGTTCGAGTGTCTTTCTGCGCTTGGAAGCTGTCTTTTCTTCCTGCTCCATACGCTTTGTTTTCTGGTCGAGCCACGAAGAGTAGTTGCCTTTCCAAGGTATGCCTTCGCCACGGTCGAGTTCAAGAATCCATTCGCTAACATCGTCGAGGAAGTAGCGGTCGTGGGTAACTGCAATAACCGTACCTTCGTATTGTTGCAGATGCTGCTCCAACCAGTCGATGCTTTCAGCGTCCAAGTGGTTGGTAGGCTCGTCGAGCAACAACACGTCGGGCTTTTGCAACAATAGGCGGCAGAGTGCCACACGGCGACGCTCACCACCCGAAAGGTGCGTTACAGGAAGGTCGCCGGCAGGGCAACGCAAGGCTGCCATAGCACGTTCGAGCTTTGAATCCATGTTCCAAGCATCGGTAGAATCTATAATATCCTGCACTTCGGCTTGGCGTTGCATCAGCTTGTCCATCTTGTCGGGGTCGCCATAATACTCTTCCAAACCGAACTTCACGTTAATTTCGTCGTATTCGCGGAGCGCATCGTAAACGTGCTGTACGCCTTCTTGTACGTTTTCCTTGACGGTTTTCTCTTCGTTCAGCGGTGGATCCTGTGGCAGATAGCCTACGGAATACCCAGGGCTGAACACCACTTCGCCCGATGTTGGTTGCTCAATGCCCGCAATAATCTTCATTAACGTGGACTTACCAGCACCGTTCAAACCGATGATACCTATCTTGGCACCATAGAAGAACGAGAGGTAAATGTTCTTCAGAATTTGTTTTTGATTTTGTGGGATAATCTTTGAGACTCCCACCATTGAGAAGATAATCTTCTTGTCGTCTACTGTTGCCATTTATTTTATTGTTGTTTTGATTTGTTATAAGTAGGATTTATGAACACCTTTTTGACTTCTGCACCTTATTCTCCGTCTGCTTCTTTTGCTCGCTTGCGTTCGTCCAAGAGTTGGAAATCTTTCTTTTGCAGCACAAATTCCGTACCCAAGTACTTTTCTTTCACAATCTTGTTGGCAGCCAATTCTTCGGGTGTTCCCTTGAAAAGTATCTGTCCTTCGAAGAGCAAGTAGGCACGGTCGGTAATGTTCAGTGTTTCGTGCACGTTGTGGTCGGTAATGAGAATGCCGATGTTGCGGAACTTCAGTCGCCAGACAATGTGCTGAATGTCTTCCACCGCAATAGGGTCTACGCCTGCAAAAGGCTCGTCGAGCATAATGAACTTAGGGTCTATCGCCAGGCAGCGTGCTATTTCGCATCTGCGTCGTTCACCTCCCGAAAGACGGTCGCCAAGGTTTTTGCGTACTTTCTCCAAGCGGAACTCCTTGATAAGGCTCTCCATCTTTTCTATGCGCTGCTGCTTGGTGAGCTTCGTCATCTCCAACACGCTCATAATATTGTCTTCGACGCTCATCTTTCGGAATACGCTTGCCTCCTGTGGCAAGTAGCCGATGCCAGCCTTGGCACGCTTGTAAACAGGATAATTGGTGATTTCCTGCTCGTCGATATAAACGTGTCCTTCGTTTGGAACTACCAAGCCAGTGGTCATATAGAACGATGTCGTCTTGCCTGCGCCGTTCGGACCCAACAAGCCAACAATCTCTCCTTGTCGCACATTGATGCTTACGCCGTTGGCAACGGTGCGTTTGCCGTATCGTTTCACAAGTCCTTCGGTGCGAAGAACGCTGCTTTTATCGCTTTCGGGTTCAATGATTATGTTTTCAGTGTCGAGCATTTGCTATTTTGTTTCTGTGTTGCAAAAGTAGTAAAATAAATGCTAATATCATTGATATTGATTAAAACAATGGTTTATATTGCAGTTTTTTAGCGGATTTTGGTTACTTTTGCATCTGCATAGATAAACAAAGAACAATGCTTATATTCAATTGGCTGACAATTTTCGGCAAATACTTGCTTTTAATGGGGCGTGCATTCAGTCGTCCTGAACGTTTCCGTATGTTTTTAAAGCGATATGTCAAGGAGATGTCGCAGCTTGGTGTCGATTCCGTTGGCATCGTCTTGCTTATTTCGTTCTTCATCGGAGCCGTTATCTGCATACAGATAAAACTGAACGTTCAAAGTCCGTGGATGCCTCTTTGGGTATCGGGATACGTTACGCGCGAAATTATGTTGCTTGAATTTTCGTCGAGTATCATGTGTCTTATCCTTGCAGGAAAGGTGGGGTCGAACATTGCTTCGGAATTAGGCACGATGCGCGTTACCCAGCAAATCGATGCTTTGGAGATTATGGGCATTAACTCTGCCAGCTACTTGATACTGCCGAAGATTGCGGGACTTATTACGATTATGCCTTTCTTGGTTGTCTTTTCTGCTGCAATGGGTATCGTGGGAGCATACGCAACTGCTTACGTCGCCCACATTATTACACCGGTAGACCTGACAGCGGGGCTTCAGCACGACTTCAACCCGTGGTTTATGTATATGAGTATCACAAAGAGCCTTTTCTTTGCCTTCATTATTGCGAGCGTATCGTCGTTCTTTGGCTATACGGTGAAAGGCGGTTCGGTAGAAGTGGGCACGTCTTCAACCAATGCGGTGGTAAGTTCCAGCGTGCTGATTCTGTTCAGCGATGTGTTCCTGACACAACTTTTAAGCTAACACGACACCTTTTCTTAATCGGCATAAACAAAGATGATAGAAGTTAAAAACCTATATAAATCGTTTGGAAACAAAGAAGTTCTTCACGATATAAACACGAAGTTT
Organism: Prevotella intermedia ATCC 25611 = DSM 20706; assembly: GCF_001953955.1. NCBI lineage: Bacteria > Pseudomonadati > Bacteroidota > Bacteroidia > Bacteroidales > Prevotellaceae > Prevotella > Prevotella intermedia. Next base: position 774,942 of record NZ_CP019300.1, read on the forward strand.
GAAGATGGTAAGACCAATCTTATCATCGGACAGAGTGGTGCAGGAAAGACGGTGTTGGTGCAATGCCTTGTCGGACTGCTTGAACCGACGCGCGGCGAGGTGCTATACGACGGCCGCAACTTCGTAATGATGAGCAAAAAGGAAAAGATTTTAATGCGAAGAGAGATGGGAATGATTTTCCAAGGCTCTGCTTTGTTCGACTCGCTCACCGTTTTCGAGAATGTCCGCTTTCCGCTTGATATGTTTTCGGATATGACTCCGAAAGAACGCGATAGGCAGGCGCAGAAGTGTATCGACCGTGTGAATCTCACGGGAGCAGAAAACAAATATCCGGGAGAGATATCGGGTGGTATGCAGAAGCGTGTTGCCATTGCGCGAGCGGTGGTAATGAACCCTAAATACTTGTTTTGCGACGAGCCAAACTCTGGGCTCGACCCTAAGACGTCGTTGGTAATCGACGAACTTTTGTCGGATATTACAAGAGAATTCAATATTACGACCATCATCAACACCCACGATATGAACTCCGTGATGGGCATTGGCGAGAATATAGTCTTCATTGCCGACGGAAGAGCAGAGTGGCAGGGCAACAAGGAAACAGTGCTGTCGGCTAACAACAAGAAGCTGAACGACCTTGTGTTTGCGTCCGATTTGTTCAAGAAAGTGAAAGAAGTAGAGAACGAAGAAGTCAAGTAAACAGCATTACTGTGGAAATATAATTTTAAAAGCTCCTAAGCTTTCGTCGGAAAGCTTAGGAGCTTTTTATTGATTGCTCGGTATCTTTCGGTGGTTCGCTCGGTATCTTTTGGCGGTTTGCTCGGTATCTTTTATTTCATCGGCTTGCTGAAACAATAATGCCGCTTATCCTCTTTTGGGATAAACGGCATTCGTTGTTTGGTTTCTATTATAATGATAACGTTAGCGCATATACCATAAACCGCGCCTTTTAAGCATCGGAACAACCACTTCTTCGGTGGTGCTGTCGCCGTAATGCAGTAAGAGGAAAGCACTTGCCGTGCTGTCTTTTGCAAAGAACTTTACATTCCGAATGCTTACTTTCTTTATGCCTTTACGCTGTTTGTCTTGTCGTTTGGTAAACGCTTTAAAGTTCTCAAACATTTGGCGTTCGTAACTTTCAGGCAGTTTGTCGGGCAGGTTCATACCTTCTAAGAATTGTTTGTATTTGCCCGAAATAAGATTTTCGTAATAGTGTTTCGCAGCTTCTGCCGCTATCGCACCGTGGTCTGTTTCCTTCTTTTCGCTGCAAGAGGAAAGTAGAAGAACTGCAGGGAACAGGGCATAAAGTAGTTGTTTCATACTTCTATAAATGTTTACTTCTGACGTATAAACACGTTGATTGGACAACCGTTGAGGTTCCAACGCTCGCGTATCTTGTTTTCCAAGAAGCGGCGATAGGATTCTTTTACGTACTGAGGCAGGTTTGCATAGAACACAAACGATGGTATCTGCGTGTTGGGCAACTGCGAACAGTATTTTATCTTGATGTATTTGCCCTTTACCGATGGTGGAGGCGTTTCCTCTATGATGGGCAACAGCACTTCGTTGAGTTTGGTTGTGCCAATGTGCATGTTTCTATTCAGATACACTTGCTTTGCTACATCGAGTATCTTGAAGATGCGTTGCTTGGTGAGTGCCGATGCAAAGATGATGGGAAAGTCTACAAACGGAGCCATACGCTCGCGAATGGCATTCTCGAAAGTCTTGATTACCTTTTGGTCTTTGCTCTCTACAAGGTCCCATTTGTTTACAACTACCACCAAACTCTTGTTGTTTCGCTGAATTAACTGGAAGATATTCATGTCCTGCGCCTCAATTCCGCGCGTGGCATCAATCATCAGAATACACACATCAGAGTTTTCAATGCTGCGAATAGAGCGCATGACGGAATAGAATTCAAGGTCTTCTGTTACCTTGTTCTTGCGGCGGATACCTGCTGTATCAACAAGATAGAAGTCGAAACCGAACTTATTGTAACGCGTGTAGATGCTGTCGCGCGTTGTGCCGGCTATCTCTGTAACGATGTTGCGGTCCTCGCCGATAAAGGCATTGATGAGGCTCGACTTGCCAGCATTAGGGCGTCCAACGACGGCAAAGCGTGGAATTTCGTCTTCAAGTCCTTCATCGGGCACGTCTTTCATACGTTCAAGGAGCAAGTCGAGCAGGTCTCCCGTGCCACTACCAGTCTGTGCGCTGATGCAAACAGGGTCGCCAAGACCTAAACGGTAAAAGTCTGCCGACATATAGTATTCGCCACTGTTGTCTACTTTATTGGCAACAAGGATTATAGGGAGCTTCGTGCGGCGAAGGATTTGTGCCACATCTTCGTCCCAGTCGGTAACTCCCGTTTCGTTATCGACAACAAAAAGCACCAAGTCTGCCTCTTCCGTAGCCACTAAAACCTGCTTGCGGATAGCATCTTCGAATATGTCGTCGGAATTAACAACCCAGCCACCAGTATCGACAACTGAAAATTCGCGTCCGTTCCATTGGCATTTTCCGTATTGGCGGTCGCGCGTTGTGCCTGCCGTATCGCTGACAATGGCACGGCGGCTTTGGGTTAATCGGTTGAAAAGTGTAGACTTACCCACGTTGGGGCGGCCTACGATTGCTACTAAATTTGCCATTTATTGATGGTCTTTCCCACGCTGAGAAACATCTCAAGGGGTCAAGGTGAGGTCTGCACCTTATGAATATTTGCCGAAGATGACCACGTCTCCAGCCCTCGCACTGTGCGAGAGTTCGCCCTACATACAGTCAGGGCGTTGCTTGTTGTTTCGTTTGGCTTCTTTCCTTATTCAGGATTGTAGCCGAAGTTGCCCAACTCTTTCTGTGAGTTGCGCCAGTCCTTGTCCACCTTAACAAAGGTTTCCAAGTATATTTTCTTGTCAAAGAACTTCTCAAGGCTCTTTCGTGCCTCGGTAGAAACCTTCTTCAATGCCTGTCCCTGATGCCCGATGATGATGCCTTTCTGGCTGTCGCGCTCCACATAGATAACAGCATTGATGTGTATTTTCTTTTCGTCTTCCTTGAAACGCTCTACCACAACTTCAACAGAGTAGGGCACTTCCTTGTCGTAATAGCGAAGAATTTTCTCTCGGATAATTTCCGATACAAAGAACTTTGCAGGCTTATCGGTCAGCTGGTCTTTGTCGAAGTACGCCGGACTTTCGGGCAACAGCTCTTTAACGCGCTTCATCAGCGTGTCGGTACCGAACTTGTTCTTTGCCGAAATAGGCAGAATTTCTGCCTTGGGCAGCAGTCCGTGCCACTTTTCAACAAGAGCGACGAGTGTCTTTTGGTCGCTTTCATCGATTTTATTGATGAGCAAGATAACTGGAATTTGCATTTTTGCCACCTTCTCCAAGAAGTCTGTATTCTTCTCTGGTTTCTCTATAACGTCGGTAACATAGAGCAGAATGTCGGCATCGGCAAGGGCAGACTCCGAAAACTGCAGCATTATTTCCTGCATCTTGTAGTTCGGTTTCAGCACACCGGGAGTATCGGAAAACACGATTTGCATGTCTTCCGTATTCACAATGCCCATAATTCGGTGGCGAGTAGTTTGTGCCTTGAATGTTGCAATGCTGATTTTCTCGCCGACGAGTTGGTTCATCAGCGTGCTTTTACCCACGTTGGGGTTGCCTACTATGTTTACAAATCCAGCTTTGTGCATATCTTTGAATTAAAAAACGCACCTATCTTTGTTTGCAAAGAAAGATGCGTTAATCTTTTGTTATATACGAACTAAGAATTTTATTTCTTTGCCACTGCAGAAGCTCCGTCGTATGCCCACTTGTAGTAAGATGCGCCGTGAACAAAGCCTGCACCAAAGGCTGTGAATACAATGTTATCGCCTTTCTTCAGCTTAGCTTCCTCGTCCCAAAGTGCAAGTGGAATAGTTGCAGCACTGGTGTTGCCATAGTGCTGAATGTTGATTATCACTTTTTCCAATGGAACATTGGCACGCTTTGCCACAGCTTCGATGATTCTGAGATTGGCTTCGTGTGGAACAACCCACGCAACATCGCTTTCTGAGAGGTTGTTGCGCTTCAAAATTTCCATAATGTCGCTGCTCATGCTTGTTACAGCATACTTGAAAACCGTGCGTCCCTCTTGATAGAGATAGTGTAAGCGACGGTCTACTGTAAACTGAGATGTAGGACAGACAGAGCCACCTGCCTTCATGTGCAGGAATGGCAGACCCTTGCCATCGGTACGAAGGAAAGAATCCTGTACGCCAATGTTTTCTTCGGTAGTTCCTTCAACAAGAACTGCTGCCGCACCATCGCCAAACAATACGCACGTCTGACGGTCTGTGTAGTCTACAATCGATGACATCTTGTCGGCAGCTATAATGATAATGCGCTTATAGCGTCCGCTCTGTATCATCGTTGAAGCTACGTCGAGCGTATAAAGAAATCCGCAGCAAGCGGCAGAGAAGTCGAAACCAAAGGCATTCTTCAAGCCTAACTTGCCTATAACGATAGAGGCGGTTGATGGAAATTTATAGTCTGGAGTTGTTGTTGTAACGATAAGTGCATCAATGCTGTCGGGGTCGGCTCCTGTTTTCTCTAAGAGCTGCTTTGCCGCCTTGCGCGCCATATAGCTTGTACCAAGTCCCTCCTCGGTTAAGATTCGGCGTTCCTTGATGCCCACACGTTCCATAATCCATTCATCGGTGGTATCGACCATACGCGACAATTCCTCGTTGGTGAGGATATAGTCGGGTACATAGCCGCCGATACCAGTGATAATGGCATTTATCTTCTCCATTCTCGTTTACTCTTCAGTTTCGTGTTCGATAGCAACCATACCACGATAGTAGCCGCAACTTGCGCAAACTGTGTGGTAAACGTAGTAATCTCCGCAATTAGGGCATACTGCCAATGTTGGAGCTTCTGCTTTATCGTGAGTTCTTCTTTTGAGTGTACGAGTCTTTGACTGTCTTCTTTTAGGATGTGCCATAATTCTTTAAACGTTTAATATTTTTTATTTTTTTAATTTTAATAGGGCTTCCCAGCGCGAATCCATAGGTTTCTCGTCTTCCGAACCGCTTCGGGCGGCAGAGTGTTCCTCAAGGGCTCTTATCATAGCAGGGTTGCATTTTCCAGGTGCATGCACATGCTTGATAGGCAGAGCAAGAAGTATAAATTCGTAGACGAACCATGAAACATCGAGTATTCCTTCGTTCTCGGCCACCGTAACAAGGTCGTCGTCTTCTGAGTATGCGTTTCCAAACTTAGCTTCAAGACGCTGTTGCGTCTCGATAGGTTGCTCCATATCGTCCAAACAAAGGTCGCACGGCAGTACAACCGTTCCTTTTTCGTGGAAATCGAGTGTGAAGTAATCGTTCTGCGTGCGTACTATCTTTAACGAAACGTGCACGTTTCCGCGACTCACTTCGGGAGCATCAACTGCCTTAAAGTAAGTATCGTCAAGGTCGAACTCGAAGCTATTCAAGCCGTCGGCAAGACCCTTCAAATCTATTTTAAGGATATCCAAGTCCATAATCGGTGTGCAAAGTTACGAATATTTTTCTGATATTAAGCAAATTAAAAGCAAAAATTATATATTTGGCTATTTGCAAGAAGTTTTATAGCGACAACTTCACATATTTTATTTTATAGGTGGAAAGAAGGCAATAAAGGTGTAAATATTTTTCAAAGAAACATCTTTTACTTAACTCGCTTGTTATCAGTGTGTTGCAAAACCTATTGTTTTGCGTTCCAAAAGCGTAGGTTTTGCACGGTAAAAGCGGCTCTTTTGCATCGCAAAACCTACGCTTTTGCAATGTCAAAGCGCAGTTATCACTTTTTAACAGAATTATCTTTACAAAACGGAAGCGGAAATTCGGTGTTCCCTTTCGATAGTAAAGAGGAAATGAACCTACAAATAATAAGGATTATTCGTTTGATTTCAGTTCTATTCTGAATGTGGTTCCCTTGCCCAGTTCGGAACTTTTCACAAAGATTTTACCGTTATGGTATTCCTCCACAATGCGTTTGGCAAGACTTAACCCCAAGCCCCAACCACGGCTTTTGGTGGTGAATCCGGGGCGGAATACATTGCGCATATCTTTCTTTTTTATGCCTTTGCCCGTGTCGCTGACCTCTACTATAACACGTTCGCCAACGGTTTCTACACGTAGCGTAATTGTTCCCGACTCGCCGCCCATAGCATCGACCGCATTTTTACAAAGGTTTTCTATTACCCATTCGAACAGCGAAGCATTGAGGCGGATAATTATATCGTCGGCAGGAAATACCTTTTTCAGCTGGATAGTCTTCGATGTGCGACGGTCCATATAGTCGATAACGTGGTCGAGCACTTCGCTCAGACTCACTGGAACGGCTTCGGGCAGCGAACCAATCTTCGAGAAACGGTCGGCAATGAGCTGCAACCGCTTCACGTCTTTGTCCATTTCGGGCAGCAAATCGTCGTCGGGATAGGTTTCCTTCAATATGGTAGTCCATGCCATAAGCGACGAAATGGGGGTGCCAAGCTGGTGGGCTGTTTCTTTGCTAAGACCTACCCAGACCTTGTTTTGCTCTGCTCGCTTCGATGTAAGGAGCGCAAATATAGCCACCACGACGAAGAGCATTACCACACCCAACTGCACGTAGGGATAGAGTGCCAGTCGTTTCAGCATCAGCGAATCGTCGTAACACACGTCGATATATTCGTTTGAAGCGTCGGAAAGTTGTATTCTTATGTTTTGCTTGTTGCTTTTCAGGCGTTTTGCCATAGCCGATACATACAACAAACTGTCTTTGTAGTTCTTGGCATTGATAACGACGTTGCGGAAGTCGGTTACGTTTTCATCGTTGTCGAGCACCACGACGGGAATGGTATTGTTGTCGTTGAGCACTTTCAGAACCAATGCAAGGTCGGTATTTTCGTCGGCTTGGCTCAGTGCGCGCATCGCCTCTGCCCACACTTCCATCTTAGTGCGTTCCTGCCGAGCCAAATCTTTCGTAAGGATATTCGATGCTACCAACGACACAACTGCAATTGCAATTGCCGCCACAACAAGAATTATCTTTACCTGCCTTATTCTATCTGTCCATTGCATAACGCTTATATAAACGACTGAAAACCGATTTTATTGTATGCCGTTATGCCCTCTTTGGCACGTATGGAAACAATAAGGGCGCACCTGAAATTCAGGTACGCCCTTGTAGTGTAAGTTTAATGATAACCGAATTAGAGGCAAGTCATCACTTTATAAAAACCTTCTTGGTTGTTCCGTTAGAAGACTTCACGATGTTCAGACCTTTCTGCAAGTGCTGGAGTCTGTAACCATCGACTGAATAGTACGTCTCGGTGGTGTTGTCGTTGACGGTGGCATTCTCGATACCTGCATAGACTACTTCGGTAGTCAGTGGGTCGCTTGAATACTTCTTGCCATCTTCCTCGTATACCATTACTACTGAAAGCTTCTTTATAGAAGAGTCGTAGAAGTGCAACAGACGCTGGTCGTCTGCTATCTTAATGTCTTCATTCTTCTTGTCTTGATAGTTGAAAGGAATATTAATCATATCGTTATCAATGTAGAAGTATTGAGATTTCTTGAACTCGAAAGGTTCTGTGTTATCACCAATGTAGACATTATAGTACATCTTGGCGGGGTCGAGGTAGTTGCCATCAACATCTGCGTTCTTTACATAGAAAGCCAATGTAATGGTGGTCATCGAGTAGTCGTAGCTTTCAACAGCCGAACAGTAGTGCAACTTCGGTGTTTCTGGCTTGGCAGCCTTCTGTTGGTATGGAGTCAGAACCAAATTTTCAAGATTTTCGAGGTCTTCTGTCGGAATATTCTTCGCACTGCTCTTACCCATTATAATCTTGAGTATCTTGTCGTTGGTGAACGCACCCGTTGTGCTGTTGATGTTAAATTCGAGCTTTTCGGCAATGGTTGTAGCATCGTTGTAGGCTGCTGCGAAAGCGTGATACTCTGATGGGTCGCTCGAATACTTCAAGAAATCTTCTTTTACAGCTTTGCCAAGATACTGGTTAGTCAGCATAACAGCCTTGTTGCCGTCTTTTGTAAGCTTCACCCAAATGTCGGCAAGTTTCTTGCTTTTTGAAATTCCTTTCAAGTAAATGTCGTTACCGTCGATTGCAGCCTCGATAATGCGTGGAGATGTTTCACCCTTGCAAGTAAGCGTGTACTGTTTTTTGGCAGCCGAAGCAGGAGGTGTAACAAGCTTGTCGGTGAGAGGTTGGATAGTAACAGCCCAGTCGCCGTAACGACTTTCCCACATATTCTTGTTGTCTACCATTCCCAATATTTCGTCCTTAGAACCAGCTCCTAACATCGTAAGTGTAGAACCGTCCCAAGTGTACTCCATATAGTTCTTGCCTGCTACAACAACTTCGTACTTGTTGTTGTCTTTGATTGACATACGGTTAAGCGTGAATATACGTTCAGAGTTGCCCGAATCCTCATCGTCGTCGCCACTGTTGTCCTTGTAGATTACTTGAGGCAGCTTTGCCTTGTACTTTCCGTCGCTGACCTTTTCTAATTTCAGCCAAGACTTACTATTAAGTCCTGAAAGAGGATTGTAAATGTAAAGGCAACCATCATCGCCTTCCACAATTTTAGAAACCAAACCTTCGTATCTACCGACGTCTGTGCCTGTCCAGCCTTTCTTTACCCAAGAGTCGCTGCTACGGTACATATTATCGATTAATTTTCCTTTTGGTGTGTCTACTATCTGTGCTGAAGCCGTGAGGCTCAGTGCTAATGCGCAGATAGAAAATAAAGTTTTTCTCATAATTCTATATATTTTAGATTAGATAAATAAATAATTCATTCATTTTATTTTAGAAATCATATCCAAGTCCAAAGGTGCAATAGCTGCTTCCAGCATCAACAGTTTTCAGCATATAAGCTCCGTTTATGCGCAGTCCGCGATACTTAACGCCTGCACCCATGGTAAAGTGGCTGAGGTTGTGGTCGCCATATTCGTAACCTGCCCGCACCGACACCATATTATTATAGGTGTATTCGAGTCCGCCACCAACCATAAACACTTTAGATTCTGATGGCTGGAAGAAATATCGTGTAGACAATGCTGCACCAACTTGGTGCTTGTCTGCCATATCAACCGACAATGCTCCACCTACTGCAACGTGTGTAGGCATTGAAGCCTTGTAGCCGTTGCCGTAATCGAGTTTAGGACCTATTGCAGCTACCTTGGCATCTACCATGAAGTTTGCAGCCTTGTTTGCTATCGTCATATCGTTGTTCTGATAGGAAGCTCCTACGGTAAATGCGCCACCATTGGCATTTTTTGAGAGGTGGCTGAATATGATATTTCCCATTGCATAGGCTGAAAAGCCTTTACCTATCATATAAGCATAACCAAAGTCGATGGTCCAATCGTAGGGCTTGTACTCTTTGGTTGGCTCTCCAAGCATATTAGAACCTTTGAACTTTAGTCCACCTGCATAGCGGAAACCAGCAAATGCTGCGTGTCGCTTGGCAAACTTATAGCCCACAGTGGCTGTGTATAGCCCGAATGTTCCTTCAATACCTTCTTCCTTTTCGTATATGGAAGCAGAAGCATCTGCTGTAAATTTCTTATCCACGCCGAAGAGTGCAGAAGGATTATTGTATAAGTACATTCCCTCAGCAGCTACCGAGGCATTGCCCATAGCAGCTGTTCTTGCATCGGTATTTGCAGTTAATATAGGAAGAGTCTGCCCTTGGGCATTAGCCTGCGTAGCACCGAAAAGTGCTGCGCAAGCAATTATGATGATGTGTTTTGACTTCATACTCGTTGTAATTATCGTTTAATGAACATTTGGGTGTATTTGCCCTTACTCGTATGTACGGTAAGTTTGTAAGTTCCAGGGTGTAGTTTGGCAAGGTCAAGCGTAGCTACATTGTTCTTGTCTGGAGTTACGGTAGCTTTTATTACTTGCTCCCCTACGGTAGAACTGATAACAAACTCTGCCTGTTTTACTTCAGGGTTGAGCAGAGCATTGATGTCTTTCTTCACTGGAATCGGATAAACTGCATAAACAGGAGCAGACTTTTTCTCAACGACACGAATTTGGAAAGAACCTTCAGAAGAGGTTTGGTGTCCGTCTGATGCAAGAATGCTAATGCGGGTTATACCCTTTGCCAATGGCTTTAGCTGAAGAACGTCGTTGCTAATTTCAGCTGTGGCAATGTTGCCGTTTGAAACATTGGCTTTGTAAGAAAGCGGATTGCTGCCACTGTTCGTATAATGTCCCTTCAAAGGAATGTTCACAGCACCTTCGTCTAATCCTATTATATAGTTGTCGAATGGATTCTCCAACTTCGGAGGCATATACTTGAAAATCTTAAATGTAAAGCTCTTCTCTGATTTTGCTCCTAAGTCGTCTGAGAAAACAAACGTACAAGTGTGGCTGCCAGCTTCAAGAACGGGTACGATTGTAACGGTTACAGTAGATTTGTTTACTGTGTACGATACGCCTTTGGTCTCGCCAGTAGTCTTTAAATCCCATTCGTGCCCATCAGGGTCAGCAACTTTGAAGCTGAAAGTCTTTCGGTCATTGTTGTTCAATTCGATAACTCCTTCTGGGAAATCAGTAGCTTCTGGAGCATGGTTGAGTTTCGTTGTACATTTCTGAATAGCAGGTTCTGAGAGGTTGCCCCAACGGTCTACTGCCACTACGGCAATGCTGTATGTCTTGTTATCTTTAAGATTGTCGAAAGTAAACTTAAGCGTTTCGCCTAAATTGTGTCCCATACCATTTATTTCCTGATAGTTCATATCCTTGAGATTATCAGCTGTCAGTTCGTTGGGACTGATGTACAATCTATAGAATGCTGCGGTCTTATCCTCATCTTTTGCAATGCTCCATTCAGCAGTAATATCCACGAAGTCTGGCGTAAGGGTCAATGTTCCAACCTTCTCTGGTGCAATCTTTGTATCTGTTTCAAAGGCTGCTTCAGCATCGATATATCCTTTACCTAACTTTCCTTTATATATAGGATTTATTTCGTCAATGTTGAAAGGTCTGTATGCAGTAATCAAACGTGTCTTCAGTTCTTCATTGGTGAAACCTTGCTTTCCGAAATACGACGCAATAAGTCCTGCAATACCAGATACGTGTGGACAAGCCATCGATGTTCCTTGTAGATAGCCATAGCCTGAAGCTACTTTAGCCTTTGGCATAGTACTCAAGACACCTCCTTCTGTTCCGAAGGTTTCTTGGTCTCCGCCTGGTGCCATAATGGTAACCCACTTAGCAAAGTTACTATAACTTGCTTTGGTGAAATCCCAAGCCATTGCCGAAACAGAAACAGTGGGAGCATAGCAAGCTGGATAAGCAGAAAACTCTTTGTTCTCATTGCCTGCAGCAAATATAACAACACCGCCCTTCATTGGAGAGTCTGGTCGTTGCTGACCTGCAGCATCGCAACCTGCCATCTTGATGAAATAGTCGATAGATTCTTTTAGTAATCTCGGCATTTCAGTAACATTGGCTGTTGATGAATATCCCCAAGAGTTCTGACAGATGACTGCTCCATTGTCTGCTGCGTATTTAATAGCAGCCGCTGCGTCGCCTTGCTCGTTCTTCTTTCTGAAAATCTGGCAACTCATAAGTCGTACACCGCTTCCTGCAGAACCATCGCCACCTGCTACGCCTGCAACACCCTTTCCGTTGTTGTTGCGTGCACCAACAGTACCAGCAACGTGTGTGCCGTGTCCGTCGTCGTCAGGTTCGATTTTGCCTCCAACAACACCGTCTGCCGTTACGAAGTTGTAACCGTAAACGTCGTCTACAAAACCGTTACCGTCATCATCAACATTTGGTTGGCCGTTCTTTTCCTTTTCGTTTATGTAGAGGTTATCCACCAAATCTTCGTGGGTAATATCAATACCACCATCGACAATGGCAACAATAACATTGCTCTTACCTGCTGTGTACTTTTCCCATACAGGCTTTACGTTACAGTCAGCTCCTTTCTTTGCGTGTCCGCTTACAGAACCATCGTTGTAATAATGCCACTGTTTTGAAAGATACGGGTCATTAAAGACACCTGCAGCATCTTTCATTTCTGCGCTCGCACTTGAACCATTATAGGGCTTTGCTGTAACTTTTGGACGCTCAATGGGCAGAACACGTTCTGCATACTCTATTCCATTCACTTTGTTGAACTGTTGCAGTACAGCTGAAACGTCTTTGCTTTCGTCGAAATAGATGGTGTACCAACGGTCGAGACCCTCTGCCACTGTTCGTGCTTCATAGATTCCTGCAGGCTTGAAAACTCTTTCCATTTTATAGGCACCTGAGTATTTCATTGCAGAAGCCATTGCAGAAGGAATATTCTGCATTTCTACATTCCCATTAGGAGAGCTTGGTATAACGTGGTTGGTTCCCTTTGCCAACTTTACATTAATGCAGCCTTTTACTGCAAAAATATCCTTGTCAATGGTAACAGAGCGTGTATTGGAATTGGTTGCGTCCAAATCCAAGCTATCTTGACACGATGTTGTGAGCATCATACCAAAGATTGCACACACACATATATATATAATAGATTTTTTCATTACTATTCCTTTCAATATTATTTCCTTGGATTGTGTTTCTTAAGCATACTCTCTACCTTTGCCAGCGTTTCTTGCTTGCTTCCAGCAAATACATTCGGTTTGTAAAGTACGCCGATTTGCATTACTGGCTGTCCTTCATTCACATCGGCAAACTTTTCGCCAGAGATAGCCAATGTCAGATAATCAGAGCGACGGGCATAGACGTGGAACTTGCCAGTATAGCCTACAAACTCAAAGTTATTTGAAGTAAGCAACTTGTCAAACTCACGTGTTATAAACCATTCTTTACCATGTTGCCATATACCTAAGTTCGGTTGGCTGAAGCTCAGGCTATACTGTTCAACACTTCCCACCATTTCTTTTGGAGCAGGATGTTCTCCACCACGGGTGTAGAAGAAGTATGTGCGAGTTACCAATATTGGGTCTGTTGTCTTGTAGACGATAGCCTCGATTTCCCTGTTCTTAGAAATCTGTCGTTTAACTTCTTCGCTGTTCTGGCTCTTTTCGTAGTCCTCTACTGCACTGACTTTTTGGTCTGCTTTATTCAGGAGATGGAGCGGACCAACTTGAAGCTCTTTGAATGTCTCGTATTCTTTGTCTTGAATGTGCATCTGATAGAAGAACAACACGACACTATTGTTACTTTCCAAAATATCTACGTCCATCGTTATAAGCTCTTTCTCATTGACGTAGTGGTTAGGATCCTTTGTATCTCTTACATATCCATTTGCTTTTACGAAATCTTGGAAAGCCTGCGTTTTCACAGATTCGACACCTTCTCTGGTCAGTGAACGTGTGAAGATACGGGTAGGCATAAAGTATTGTGTGTCGTGAACATAGAATACTTCCTTGAATAAAGGTGACGGTGTCTTGAAAGTATAACTTTCCTCGTACAATCCTAATTGAGGGTCTGGGGCACCATACTCTGAAAGCAAACTTCCACGGCGATACTCAAAGTCCATCATCTTATGAAGACTGAAAGGGGCACCAGGGTTGCATGCCAATATGAAAGTAGCCACACCTGGTTGTTTTACAACCACCTCTTTGTTCTTTCCTGCATTTGATATTGTAAGCGTTATGCTTCTTTCTATTGCACTGTAATTTGTCTTGGAAATGAACTTCAAGGCATTCTTCTTCTTGATAATCTGCAACCAATCAGGTTTTTCGCTCTGAACCATTTCGTACATATTACTTTCCAAGTTCACGTCCACAATGGTTGTGCCTCCTGCTTGTGGCAGGATAATTTCACCATTGGCAATTTCCAACGAAAGGTCGGCAGCACTTTGGTTTACCATTATCTTTTCAACAGCCAAACCGCCATCTACAAGAATGTAGCTGCTTCTTTCCGTTCCACTCGTATTGGCATCAACTTTTACGACAAACTCGTTTCCGTTTTGGGTGATGTGTATCCAATTCTTGGGAGTTGTTGCAATCCATTCTTTACAGTTCGTGTTCACTGTAATGGTCTTCTCGCCAATCTGATTGGTAAACTTTATCTCCTTTTCAGAGACGCTCAGCTGCGGTTGTTCGAAATCGACACTCTCGGCGCAGCCTGCCACCATTGCTAATAGCAGGCATACAGATGAGAGTCGCAGCAGTTTATATAAATTCATTATACGCATATCGAATAAAATTTAAATAAGGTATAACCACTTAATTAAAACTTCAACACTTTCTTTACTTTCATAAAGTTCTTCATCATCTTCCCTTGAGCCTTCAAGCCCTTGCTGCCTCCGTTGAATACTGCCTCGTCGTAGTTGTAAAGTAATGCGAGAATAGGAACGTTGTTGTCTACTACAGATGTAACAGCAATGAGCAGATGGTCGCGTTCGCGAGCAAAGAAGTGGGTGTTGTCTACAGAACGAAGGAAAGAGAATCCTTCTTCTCCAAGTTTCTTCTGGAGCTCTTTCGTTACAATCCATTTGTTTCCGTACTTCCATAAACCAAGGCTGGTATCCTTGAAGAGAAGAGCACCAATCTGTACGCTTCCAAGTTTTTCAGGAGCCTTTCCGTCCTTATCGGTTGTATAGAATATGTGGATACGTCCATAAGCAGCACTTGGGTCTGCATTTGCCTTCAGCGTGTATTGAAGCTGTGAAACTTCAGTCTTCTTAAATTCGTTATAACTGCGTTCTTCTTCTTTGCTTCCTGCATTCTTTTCAAATTGCTCAACTTCAGGTACCTTTACTGTTGCTACCTGCAAGAGTTCAATTGGATAGTAAGGCATTTTCTCAAAAGTCTTGTATTCTCCAATCTGCTTTGTAATTGGCTTAAATGTAAGGTTTACACCTTGGTTACCGGGCTTTTCAGATATATAAATCTTCAACGACATAAGCTCTTTCTCGTTCGTGTACTCTCTGTCTGATTCAGAATTGGTGCGTACATATCCGCTGTCGGTGAGGAATTTCTCGAATGCTTTATTCTTAACGGCTTCTACAGCATCGAGTCCGTCGCCAACTGTAACAATCTGCGAAGATGTAACGCCGTCAGGGCTGTAATACTGTATCAAGGTAAATATTGGCGATGGGGTAATGAATGTGTACATTTCCTCAAGTCCAAAGCCTGGCATAGCAGTTTGATAATCGCGTAAGTAGCTGCCACGTTCAAGTTCGTATTCCATAATTTTGTGGGCATCTTGTGGCATACCTGGGTTGATTGGAAGGATATAACGTTGTATGCCCGACTGTGAAACAACGATTTCACGAGTCTCGCTTCCACTCTTTGCATATAGTTTTACCTCACGTTTCTGATAAGTATCGTTACGCTTGGCAATCAATTTTATCTCTTCATCACGCTTCATTATCTTAAGCCAATCTACTTCTTCGCTGGTTGTAATGTCGTAAACCGATGAATTGGTTGTAACATCAACCACCTTTTCTCCACCCATCTGAGGAAGATAAATTGCTGTTGGTGTAATATCAAGCACCACGTCGGCTGCACTTTGTTTTACTTCTACCTTACCAGTAGCACCGTTGGCATTCACGAGAACGTAGCTTGTGCGGTCGGTACCCATCTTGTTTTCAGCAACTTTTATTTTCAGTATGTTGCCATCTTGAAGCACCGACACCCAATCACCCTCTTGAGGAGATGAGGCAATCCAGTTACTTTGGTTAGTAGTTACGCTGATGTTTCTTTCACCAACTCCTTTGTCAAAAGTTACATTGTTTTCTGAAAGAACCAATGTTGGTAACTCAAATTCGTCTTCCTTTGCGCAAGAGAACAGGCAAAGAAGAATTCCACCTAAGAATAGGGGAAAGATTGTCTTTTTAAAATCCATACTTTTCAAGGTTTTATTTGATATGAAATTAATATTTAAAGATTAGACTGATATATGCTAAAAGAGCTAAGCAACTTGTGCACATAACGTGAATTTTTACATTCAAATTATTATGCATATTTAGTTTTTATTTAGATTTTGCATCGCAAATATACTAATAAATGAGGATAAAAACAAATCTATTAGTTAAAAGAACTTAACGATTTAATATTTATTATACACTTCCTCCTCTGTATTGTATTATTTAACAGTATTTTATTTGTATTGCTAATTATTAATTCTATTTGCTTTGTCATACCTTTTATAACTGTCTTTTCTTTTAGAAGAAATGCGCACAGCGTTGCCCATAATGTAGCTTTTGTTGTAACAAGTGGGTAATAGGGTTTATCTGTGTGGGTGCAAAATGAAACTCAACATTATCCTTTCTCTTCTTTTTCTGTTTACTTGAATTTACAGAAAGCAGCAACAAAGTTGCTGTCTGGTTAATTCTCATAGTTACTTGTTTACTTGTATAATTATAATTTTCAGCTGCAAACTTATCTGTTTTTAGCGGAATAGCCAAGTTTATCTGCATATATTTACTGTCTACTAAAAAAAATACTCAATAATAATGATACGTCAGCAGTACCGATAAAGGCTTCAGTATAAAATTAAGTAGAGAAGTAGTTGCTCTTTTGGGACGGTTAAGGCAGATTTTCGATAAATCCTTTTAGTTTTGTAAAAATAATTCTCTTAAAAAGTGATAACTGCGCTTTGGCATTGCGAAAGCGGCTCTTTTGCGCTGCAAAACCTACGCTTTTACCGTGTAAAACAGCCGCTTTTGGAATGCAAAACAATAGGTTTTATAATACGTTGGTAATGAGATTGTTACACAATAGTATTGTTTGTGAAAAATATTTACGGTTTTGTAGTCTTGTTTTCAGCCATACAATAAGGATTGAAGGAGAAGTAACGCAGGGGGCAATTTGTATAAAATAAAGGCTGACTCCGTTTCTGAAGTCAGCCTTTATGCTTTATGGTGTTCATTAAATCCACGAGGTGCTGCTACTGCTATATATAAATAAGGTGTAGCTATAAGCCTTCGGGGAGTTCTTTCTTAGGCGTTATGCCCAACGACTTCATATTTTCGAGGCGGCGGACAATGTTTCCCTTGCCTTCGCTAAGCTGCAAATGGGCTTTCTCGTAGTCGCTTTGAAGTCGCTGTATGCCAGTTCCGATTTTCAAGAAAGTCTCGCCAAACGAAACAAACTTATCGTAAAGGTCGTTCGACGCATGCAAGATTTCGTCTACATTCTTATTCATACGATAGTTCTGCCACATCGTACGGGTGAGCTGCAAAGCCATCAAGAGGTTGCTCGGGCTCAACAAGATGATGTGTTTGCGGTAGGCGTACTGCAGAATAGAGGGGTCTGTCTTAATTGCTGCTGCGTATCCACTTTCGTAAGGAATGAACATAAGCACATAGCCAATGCAGTTTGGTACTATCGTTTCGTAGTTCTTAGCCGACAGTTCATCTACGTGCTTCTTTATAGACTTGATGTGCTCTTTCAGGAACAGCTCCTGTTCTGTTGCATCGGTAGCGTTTACGGCAGCCTGATAAGCTGTCAGCGAAACCTTCGCGTCGATAACAGCGTGCTCGCCGCCTGGCAAATCAATTACTGCATCGGGGCGGAAGCTGTTTCCTTTTGCATCTTGATAGTTTCGTTGCAGGAAGAATTGTTCGTTCTTTGTCAGTCCGCAACTTTCCAAAGTGGTTTCCAATATCATCTCGCCCCAATCGCCCTGCATCTTCGTGTCGCCTTTCAGTGCCTGTGTCAGCGATGCTGCATCGTTGCCAATGCGCTCGGTTTGCTGGCGCAACTCCTTTATGGCACGTTCGTTATCTTCACGAATGCTTTTCACGGTTGAGGTTTGAACTTCCTGCAACAGTTTTATCGTTTCTTCAAATCTTGTTTTTATTTCGGTTTTGTTGCTTGCTCCCTCTTTTGTTGCAGCCGTTACGTTCTGGTTGAACGCCTCTATGCGCTCGTGCAGCGGCTTCAGAAGTGCGTCTAACCGTTCTTTATCGGCAGCGTTCAGGTGCTCTCTGCTTTCCGAAAGCATTTGCGCAGCCATTGTGCGCATCTCTTCTTGCATCAGTTTTTTGCTGGTTTCCATCTGCTTCTGCATTTCGCTGAGCAGTTTCTGGCTGTGCTCACGCTCGGCATTTACGCTGTCGGCAGCATTTTTCTGTGCTGTTTCCAACTGGCTTTTCGCAACGCCAAGGTCGGCAGACAGCTTCTGTGCGGTAGTGGCAACTTGGCTTCGTGTCCACAGAAAGACGAGAAGCGCACCGAGAAATAAACCTAAAAAGAAATAAAGAAATACCATTTCGCTTGTATTTAATCTTGAAAATAAACTCTTTTTACACGGTTGCTGACCGTTGTCAGTACCTCGTATGGAATGGTTCCCATCGCATCGCTCAATACCGTTACGGGCAAATGGTCGCCAAATATTTCAACGCTGTCGCCTTCTTCACAATCTATTCCCGTTACATCTATCAATGCCACGTCCATGCAGATGTTGCCCATATAGTAGGCTCGCTTGCCATTGACGAGGCAATAGCAGTTGCGGTTGCCCAGTTTGCGGTTCAATCCGTCGGCATATCCAATCGGTATGGCTGCTATGACGCTGTCTTTTTCGATGATGCCACGGCGAGAATAGCCCACGGTTTCGCCTGCTGGAACATTCCGAAGCTGCAATATGATGGTTTTAAGTGTCGATACGTTGCTCATAACAGCATTGTCGCGCGGGTTGATACCATAGAGTCCGAGTCCTAATCGGCACATATCCAGCTGACGTTCGGGGAAGTGTTCAATGCCTGCCGAGTTGTCCATGTGGCGCAAGATGCGATGACTGAAAGCCGCCTGCAACTTCTTGCTGCCCTCATTGAACAGCGCAAACTGTGCAGCAGAGAACGAATCGAAGTCGTTACTGTCTGAACCAACGAAGTGAGAGAACACCGAACGTGGTATCAACGCATTCTGATGGTGCAGCTTTTCTATGAGATGGTCGAGGTCGGTGCGAGGATTGAAACCCAAACGGTGCATTCCCGTGTCGAGTTTTATATGCACAGGGTACCCCGTAATGCCTTCTTTCTCCGCTGCTTTAATCAGTGCGTCCAACAGACGGAAGCTATAAACCTCTGGTTCAAGCTCGTAATCGAAAAGCGTTTTGAACGAACTCATCTCTGGGTTCATTATCATAATATTGCCCGTAATGCCGTTTCGGCGCAGTGTGGCACCTTCGTCAGCCACCGCAACAGCAAGATAATCGACACGATGGTCCTCCAAAGTCTTGGCTATCTCTACTGCCCCAGCTCCATAGGCATCGGCTTTTATCATACAAACAAGCTTCGTTTCGGGCTTTAAGAAGGAGCGGTACCAGTTCAGATTGTCTACTACGGCATTCAGATTCACTTCCAATACGGTTTCGTGCACCTTCTTTACCAACAGTTCGGTAAGCTTATCGAAACCGAAAGAGCGTGCTCCTTTGAGCAAGATAACTTCGTCGTGCAAGGATTTAAACACTTTGCTGCCGATGAAATCGGCTATGTTATCAAAGAAGAACTTTGTTTCCAAGCCTTCAAAAGCCTGCTGCTGTCGTCCAAGTGCGGTGCCAATGCCGATAAACTTCTTTACACCACGCTTCTTTATCAATGCTGCCACGTCGGCATAAAGCTGCTGTTCGGTTTCGCCACTTTGATAAATGTCGCTCAAGATAAGTGTGCGCTCGCGGCGGTTCTGGTCGGGACGGCGGTTCATAAAGTCGAGTGCGATGTCGAGCGAGTTTATATCGGAGTTGTAAGAGTCGTTGATGAGCGTGCAGCCGTGTTGCCCTTCTTTCACTTCAAGGCGCATTGCGACAGGCTCAAGCGTTGCCATACGCTGCGCCAGCACATCGGGCAGAATGCCAAAATGCAGTGCAACCACAGCGCAGGTGATGCAGTTGCTGACACTTGCCTCGTCGATGAAAGGCAAAGTAAAGCTGCCGTGTGTAGCGTCTTGCCATATATAAAAGACGGTCGATACCGTGTCGCTCTTCTCTATACGGTCTACAAAGAAGGCGGCAGTGGTGTCGTGTTCCGACCACGCAAGCAGTTTTCCATCGTAATGAGCCGCTGAAATGCACTTCGCTGCTATCTCATCGTCGAGCTGATAGACCAAGGCTTGCGTGCCTTTGAACAGCAACAGCTTCTCGTTACACTTCTCTTCCAACGATGAGAAGTTCTCTTGATGAGCAGCACCTAAACTCGTCAGCACACCCACCGTAGGCTGAATAATATCGTGTAACGCCTGCATTTCGCCTACTTTGCTGATGCCTGCCTCGATTAAACCGATTTGCGAACTTTCGTTCAGCAGCCAAACCGACAGCGGAACGCCTATCTGCGAGTTGTAGCTCTTGGGCGAACGTGTTACATTCTTGTCGTATGCAAGTAGTTGCGACAGCCATTCCTTCACCATAGTCTTGCCGTTCGACCCTGTAATACCTACGATGGGAATGTCGAATGCCTTGCGGTGGCAGGTTGTCAGTTGCTGAAGAGCAGCGAGCGTGTTGCCCACTTTCAGGAAGTTTGCGTGTGTATAAAGTGTAGAAAAGTTGTCGGGAACGCTCTCAACCACGAAGTTGCGCACGCCTCGACGATACAATTCGGGAATGTAATGATGCCCATCGTTGCGGTCGGACTTCAGTGCGAAGAACAGTGTTTCTTCGGGAAAGCAGAGCGAACGGCTGTCCGTCAGTAGGAAACTGATGCTTGCAGCAGTATCACCATATCGTTCTGCGTTTATGAATTGTGTTATTTTTTCTATTGAATAGCTCATTGTTGAAATATTAACAGAAAGCTGACAAGCCGCTATGAAATGTACAAAATCGGTTGCTTTCTATAATTTACAGAATACAAAGATACTGCAAAAACGAGGCTGCCGTATAGCTTTGACTTTCTTTTTCACCTTTTTTATCCTTATCGTTTCTGTTTTGCTGCACATTCGGGGCATATCCCTTTCAGCATAAAATTCACGTTGGAGAGTTTGTAACCTTCGGGCAGATGAATTTCGGGAATATCCACTTCGGGCAGACAAGTGGTGCGTTGGCACTGTTCGCAGTAGAAGTGGGCGTGCATATCGCGGTCGGTTTCGTAGTCGTCGCTCATGCAAAGCTCGTAGCGCACAATGTCGTTGCCGTCTTCTACCTGATGCACCACGTGCTGATTGCTGAAAAGTGTGAGCGTTCGGAATATGCTCGACTTGTCGATGGTTTGCAGTTCTGTTTCCAATTCCTTCATCGAAACAGGTCCATTGTATCGAGAAATAGCCTCTGCAATCAATATTCTGTTGGCAGTAGGCTTTACGTTGTGTTTTGTAAGATGCTCTAAAATCTGCTCTAAGTTCATTGGCTTTCTATTATTAGTCCGTTGTATTTTTGCGACAATAGCTTTGCCCGCTCCATTGTTTGTGCCATAAATTCCTTGTACTCGATGCCCTCTGGGTTGAAAGGACGGTGGGCAAGGGCTTCTTTCACAGGCTTCCACTCGCGCAGAAACTCTTTGGCTGAGGCTGAGAAATACACATCTACAAGGCGTTCCCAGATATATTCCACAGCCTGCTCGTTGGGGTGCAGCATATCGGCTTTGTAGAAACGATAGTCGCGAAGTTCGTCGTTCACAATCTCGTAAGCAGGAAAATAAGCCACATTGCCGTCGGTATAGTCGGCCATTGCTTCGTGAACGGCTAAGAGCAGCGTGGCTTTAGAGAGCTGGCTCTCGTGGTAGCCATACTTCGCATAGCGTATCGGGCTGACCGTGAATATTACTTTCACATTGCGGTTGCGCTCTCGCAGCAGTTCTATGGCACGGCACAGATAGTCTTTGCAGGCAGCTATGCTGAGTTCCTGCTCGTCGAAAAGTCGTTGCGGACGCTTGTTGCAGTTGTCTACAATCTCTCCTGTTGCCTTCTCAATGTAGACGTGGTTGGTGCCCAAAGTAATGAAGACGGTGTCGAAAACCTCGCTTCTTCGTTCTACCGTGTGCAGTATCGAAGCTGGGTTGTACATCACACCGAACGGATTAACAAGGGTTCGGAATTTCCAATCTATAAATTTCTCGCCGATATTGCTTGCGAAACACGAGCCAACGAACAATACACGTTCGCACGGCATTATCTCGAAACTCGGTTTCGGCACATTGACTATCGTTCTAAACTCCATATTTACAAAGGTACTGCTTTTTGTTCAGAAGCACAAAAAGTTTAGAAATGTTTTTCGTAATCTTCTGTTGGAAAGGTGGATTGAATGTGTAAGGGAGTGGTTTATCACGTTTTTCCACCCACGAAAAAGCAGCGCAGATATGAGGAAAATCATAAATCAAACGCCTATATTAAACCTTTGATTTTGTAAAGATAATTCGGAGGGAAAATGATAATTTCGATTTGACGTTGCGAAAGCGTATGTTTTGCAATGCAAAAGAGCCGCTTTTACCGTGCAAAACCTACGCTTTTAGAATGCAAAACAATAGGTTTCATAACACACTGACAGCGAGTTGGTTACGCAATAGATATGCTTGTGAAAAATATTTACACTTTTATAATGTTTTTTCGCCTATATAATAAAGGTATATAGGAGAAGTTGGGCGGTGGATAAAAGGGCTGTTTCTATGCAGAAAGGCGAAACGATATGCCTGTCTTTCTTATTTAAAATGCCTCACGGTATTTGTTTTCGTCCTTGTCTTCGAGCATAGAAAGGTAGCTGTTGTAGCGACTTTCGGCAATGTAATGCTCTTCCAAGGCTTTGAGAACGGCGCAGCCAGGTTCGTGTGTATGGGTGCAGTTGTTGAACCGACACGTTTCGGAGAACTTGAAAATTTCGCGGAAGTAACTTGTGAGTTCTTCCTTGTCGATATCGAAAGTGCCAAATCCTTTAATGCCCGGTGTGTCTATGATGTAGCCTCCGTAGGGCAATTGCAGCATTTCGCTGAATGTCGTGGTGTGCATTCCTGTGTTGTGCGAGTCGGAAATTTCTGCAGTACGCAGGTTGGCGTCGGGCAGCAAACCGTTGATAATGGTAGATTTGCCAACGCCACTATTGCCGCTCAGCAGTGTTACCTTGTCTTTGAGTAGAGGGTGCAGCTGTTCGATACTTCTTTCTGCTGGGGCATCGTCGGTGGCTTGCAGCGTTACACACTTGTAGCCAATGCTTTCGTACAAGTGGATAGCGGCATCTTGGTATCGCCGTTCGTCGTCGTCGAGCAAGTCGTATTTGTTGAAAACCAAGACAACGGGCACACGGTAGGCTTCGGCACTTGCAAGAAAGCGGTCGATGAACGTAGTGGAAGTTTCGGGATAGTTCACCGTAACCACGAGAAAAGCCTGGTCGAGATTGGCTGCTATGATGTGGCTTTGCTTGGAAAGATTGGGCGACTTGCGGATAATATAGTTCTTTCGGTCTTCAATCTCCGAAATAAAGGCGGTTCCTTCTTGGTTGATGATAAGGTGCACGTAGTCGCCCACTGCCACCGGATTGGTGGAGCGGATACCCTTTAAGCGGAAATTGCCCTTTATTTTGCTTTCAATAGTTCGTCCGTCGTCGGTTCTTACGGTGTACCAACTACCTGTATTCTTTATTACTAAGCCACGCATTATAATACAACAAACCCTTTATTTGCCTGCGATGAGGCAAATAAAGGGTAATGTTTTTATACTGTCATAATTTCTTTTTCCTTGTCGGCGAGAAGCGCATCAATCTTCTTGATGTACTTGTCGTGTATCTTCTGTAAGTCTTCCTCTGCGTCTTTCTCCAAGTCTTCTGAAAGTCCGTCCTTGATAGCCTTCTTCAGTTTGTCTTTAATATCTGAACGGGCGTTGCGCACTTCCACCTTTGTGCGTTCGCCAATCTTGTTGCTTTGCTTCACAAGGTCGCGACGACGCTCTTCGGTTGGCTGTGGAAGATTGAGGCGGATAAGCTCTCCGTTGTTCTCTGGGGTAATGCCCACGTCAGAGTCCATAATGGCTTTTTCAATATCGCGGATAGCCTTTTTGTCCCACGGCTTGATAGCAATGGTGCGAGGGTCGGGCACTGTTACGGTTGCAACTTGGTTGAGTGGCACCATCGACCCGTATGAACTTACTCGTATTCCATCGAGAATTGCTACGTTGGCACGTCCTGCACGAATGCGTTGCAACTGCTCGTCGAGATACATAGCAGCCATTTCCATACGCTCTTCGGCCTCGTTTAATGTTTCTTTAACGTCTATCATAAGTATGCGTATTAATTGTTTCTAAATACAAATTTAGGGATTTATTCGTAACTGTGCAAAGTTTATAGGCTTTTTTCTATCGGTTTGCGTAGATTTCAGCTGCTAAAATGCGCATAGCTTGCTCTAAGTATTGAGCATCAATGTCGTCGAAGGCATTCAGCTGTGTGCTGTCAATGTCGAGCACGCCAACCGTTTCGCCCTCCTTATTATATATAGGTACCACGATTTCCGAACGAGAAAGCGAGCTACAGGCTATGTGTCCGGCAAACTGTTCTACGTCTGGAACAACGAGCGTGCGACGTTCTGCGAAGGCTGTTCCGCAGACGCCCTTTCCCACAGGAATGTTGTAACAGGCGGGAGTGCCTTGGAAAGGACCCAACTGCAACGTGTTTTCCTTGTTCAGAAAGTAGAAACCTGTCCAGAAAAAGGCGTCAAATGTGTGGTGAATGGCTGCCGAAACGTTTGCCAAGACGCCAACCTTGTTGTCTGCTTCGCCTTCTATGAGGGCGGCAATTTGCTTTAATAATAGTTCGTATGTTTCTTTTTTATTCATTGGTTCTTTATTTGTTTATGCGTTTATGGCTGTCATTTCGGCTTCTACCATATTGGTTAGTTCTACGAATTGTGCAATCGTCAGCTGTTCGGGGCGTTTTGTCATTACTTCCTGCTCGTAGAAACCTTCGCGCGGTTTGGCTGGGAACATCTGGCGCAGGCTTACTCGCAGCATCTTGCGGCGTTGGTTGAATACTGTCTTTACCAAACGCTTGAAAAGCTTTTCGTCGCAATCGAGTTTGCTGACGTTGTTGCGTGTCATTCTGATAACGGCACTCTTTACCTTTGGAGGCGGATTGAAGACGTCCTCATCAACTGTAAACAAGTATTCCACATCGTACCACGCTTGGATTAATATCGAAAGAATGCCATACGTTTTGTTGCCAGGTTGCGCTGCCATACGCAAGGCAACTTCGCGCTGTATCATACCCGTACAACAGGGAATGAGGTCTTTGTAGTCGAGCATCTTGAAGAATATCTGCGACGAAATATCGTAGGGGTAGTTGCCTGTAAGAACAAACTGCCTGCCGCCGAATACGTCTTCGAGTTGCATACGCAGAAAGTCTTCACCCAAGATGTTTTCCCGTAGGGTTGGGAACCTCTCGTATAGGTACGCCACGCTCTCTGTGTCTATTTCCACAGCTTTCACTTCTCGGGGCTTTTCCACAAGGTATTGGGTGAGCACTCCCATGCCCGGCCCTATTTCTAAAACTGGTATATCGGGGCAAGCGTCCACAGTGTCGGCAATGCGCTTTGCTATATTCAGGTCGGTTAGAAAGTGCTGTCCGAGGTTCTTTTTGGGCTTTACTAATTTCATAAATTTTCTTTATTTGGCTACAAAGTTAGAAAATTTATTTTGTTTTTAAAAGCATTTATAGTATCTTTGCTTTCAGAATGGGAACGAAGAAGTTGCTCTATAATATCGTTAAAATTGTGCTACCTCTTATTTTGGGCGGTGGCATTCTTTATTGGATGTATCGTGGCTTCGACTTCGTGCAGATGCGTAAGGTGGTGATGAACGAAATGGATTGGACGTGGATGTTACTGTCTATGCCGTTCGGAATACTTGCGCAGACCTTTCGAGGTTGGCGTTGGAAGCAGGTATTGGAACCTATGGGCGAGCAAACACGCAATTCTGTGTGCGTCAATTCCATTTTCCTTTCCTATGCTGTCAGCCTTGTGATACCTCGTGTTGGCGAGTTTGCACGCTGTGGCGTGCTGAACCGTTACGATAAAGTGTCGTTTCCGAAAGCTTTGGGAACAGTTGTTACCGAGCGAGCAGTGGACACTGTCATCGTGTTGTTGATTACAGCAGTTGCCATTCTATCGCAGATAAAAGTGTTTACAAACTTTTTCTTCAGGACAGGAACGAGTGTAGACAACATCTTCAATAAGTTTTCAGCAACTGGTTGGGTCGTTACGGGCATTTGTGCATTGGCTGTTGTAATCTTGCTCTACATCATTCGCCGCCATATACCTATATATAAGAAAGTGAAAGATGCGCTGGCGGGAATTTGGCAAGGCGTTATTTCAGTGAAAGACGTAAAGAACATTCCACTATTCGTATTTTACAGCGTGGCTATATGGGGCAGCTACTTCCTTCACTTCTACTTAACGTTCTTCTGTTTTCAAGAAACAAGCTGGCTGGGTGTAACTTGTGCGTTGGTGTGCTTCGTTGTTGGCTCGATAGCAGTTATTGTTCCAACGCCAAATGGTGCAGGACCGTGGCATTTTGCAGTGAAGACAATGCTTATACTCTACGGTGTTGTCGATGTAAGGGCACTCTATTTCGTGCTAATCGTGCATACGCTGCAAACGCTGTTGGTGATTTTGCTTGGCATCTACGCTTGGATAGCCTTGGCATTCACGCACAAGGAAGCGTTGAAAACAAGCAATGTTGATAATTAAGAAACAGATATAAAACAAACATATACTAACCCTTTAAAATAAACAAAACTATGAGTGAAATTAGAAATCTCAGCCCAGAGCTTCTTTGGCGTAACTTTGACGATTTGACACAAATACCACGTCCAACTGGACACATGGAAAAAGTGCAGGCTTTCTTGCTCGATTTCGCAAAGAAAGTTGGGGTTGAAGCATTTGTAGACCCAGCTGGTAATATTGTAATGCGCAAGCCAGCTACTCCAGGTTACGAAAACCGTAAAGGCGTTATACTTCAGGCTCACATGGATATGGTACCACAGAAGAGCCCTGACAGCAACCATAACTTTGAAACAGACCCTATCGAAACTCACATTACCGATGGTTGGGTGTATGCAAACAATACGACACTCGGTGCTGATAACGGTGCTGGCGTTGCTGCGATTATGGGTGTTATGGAAGACAAGAGTTTGAAACACGGACCTATCGAAGGACTTATTACAAGGGACGAAGAGACGGGTATGTTCGGTGCAAACGACCTTCCTGCAGGCGAATTGCAAGGCGATATACTGCTGAACTTAGACTCTGAAACATGGGGCAAGTTCGTTATCGGCTCGGCTGGCGGTGTTGATATAGACTCAACGTTGAAGTATAAGGAAGTTGCCAACGACCAAGAAACAGCTGTTAAGGTTACATTGAAGGGCTTCCGTGGTGGCCACTCTGGTCTTGAAATACACGAAGGACGTGCTAACGCAAACAAGGAAATGGTACGTTTCGTTCGCAATGCTATGGCTGAACTCGGTGCTCGCTTAGCTGTATGGCAAGGTGGCAATATGCGCAATGCTATTCCTTTCAAGGCAGAAGTTGTACTTGCACTGGCTAAAGACAAAGTTGCAGCACTCAAAGAAATGGTGGAAGCACAGCGTCAATTGATTGAAAGCGAGTTTAAAACGATTGAAAGCAACGTTGAATTCTTTGTTGAAGATGCTGAAAAGCCTGCTGCGCTTGTTCCTGCAGAAATTCAAGACAACATCATCAACGCTATCTATGCAGTCCACAATGGCGTTTTGCGTATGATTCCTGCTTATCCTGACGTTGTTGAAACTTCTTCTAACCTTGCCATAGTAAACATTGATGCAAACAATACTCACTTTAAAATCCTTGTTCGTTCTGCTCGTGAAGATATGAGAGAATATCTTGCAACACAGATTAAGAGTTGCTTCGACTTGGCTGGTATGAAGACAGAGCTCAGTGCAAGATACAATGGTTGGGACCCAAATCCAAACAGCGAAATCTTGAACTTGTTGGAGAAGGTATATAAAGAACAAACTGGCGAAGATGTAATTGTACAGGCAGACCATGCTGGACTCGAATGTTCAATTATTCTTGGCAAGTATCCACACCTCGACGTTGTTAGTCTTGGCCCGACTATTCGCAGCCCACACACAGCAACAGAACGTTTCAAGATAGACACCGCACAGCCTTTCTGGGACTTGTTGGTGAAGGTTTTGGAAGAAATTCCTGCTAAATAAAGAAAATTTTTCTGCTAAATAAGGCAGTAAACCACTGCTTCTTATAACACAACAAATCCGTTACTCAAGTTAAAAACTTTGTGTTTTACTTGTGCTAACGGATTTTTTTGTCTACTTTTGCAAGCGTAAAACCAATATTTTAATTTATAATGGACGATTACCTTTCGAATATTTTAAACGAATAACGTGAGGATAGCAGCCTGATAGATGCTAATCCCCACCATAACTAAACTAATTGGAGATTAGCAAAATGAAGACATATTGGAATATTAGCGGAAAGCTGAATACGATAAAGGAATGGCAACCTAACTGCTGGATACAGGTTACTTGCCCTACCGAGCAAGAACAACAGGAATTAGAAGAAACTTATAATATCCCCGATTATTTTATTTCGGACATTAGCGATACCGACGAGCGTGCACGTTACGAGTACGACGACGGTTGGATGCTCATTATCTTGCGTATTCCCTACGTAAAGGAAATACGTTCCCGCACACCTTACACGACAGTGCCTTTGGGTATTATCCACAAGCGCGACGTAACTATAACGGTGTGCAACTTCGAGACCAATATGATGCTCGACTTTGTTTCGTTCCAGCAAAAGCGTGGAGAAGGCTTCACCGACTATGTGGATATGATATTCCGACTTTTCCTTTGCTCTGCCGTTTGGTACTTGAAGCGATTGAAACAGATAAGCACCCTTATCGACAAAGCGAAGCACAACCTTGACCAAGAGGTGAACAATGAAAGTCTTATCGGCTTGAGCCGCTTGCAAGATTCGCTCACTTACTTTGTTACATCTATTCGTGGCAACGAGAATTTGTTGGCTAAACTGAAGTTTAAACTACAGGTCGATGAATTGGACGCCGACCTAATCGAAGACGTAAACATCGAGATGAGCCAGGCACGCGAAACTGCGAGCATCTACACCGACATTCTCGAATCAACAATGGATACCTATTCGAGCATCATCAACAACAACATGAACACAGTGATGCGTACGCTTACATCGGTTTCTATTATTATGATGTTCCCCACGCTCATCGCTTCGCTTTTCGGAATGAACCTCATAAATGGTATGGAAGCTTCAAAGTGGGGATTTGTAATTGCACTCATTATTTCTGTTTTCGTATCGGGACTGACGTGGTGGATACTGCGCCACAAACGCTTAATATAGCGCAAACAGTGTCAATATAGCACGAAAACAAGCAAAACAAATATAATTTTTAAATCTAAGCATAAAAAAGAAAGTATAAATTTAGGTGGTTTAAAACTTTTTATCTAAGTTTGCACTTTAATAGATAGTATTGCGCTTGCGGCTATTATATAAGGTGGCTGGGGCGCAAAATCAATGAAAAAACTCGAATCATAAACTAACAGTGAAATGATGGACTCTCAAGAGAATGCCCTTAATCAGGGAACAGAAGAAGTAAAGCAGTCTGAAACGACTGCAGAACAAACCGTAAACGAAGCCGAAACAACAGCAGAAACTGCACAGGAAACGGTAACAGCGGCAGCTGACAACCAACAATTAAGGGAAGAAGACACCCTCGCAAACAAAGTCTATAACTCTAAAAAGGAGATTGTAGAACGCATTAAGACAATTGCCGACAGCGAGGAAACTCCAGAGAAAGCAGAAATAGACCATCTGAAGACGTCGTTCTATCGACTTCATGTTGCTGAGCGCGAAGCGCAGCAAAAGGCTTATCTCGAAGCAGGTGGCGAGCCAGAGAAGTATCAGGTGATGCCCGATGAAGAGGAAGAAGCGTTCAAAGCAGCAATGGCTGTTATCAAGGAGAAACGTCAAAAAGCATTCTTGGAACAGGAAGACCTTAAGCAAGAGAACCTGAAGAAGAAGGAAGCCATTATTGAAAAGATAAAAACGATGGCTACAACACCAGAGGAAGCAAACAGTAACTTCCAGGAGTTTAAGGTGTTGCAGCAAGAATGGAAAACCATAAAGCCCGTTCCAGCCGAAAAGGTTAACGAATTGTGGCGCAACTACCAACTATATGTTGAGCAGTATTACGACTTACTGAACCTCAACCGCGAAGCTCGCGAATACGATTTCAAGAAGAATCTTGAGAAGAAAACACAACTTTGCGAAGCTGCAGAGAAGCTTGCAGACGAGTCGGACGTTATCAGTGCTTTCCACCAACTGCAAGATTTGCACCAAGAATATCGCGAAACAGGTCCTGTTGAAAAGGAACTTCGCGAGCAAGTATGGCAGCGTTTCAAGGCAGCCAGCACCGTAATCAATAAGCGTCATCAGCAGCATTTTGAAGAAATACGTGCTGAAGAAGAAGAAAATCTTGTAAAGAAGACTGCACTTTGCGAGAAGATTGAGGACATCGTAAAGCAGGAACGCAAGAACACAAGCGACTGGGACAGCCAGTCAAAAGAAATCATAGCTTTGCAGCAAGAGTGGAAAACCATCGGTTTTACACCTCAGAAGATGAACACTAAAATATTTGAACGCTTCCGTGCTGCATGCGATGAGTTCTTCACGAAGAAGGGCGAATACTTCAAAGAACTGAAAGAAAAGTACGCCGAAAACGCAAAGCGCAAGCAAGAACTTGTAGAAAAGGCGCAGGCATTGAAAGATTCTACCGATTGGAAGAAGACTTCAGACAAGCTCATTGCCCTTCAGAAGGAATGGAAAACCATCGGAATGGTGCCAAAACGATTGGGCGACCAACTCTGGGAAGACTTCCTTGCAGCGTGCAACCACTTCTTTGAAGCCCGCAACGCAGTGCATGCTGACGAGCGTAACGAGGAACGCGAGAACCTTGCAAAGAAGAACGAGATTATAGAAAAGCTCAAACAACTTGCCGAAGGTGCAGTAGAGAACCTGCAGGAAGAAATGCGCAAGCTCACCGATGAGTTCAACTCGATAGGCCACGTGCCATTCAAAGAGAAGGACAAGATGTTCAAAGAGTATCACGAGACACTCGACAAGCTCTACAAAACATTAAACATCAAGGCTTCTCGTCGCCGTATGGACAACTTCCGCAACAACTTGAAGAAGGTTGCACAGCGTGGCGAAAACGCTATCGACAACGAACGCGGACGCCTTATGCGTCGCTTCGAGCAGCTGAAGCAGGAAATAAACACTTACGAAAACAACCTCGGCTTCCTCAATATCAGCAGCAAGAAGGGTAATAGCCTTATCGACGATATGAACCGCCGTGTGCAGAAGTTGAAAGACGAATTGGCAGAAACAAGGCAAAAGATAAAGACTATCGACGCTGAAAAGAAAGATTAAACCTTTCGTTCGCATATAAATAAAAAGGCACTCCTATATAGGGAGTGCCTTTTTGTTTGGTTATAACAGCTTGTCTGCTTAGTTTTATTTTGATAAAGCAACGAGTTTAATGGAAGCTTAGTCAGGGAATTGATTTTCTTTTTCTTGCTTATGACAAGAGCAGAAAAACGCCCTTGTTTTGTAAAGATTATTTGTAGGAAAAATAGTAATTTCGATTTGACGTTGCGAAAGCGGCTCTTTTGCAAGGTAAAACAGCCGCTTTTACCGTGCAAAACCTACGCTTTTGCTTTGTAAAACAATAGGTTTTGCAAAGTGTTGATAACGAAGAGGTTACGCGATAGATTTGCTGGCGAAAAATGTTTACACATTTATGGTCTATCGAAAAAAGCCAAACAGCTGAATTGCTATTTGGCTTTTTGTTGTGTTGGGATACTCGGACTCGAACCAAGAATAACAGGACCAGAATCTGTTGTGTTACCATTACACCATATCCCAATATGTTTGCATCTCTTTCAGATTTGCGGTTGCAAAGTTACTACTTTTTTAGTGAAGTGCAAAAATTATCCGAACTTTTTTTCAAATTCTTGTTTTCTGCGGGTATGAAATCCTTTTTACGGTTACGTTGTCTTCCTATTGCAAGTTCTCTTGTCTTATTTTGTCAGTCTTGTCTTATTTTCTGAAAGTCTGTAAAATAATGAATAGAACCTAATTGGTATAATCAAATTTAATGTTAAATATTTGCAGATATGATAAGTTTGGTGTAAATTTGCAAAAAATAGGAAGAGAAAATGTGCATAGCTAAGGAAATATTTGATTTTGCGCTGAAAGGTGTGAAAACATTTCGTCAAGCTTCTTTAGGAAACTTCAACGAAGAGTCTGAAGAGGTTAAGCACCTAAAGGAAGAGATTATGAATAACTCTTCCAGTACTTCCACAGACCGTCAGAATCTTCGTAGCGACCAACGTGCTATCTATGGAGATGTTCGCAAAACTTACAATAAAATAGTAATAGACAATGTCTAAACATTCAATTAGTACACGAGAAACACATGTAGGTGTAGGCGATGCCATAGGAAAGCAGGTAGAACAGACGGTTTCAGTAGATGATCTTTCGCTGCCTACGGCACAGGAGTTGAAAGCCTATCAGGAAATCAATCCAAATATTGTAACGTTTCTTCTTGAAACTTCTAAAAAAGAGCAGGAGCATCGTCACAAGACGGAAAATAAGAAAATAGATATTATCCGTTATTCTGAGCATAAGAATGGCAGAATGAATTGGTGGGGTATGTTTTTTGCCTTCCTTTCACTTGTAGCCTTGGTAGGTCTTTCTGCCTTAGCTTTATATCTTGACCATGAATGGTTTGCTGGTATTTTTGGTTTTAGCGCAGTTGTTAGCATTATTACTGTCTTCGTGAATGCAGGAAAAGATAATGAGTTAAAGAAATAATCCTCTTCAAATGTTGAGTAACAAAGGTTTGATAGCATCTTCCTGTCAAATCCTTGCTACTGAAATTATTATTTGTGCCTTTGCTATTGATAAAACAACAATAATAGTTCTGTCCAACGAATATCGTGTTCTGCGATTATTTTAAATTCGCAAAATAAAACAAATTTATTTTGTCCTTCAACGCATTTGCAGTATCTTTGTACCTTAATAAAACAAAGTATTTTTAATGAACGCAGAAAAGAAATTAGTAGAAACAATTGTAGAAGGAATACAAGAGAAGAAAGGACATGGCATAGTTATTGCAGATTTATCAAAGATTGATGGTACTATCTGTAAATATTTCGTGATATGCCATGGCAATTCTCCGCAACAAGTGGAAGCCATTGCAGGGTCGGTAAGCGACTATGTTCGCGAATGTCACGGAGAAAAACCTATCAACTGTGTCGGACTCGGCACCAATCAATGGGTGGCAATAGACTACGCCGATGTGCTTGTGCACGTCTTTATTCCGGAAACAAGAGAGTATTACGACCTCGAACATCTGTGGGAAGATGCTGCATTAACGCAAATCGCTGACTTAGACTAAGACTGTTGCCACGTAGTAAACAGTTTTATTTATCTTTATCAAATGAATTAAATGGACAATCAGAATCCAAACAACAAGCCAAAAATGCCAAAGTTCAATATGAACTGGTTGTATATTATGGCACTTATTTTTGCTGTACTCTTCTTCTCGTCGAGGGGTATGGAAAGTATGTTTTCAGCAGGCGAAAGCACTAAAAAGGAATATACCACTTTTGTAAACTACATTAATAAGGGGTATGCCACACGTGTTGTAATCAACAAGAAGGAAAGCACGCTCCGTATGTATGTCAGTCCCGACCACGTGCGCGATATATTCAAGAAAGGCGTAGACCAAGTTGGAAAGTCGCCTTATATCACGGTGGAAATTGGTTCGATAGACAATCTCGAAACCTTCTTGAATGCTGCTATCAAGCAAAAGAAGATTTCGGGTTACAGCTATGAGAATAAGGACGAACACGGTTTTACCAATGTGATTATCGGATTGTTGCCTTGGATTCTTCTCATTGGCTTCTACTTCTATTTAATGAGACGTATGAACGGCGGCGCAGGCAGTGGCGGCGGTGTGTTCAGCGTAGGCAAATCGAAAGCCAAGATATACGAAAAGGGCGGCGAAATAGGCGTTACCTTTAAAGATGTAGCGGGTCAGGAAGGCGCAAAGCAAGAAGTACAAGAGATTGTAGAGTTCTTGAAAAACCCTAAGAAATATACCGAGCTGGGTGGTAAGATACCAAAGGGCGCATTGCTTGTGGGTCCTCCGGGAACGGGTAAGACGTTGCTGGCAAAGGCTGTAGCGGGCGAAGCGGGTGCTCCGTTCTTCTCTATGAGTGGTTCCGACTTTGTTGAGATGTTCGTGGGTGTAGGTGCAAGCCGTGTTCGCGATGCGTTCCGACAAGCCAAAGAGAAAGCACCGTCTATTATATTCATCGACGAAATTGATGCAGTGGGCCGTGCTCGCTCGAAGAATCCATCTATGGGAGGCAACGACGAACGCGAGAATACGCTGAATGCGCTGCTCACAGAGATGGACGGATTCGGTACAAACAGCGGCGTTATCGTATTGGCAGCCACCAACCGTGTAGATATGCTCGACAAGGCACTGCTCCGTGCAGGACGTTTCGACCGACAAATCCACGTTGATTTGCCCGACTTGCCAGAACGTAAAGCCATCTTCCAAGTGCATTTGCGCCCATTGAAGTTGGAGAAAAATCTCGATATAGACCTTCTTGCACGCCAGACTCCAGGCTTCTCTGGTGCTGATATTGCCAACGTGTGTAACGAGGCTGCGCTGATAGCGGCTCGCCACAACAAAGAAGCAGTAGGCAGACAGGATTTCTTAGATGCGGTAGACCGTATCATTGGTGGTTTGGAGAAGAAGACAAAGATACTTACGGCAGGCGAAAAGCGCACCATAGCCCTTCACGAAGCTGGGCACGCCACCATCAGTTGGTTCTGCGAACACGCCAATCCGTTGGTGAAAGTGAGCATTGTACCACGTGGTCAGGCACTCGGTGCTGCGTGGTATCTGCCCGAGGAACGCCCTATTACGACCAAAGAGCAGATGCTCGACGAGATGTGCTCGCTGCTTGGTGGACGTGCGGCAGAAGAACTCTTCACCGGACACATATCAACAGGAGCGATGAACGACCTTGAGCGTGCCACAAAGAGTGCATTCGGAATGATAGCCTACGCAGGTATGGGCGATAAGCTGCCAAACATCTGCTACTACAATAACGACCCCGGATTCCAGAAACCCTATTCGGAAACGACTGGAAAAATCATTGACGAGGAGGTTCTGAAGATGGTGAACGAGCAGTACGACCGTGCGAAAGCGATATTGACAGAGCACAGCGAGGGGCACGCCAAACTGGCACAGCTGCTTATTGAGCGTGAAGTGATAATGGCAGAGGACGTGGAAGAGATTTTCGGCAAACGTCCGTGGGTAAGCCGTACATTGGAATTGATGGAGGCTGAAGAGAATGCAAAGTTGTCGCTCGATGCCATGCCCGATAGCGTGAAGCAAGCACAGGCAGAACACGAAGCAGCTGTCAGACAGGCAGAAGTGAACGATGAAGCAAATGTTGAGATCACCGAAGAAGATGTTGAAACTAAAAACAATAGAGCACAATGACAGACAAGCAGAAGAACCTCGTTACACGTGCCATTACAGGCGTACTCTTTGTGGGTTTTATGGTGGCAGGGTTTATGGCACCGCACTACATGATAGTGCTTTTTGCCCTCATCACAGGTATGACTTTGTGGGAGTACACAGGGCTGGTATCGCAAATCGAAGGCGTCAGCGTAAATCGTTTCATATCTGTTGTCGCAGGTGTCTACTTCTTTGTAGCACTGGCAGGATTGCGGTTGGGATACGTGAAAGACTTCAGCGTGTTTGTTCCTTACATTCTTACAATTGTCTATCTCATCATTGCCGAGCTGTATTTGAAGAACGAAAACCCAATAAACAATTGGGCGTACACCATGTTAGGGCAGATGTATATCGCGTTGCCCTTCTCCATGATTAACGTTCTGGCTTTCCAGCACGATGCGAACGGCAATATAATGGCTGATATGCTTTTGCCTTTAAGCATCTTCATCTTCCTGTGGACAAACGATACGGGAGCCTATTGTTCGGGTTCGCTCTTTGGCAAGCACAAGCTCTTTCCACGCATCAGTCCTGCAAAGAGCTGGGAAGGTAGCATTGGCGGTGGCATTTTTGTCATTGCCGTGGCTGTATTGATAGGCTATCTCACCGAGAATCCATCAGCACCAAATGCGCTCACTATTCCTCAATGGATCGGACTTGGCATAGTTGTGGCAGTCTTCGGCACTTGGGGCGACCTCGTTGAAAGTCTGTTTAAACGCACGCTTGGCATAAAGGACAGCGGGAACATACTTCCCGGACACGGCGGAATGCTCGACCGTTTCGACTCTGCGCTTATGGCCATTCCTGCCGCAGTGGTTTATCTTTATGCGCTCACGCTGATTTAAATAAGATATAGTTAGCATACACTTGTAAAGCTGAAAAGGAGCAAAGCAACGAATAATGGTTGCTTTGCTCCTTTTTTATTTGCAGTTTTTGCTTTGAAAGTCAGTATTATAATTCATTGTATATGGTATGATAATGAATTATCATACCGATGTTAATCAATTATCATACCGATAACAATGTATTATCATACTGATGACAATCAATTATCATATTGATGATAATGTATTATTATACAGATAAATCGAAAGAAGCTTTCAGCTTCTTTTGCTATTCTTGAGGTACAACGTTCTGTTAAAATCCTAAATTTTAGGTATTGTGTGAGTAAGTGAATGGTGGTACCTTTGCATTCTAAAAAACATATTATCAATAAAAGGCTGAACACTAATAGAAGGTTCACAATACTTTAGTATAAGAAATTAACAATTAAAAGAACAAAAATGAAACAGAAGTACATAAAAGCCCTCAATGGGTTTAAACTAATAATGGTTATCGTATTGGCACTGTTACCAATGGCAGCAAGTGCAAACGAGGAGTTGAAAACAAATGCAAACGTAGTGGGACACATAACTGACAAAGCCACTGGCGAACCAATACCACACGTGGCAGTGCAGGTGTTGGGTACGATGATAGTCAGCGTTACCAATGCGGAGGGGTATTACCATCTGGAAGACTTGCCACTTGGCAAGCAAACAATAGAGGCTCGTGCCACGGGATACCACGCTGAAAGGCAGACGATTGAAGTGGAGAAGAGCGCAAGGCTGACAACAGATTTTGTATTGAAGACTGATGAAATATCGTTGGACGAAGTTGTGGTATCGTCAAATCGCAGCATATCGTTGCGACGCAACGCACCAACGTTGGTGAACGTGATAGATACGCGCACGTTCAACATCACCAATTCCATGTGTCTGGCACAAGGTCTGAACTTTCAGCCCGGTGTGCGCACCGAAGACAATTGCGCCAACTGTGGTTTCTCGCAAGTGCGTATAAACGGGTTGGACGGGCATTATTCGCAGATACTTATCGATTCTCGTCCCGTGTTTTCAGCCTTGCAGGGCGTTTACGGCTTAGAGCAGATACCTGCCAATATGATAGAGCGGGTAGAAGTAGTGCGAGGTGGAGGCTCGGCATTGTATGGCTCATCGGCAATAGGTGGAACCATCAACATCATTACGAAAGAACCATTGAGCAATTACGCTGAGTTGGCGCATACGTTCACGGCTTACGAAGGAGGAAAGACATTCGATAACAACACCACTGTAAACACTTCCATTGTGTCGAGCAACAATAAAGCCGGTTTTTCGGTTTATGGGCAGAGCCATAATCGTGGCGGTTACGACAGAGACCAAGACGGCTTTACCGACCTTCCAAAGCTAATCAATAAAACCATTGGTATGGGTGCTTTCCTGCGATTGAACAACTATTCCAAGCTGAAACTGCAATACCACGCTTTGAACGAATATCGTCGTGGTGGCAACAACCTGCACCTGCCTGTACACGAATCGAATATTGCAGAAAAACTCGACCATAATATCAATGGCGGTTCGCTGAGTTACGACCTCTTCACTCCTAACGGTTTGAACCATCTTACGGCTTATGCTTCGTTTCAAACCGTATCGCGCGATAGCTATTATGGTGGTGCAGGCGACGGTTCGGAAGAAAGCAAGGCAGAGGCTTTGAAGGCTTACAGCAAAACCCACGACACGAACTTAATGGGAGGAATGCAGTTTGTTCACAACTTCGGGCGTTTGCTTTTTATGCCTGCCGACCTTACTTTGGGTGCTGAATATACCTACGATGCACTGAAAGACCACGCACTCGGCTACGATGTCATTACCCGACAAACCGTGCGGACTGGTAGCTTGTTCCTGCAAAACGAATGGAAGAACGAACATTGGGGCATACTCTTGGGTGGTCGTTTCGACAAGCACAATCTCATCAACCACCTTATTTTCAGTCCGCGAGTGAATCTGCGCTTCAACGCAACTCGCAACGTTCATTTGCGTTTAACCTATGCAGGCGGATTCCGTGCACCACAAACATTCGACGAAGACTTGCATACGAGTATGGCAGGCGGCGAGCGAATAAAGACCTATTTGGCGAAAGACTTGAAGGAAGAACGCTCTAACAGCTTGAGTTTATCAGCCGATATGTATTACAACTTTGGCAATGTGCAGACCAACTTCTTGGTAGAAGCCTTCTATACACACCTGAACAATGTGTTTGCACAGCGTGTATTGAAGGAACGCGACGAGAACGGCATTCGCATTCTCGAACGTTTCAATGCCCATCAGGCAACAGTCTGGGGTATGAATGCAGAGGGAAAGGCTGTATTCTCTAAGTGGTTCTCTTTGCAAAGCGGACTCACAGTGCAGCGCAGCGAATACAAAGACGCTGTGGAATGGGACGAAGACGCGCCTGCCGAAAAGAAGTTTTTGCGTACACCGAACGTATATGGATACTTCACGATGCAGTCATCACCCGTTAAGCGTTTGTCCATTGCCCTTTCAGGCAACTATAATGGACGTATGCTCGTAGGGCATGCAGCAGGTTCAGGCGTAGAAAAGCCTGTGGCAGTGCGCACGCCATCGTTCTTCACATTGAGTTTAAAAGCAAGTTACGACTTCGATATTTACAAGCAAGTAAAGGCGCAGCTCAATGCGGGCATACAGAATATAGGTAATGTTTACCAGCGCGATTTAGACAAAGGCTGGAACCGCGACGCTTCCTATATCTATGGTCCGTCGCTCCCACGCTGTTTCTATGTAGGGTTGAAACTGACATATTAAGAAACTCGATTCCGCTAACGGGTGAATTAATATAATTCAACATTTTTTCTCTATTTCTTGCATTTGTCAAAAAAAAGATTTACATTTGCAAGTGATAGTCTAATAAATGTCAATTATTTAAGCCCGAATACGATGAAACCATTAGCGGAAAGCATTTTGGCAAGCCATTATACAACGCACCGAGACAATGGTGTAGGTCTGCTTTATGCGTCCGCTATTCGCTGTTCTCGTCTGTTCAAAGACGTCCGTTTGAGAATCTTGAACACTTCTGTACCATTGGTACATCTTGCATTCTCAATCGAAAAAACTTACGAATGCCCTGCCTGTATCTCCGACAAAAGGAGGTTCAGGCGGGGCATTCTGCATTTTTCAACTCCGCTGACTTAAGGATAGAGTAGCACTTCATCACGACAAATCACCTTATTATTCATCAATAAAAATAAAAGATTATGAAAAGAAAAGCATTACTTTCATTTATTCTCGCCGCAATGGCAACAATGTGGGCAGGCACAACACAAGCTCAAGAGTATTACGACCTTACCATTGCGCTTACACAAGTCAATTCTATAAACTGCAAGAACCTATCCTTTATTAAAGGTGTGAGTGGCACTGTAAAGTACGACGATGAAACAAAGACCCTTACATTGGAGAATGCAACCATCGTAGGAGATAAGTATAAAACTGCCATTTCTTCTAAAATTGATGGCTTGATAATTAAGGTTATCGGCAAAAATAAGCTGCAAACAGAAACTGGTTCTGGTATTCTGTATGAAAACTCGATTACCATTACTGGTGGCGGAACACTTGATATAGAGTGCCAGAAGAATTGTGCTATCTATGCAAACAAAGGCAATCTCACCATCGAAGATTGTACCATAAACGCTAAAAGTAACGAATATGGCATTGCTGGATATAATGGTACAACCGAGAATCTTACAATAAAGAATGCTGCAATAACAGCAGAAGGTACAGAAAAAGGCTCTATTTGTGATTTTGCCACTCTCACTATGATTGGTTCTAAAATATCTGAACCTTCAGGTGCAGCGTTCGACCCATCAATGCACTGTGTGGCTTTGAACGGAGAGAAAGTTACAAGCAAGGTAGTGATTGTCAAAGATGCAACAAGCATTGAGGCTCCAACAGTCAATGCCACAGCTGCACAAGGCATCTATACCCTTAGCGGCGTGCGTGTATCTAACGAGTTGAAAAACTTGCCTAAGGGTATCTACATCGTGAATGGTAAGAAAGTAGTGAAGCAGTAAAAAGCGATTAACCTCCGTACCCAGTAAGGATACGGAACACCGCCTACCATTATGAACCTACTGTTTTCAGAATAAACAACATACTGTCTATATCAGGAGAGAAATTCAGCAGGATAATTTATTTTATTATTCATCATTAAAGAACAAAAGAATTATGAAGAAAAAAGCATTATTTACGCTCATTCTCGCTATAGTGGCGATAATGTGGGCAGGAACAGCACAGGCGCAGGCGGAAGATTACGAACTTTTGATAGCTGGCGTGCAAGTTACTTCTGACAACTGCAACGACCTTTCCGTGATTGAAGGCGTGAAGGGTACTGCGAAGTATGACAATGCTACCAAGACCCTCACACTCGACAACGTAACTATCCACAACACAGCAGAAACTATTAATGGCACTGGCATCTACAATATTATCGATGGCTTAACCATTCGTCTTATCGGTAATAACACTGTTACTGCAGAGAAAAGTGTAGGACTGTGGAATGGACGAGACGATGCTATCACTATCACGGGCGGTGGCAGTCTTACGATAAATGCCTCGACCACAGCGAGCAACAAAAACTATCAAAAAGGCATTTTCAATCGAGGTTCTATCACCGTGAGCGATTGCACCGTGGAAGTGAGTGCAGGGGAATACGGACTTTGTGACGGCTATTGGAAATTTGAACGTTGCAATATGCGCGTTAAGGGTGGCGGTATGAGTGGCGACCAGTATGCAGGCAGTATCAGTTGGGTGTGGGATAATAAGCCCGAGTTCACTGGTTGCGGTGTTACATCACCCACAGGAGCGTACTGGAAAGAGTTCCAAGATGGCGAATACACCTACTATACTCTCTTTGGCGCAGACGACAAGGTCGTAACCGATTGGGTAACTATTACGTCCGACCCTAACATTATTGAGGTTCCTACAGTCAATGCCACAGCTGCGCAAGGCGTCTATACCCTTAGCGGCGTGCGTGTATCTAACGAGTTGAAAGACTTGCCTAAGGGCATTTACATCGTGAACGGTAAGAAAGTGGTGAAGCAGTAAAAAGCAATTAACTTCCGTATTCTTATTGGGTACGGAACATCGCTTATTGTTATGAATCTAACATTTTTTAATAATAGCAAACCGCCCTTGCTTTGAAGCAGGAGCGACAAAGCACATAACGGAAGCCACTGCAACGAAACATTGTTGCAGTGGCTTCTTTTTTCTGTTACTTTCCTGCCTTTATAGCATAGAGTCGGCTTTTCTTTACCAATAACAAGTTTAAGCGAAGGGCTGTATTTGCAAGGATAAAAGAATTGAATGCCTTAGCAAGAACAGTACTGTTCAATTCAGTATGACTGCAAAAGTTGCTTCTACCGAATTGGATAATGAAGATAAAAAGTATCTGGTAAATTCAGGAAAAGTCAGCAAAACTCTTGTCTTTGAAATTCTTTACGTGTAAAAAATATTTTTTCTACACGTAAAGAAATATTTACTTACACGTAGAAAAATATTTATTTACGTGTAAATAATTTGTAAAATTGCATTTAAAGTAAGCTAAAATATTGTTTATCAGAGAATTGAAAGTTGTTTTTGTGAGTTGGTAGAAAGCTGGTGAAATAGCAATAAAATAAAAAAGTGGTTTTCTTTATACAATTGGAGTATTATTTGAGAATTTTATGTAAGTTTGCAAATGAAATAGAACATAACCAATAAGACATAACTTTATGGCAATAAGTATCAGGCTACAACAAAGTAAGTTTAAAGAAGCCAACCGTGGCGGTAAGTGGCACGCACGAGTGGTGAGCAGTGGTGAAACTTCGACAGCCGACCTTGCGGCAGCTATTCAAGCGAGTACTTCGTTTACACGAGGCGAGGTTACGGGCATTATTATGGCATTGGTAGACGAAATTAGTTATAATCTCAGCCTTGGCAACACTGTTGTGCTTGACGGATTAGGGCGATTTCATCTGACGGTGGAGAGCGAGCCAGTAGAGAACAAAGAAGATTTTGACATTAAGAAGAATGTGAAAGGGGTGAAGTGCAAGTTCTTGCCAGCGAGCCGACGCGACCCTAAGACTCGGAAAAGCACACAGGATTTTGCTTCGGGCGTGCAAGTGGTGTGGGCTGACCCTGAAGACGAGGAAGATTAATTCGGACTTCAACGATATACAAAAAGGAGCGAATGCCGTTGCGGCATTCGCTCCTTTCGTATGTTTCAGTAATTCTATAAGTTGTACATCAAGCCGAAATTGATGCAGTTTAATGCTGTTAGCCTTCCCATAAGGTTTGTGCCTGGCAGCAGACTTTCTTGTCCCAAGAAGCCCATTAGGTAGATGTTGTGGTTGTAGAAAGCCGAGATATGCTTCGATATTTGGTGGTTTGCAGTCATACCTAAGTTAATGGCAGCGTCCTTGTTGTGCGGTTTGTTTGTCTGAATACCGATGGCAGGACCTGCGTACAGGGCTACGTTCCATAAGCGGTTAGGGTTATATCCGCGGAAGTAGGAGAGGAGGTCGAGTTGGAAGTTGGCTGCAACGAAAGCAATGTTATGCTTTTCTTCATAGAATTCAGCGTTGTTGTTTTCGATGTAGGCATACTTAATGTTGTCCATAACGTATTCCAAACCAAGACGAACGGCTGTTATCTCGTTCAGTCTATACCCCGCAAATGCAGCAAGATTGACTTTTGCTCCGTCGTTCTTAAAGCGGTGTCTGGTGAGCAAGATGTTCCAACCGCCACCGATAGCACCAAACCATCGCATAGGTTTCTTTGAGGCATAAGACGTTATATCGGCATCTTCGTAGCGGGCAATGCGGTTGAGCGGTACGGTTAAGCCTACGCGAACAGAGAACGAATTGCCCAATTTCAGCGGTTTGCTGCCTGCTTCCTTCGTTCTGT
The DNA here is from genome assembly GCF_001953955.1 of Prevotella intermedia ATCC 25611 = DSM 20706. NCBI lineage: Bacteria > Pseudomonadati > Bacteroidota > Bacteroidia > Bacteroidales > Prevotellaceae > Prevotella > Prevotella intermedia. The sequence goes on from NZ_CP019300.1 coordinate 818,254, forward strand.
ATAGCGTGTTTCCTGCCTCGTTAATATACACACGGTCGTGTATGTCGAGTGCAGAATACATCGGTTCGATGTTCAAACGGAGGTCGCGACTGAGGCGTGTCCATAGTTGTAGACCAAGACGGAAACCGCTGACCGTAATTCTTGAACCCTTGATGGTGTGTTCTGCATCGTTCATAACGAGCCAACCGTTTTGGAAACCTGCGAGAAGGTTGGCACCGACAAGCGAATGCCAGTTGTAGTTCTTGCTCAGTCCCAACGGATTGATGAGTACATCGCCAGCTATTGTGCCCAAGCCAATGGCGTGGTGAATGTCTTCTGTTTGTCCTTTTTTTGTGTGTGTGGTTGTCATATCCACACCTTTTGCCATATTCAGACCAATGCGTGCACCGAGGAAAGAGTTTGCCCACCAGCCCAACGAGAGCTGCATGGAGGTGCCCCACGAGTCTTTTCCCTTGCTTGGAAGCATAGGATAGTTGGCGTAGCCATATCCATAGTCGAGGAAGAAGCGGTGTCGTCCCGATGAAGGAGCATTTTGCCAAGGCAGGTTCTTTATGGTGTTGATGAAACTATTGAGATGGTATTGCGCACCAAATGCGAGTACGTTTGACACTGCTCCTGGGGTAGTGTAAATCTGGTTGGAGTCGTAATGGCTGCTCGGCATCCAATAAATGGTGTGGCTGTAGAACAGAGAGAGGTGGGGGAGGACACGGTATGAAATCATTCCGCCAACGTTTGCTCCGACATCTGCTTTCTTTCCGTATTCGCTTAACACCAACGAAGGACCGCCATAGAGGTTTACACTCCACCTTCTGTTTGGACGATAGCCTGCCATTGCATTGAGTACGTTAAGCTGATAGTCGGCAGATATGAAGGTGTTCTTGTACGTGAACTTGCTTAAATTGCCACTACGGTTCTGTTGCCAAATAGGATTGGCAATGTAGTCTACCATGAGTTTTGCTCCGTGGTACATATTGAAGTTGTAGCCAGCAAAGCCATTGAAATTCAATAATAGTCCGCGCGACTTGTCGGTGTAACGCCATTTGTTGATAGTGGTGTTCCAACCAAGACCTCCACCTATGAAGAAACCTTTTTCGGGTAGGGCGTCTTTTGCAGGATTAAGGTCGTTATTCCGTTGCAATTTATTTCGGAAGAGCACGGCTAAGCCCAATTTAAAGTCGGCTTGGTCGTATCTTACGCGCCCATCGGAACGGTCGAAGTGCTCCATTAAGATATAGCTTGGTTCGAAAGTAAGGCGCAAATCGTTTGTAAGCTTTGCCCAAAGCTGTGCTCCCAATCGGTAGCCAGCATATCTACCGCCTGTTTTATCGCTGGCGTCGGCGTGCACTAATTGTAGCTGTCCCATTTCGTAGCCGCCGAAAAGGTTCACACCTACGGCACTGTCCCAGTTGTAATGACGTGTAAAACCAAAGGGATTGAGCATGGCATCAAAGAAAACACCAAACTTTCCAAGTAACGATGTAGTCTGTCTACCCTTTGTCCACGGTGTATTTGTGATGTTTACACCACCTCGCACACCAATGGCAGACGACAGCCATTGCCCAATATTGGCACTGATGCTGTAGCCAACCGTTTCGCTCATCTTTAAATCTGCCAAGCGATAGTAGGCTGGACCTATGCTGTATTCAAAGAACCAAGGACGTCGCCAACGTAGCATTGCAGGGTCTTTGAGGAACAAACGTTCGCCTGTAGCAAAGCGTTTCTTGAAGTCGCCTGCATTGTTTTGCGACGACATATTGTTGTAGAAGTACCAAATGTAGGATAGGTTTACACCGTAACCGATACTAAAGTGGTTGAATTTGGTGGCTTTGTCCAAGTCCATACCTTCTGTACCAGCCATAATATAAGGTTCGATGGCAAGTGCTGCGTGGGTTCCTGCAAGGAATTTGAACTGTAAACCCGTGTGAATGTTGTAAGCAACAGCCTTTTCCTTCATTGTTCTTGCAATGGCAGAACCATCGTATTTTGTTAGATGCGAATGCTGAACACCCATTCCAAGAATACCCGAAACACTTAAAGGACGGTCGGGACGATAGCCTAAAAGATAGTTTGAGAAATTGAAAAGATAGTCGGCATTGGCACGCATTGTCCAATTTACGTTTGCTTCACCGCTGATGTAGCCAAGCTCTCCACCTATTCCGACTCTGAAAGTGCTCATCGGACTGAGGTCTTTACCCAATCGAAGATGAAGTCCAGCTTGTGTTGTCAGCCGATAATCATTGTGATTTGGGTAGAACACAGCACCAGCACCGAAGTCTAAGAATGTATGCTTGGCAAAGTTTCCCTTCGCCCATTTGTCACCTTGGTAGCGGTGTCGGTCGTCAAGACTATAATTCAGAGCATTGAAATCGTTCTGTTTTCGAAAGCCATAATAGGTGGTATCAGCTTTCACGGTGATGCCTTCAGCTGCCATTTTCTCCTCCAAGTCGCTCAAATCTCTTACCAAAGTATCGGTAGGCTGGCTTGTTGGAGTTTGTGCCTGAAGGGCTATTATGGTAAAAAATGCTATTATAAGGGACGCTGTCTTCTTCATTCCTTAACCTCCTCTGTTGGTAAATTGGTTGTTTGTGCGTTGCTATCGCTGCCCTCTTCGTTTGTTTCTGTATAGCTGTCGGGCACTTCCATCTTTCCTGCAGCAATCATTAGGTCTGTGAATTTCTGTCTGTATTGCTCTGCTTTCTTTTCGTCATAAGGGCTTCTTTTCCTTATATCGTCGGGTATGTTAGCGTCCGAATTGTAGAAACCCTTGTATTGTGGCTTCATATCGAAGCAGTGTTGGAAGTATGCTAAGAAAGCAGGAGTGGTGTTATCGGTCATTCGTAGCGCAACATCGGCACCATATTTTGTTGTCAATGCCATAAAGTCGTCATCGCTCATTTCTGGCTTTCCAGCTTCAATAACGCCTTTCATATACCACTTTTTTGCGCTGTTGTCAGGCAGCGAATCTATTAGTGGCTCAAGTTCCTCGTAGGTTTTACCCAATTCAGATGCCAATTCAAAGTTCAGTATGGCATAGTTCTCTGCGTTCGATGTCATTACATAACTTAATGCTTCCTTTGCACGGCGGTCTTCATCGGCAGTCTTACCTTGTTTGAAGAATAGCGTTTCTAAGTCGGTAAACATCTTTATATCCTTGTACTCATCAGTATTTGGCAACTTGTTTGCAAGGTGGTAAGCCTCGCCAAGCTTCATCGTTTTGAAGTACATAATGGCTTGATTGGCAATTATTTCTCGCCTGTTTACAGTGTAACGGTATTCGTTATCGAAAGAAATAGGGCGTGAAATTTCCAATCCAGCCTTCATGTCTAAAAATGGTGCAAGGATAGATAAGTCGATAGAATCGCTTTCGATAGCATAACAAGCTACGCGGTTTGCCACATAAGCAGCAAACGGACTGTATTGCATAGTTCGGCGTGTTTTAATCTCATTCCACGCACGATAGGTGAGCTTGCGCAGTTCTACGGAATCCTTTATTTGCGTGAAGAGGTTGTAATAGTCGCCATTCGAGAACACACTCTTGCCGCCTTTTTGATAGTCTTTATCGTTATAGTAGGTCCATAATGCTTCTTGAGGGTCGAGCACCTTATTCTGTCTCAATGTATAAGTACAACGCATTAAACGTTGATTTTGCAGAATCTCTTGAACAACAGGCAGAGCTTGCATCTCGCGCAAGCCGTTTGCATTGTTATTGAAAGCATAGTTGCGCAGCGTGTTTGACTCTGTTTCCAAGCTACGTGCCTTCAATGAGTCTGCCACATCGAACCAAGTGTAAACCAATGGCTCTTTTACTTCAAGACCTGCACTTGATACTTGTCCACCAATTATCGACAATGCCTTCCTTGCACGTGTATTTGCCAATTTCGTATTAGATGCGACATTACCTTCTGGCGATGCTGTTCCCTGAACCGTGAAGTTCATCAGGGCGCGACCATAGGAACGAAGTTCTTTCACGAGTTGTTCGAGATGTTGCTGATTCGATTCGTCGGAAGTAAGTTCATCTTTGCCTACAACAAATGTAAGTTGTAGGTCGCGGGGTACTTCTCTCAGCTGTGCTCTGGCTTGTTCGTAGTATTGAGGCGTTAGCTTAATCTGCTTCATTGCCATTGAAACATCGAGCAATTTCCAGGGCTTGCGTGTGTTGCAAGTCCCGTTTTTCGACTTATCCTCAAAGTAAACGTGTGTGTAATCCTCCAATCTTAATACCGAGCCCCACTTGTAACTTTTGTTTGGATTGGGTTTCGGATAAGTTGCTTCCCAATGAAAGGCAAACGCATCGTTGGTTGTAGGTTGGTCTTCAATGAAGTAATTGTGCAGTGAGTCGTTGCGATTATAGTCGAAACTCTTTCTTCTGATTTGATTTTTATGAAACTTCTTGCCTTCAAACACCAATGGCTCGAGATACTGTATGGTGTCTTCTTCTTCGCAATTGATAACGATTGGTTGGAAAATAAGGCGCGAATGGTCCTTTGTGTACCATTCAGGCAGCTTTACCGTAACGTCCCAATGCAAGTTTGGACCATCGTCGATAGGCTTCATTTCTACAATATTAGCCCCTACGTGCTTGGCAGTTACAATGGTATTGGCAAGTAGAACGGTTTTCGTTCCACCCGTAAACACAATGTCGTACTGCAAGCTTGAGCCGATATCCACGACCTTTACCTCGCCTTCGTTTATTACCATAAGCGCACCTTTGGCAGAAACATCTGCCTCGAAGTGTCCATCGTAGTCGGGTGTTACGGTTGCATTGCTTCTTATTGTAACCTCTTGACTGAAGTCTTTGCTTTTGCTTCTATATATTGCAGCCTGCTTGTTGGCTTCGTTTCGGTTGTCGAAAATGTAGACTGGAACAGAGAGGGGAACCTTGTTGGTCTTGCCTCCGTCGAACGACTTCATCTGTTTGTAAACGCTACCTGTTACGTGCATCACCTGTGCGCGTGTCGTACTCACACAAGCGAAGAGTAAGAATAAAACAACAAGGTAACGGTTTATGCTTAATTTCATCTTGTTTCCTTTATCTTAATATGTATGAAAGCGTAATACCGATTTTGGTTGGCAGTATTCCATAACCCGTATATCCGCCTCCCATATTTATTCCTGAGGGTGTTTCCAAATCGGGCAACCCGTCGGTTATCTTCTTTTGATGGAAAACCACCAAGCCAAAGCCAGCGTGCGCATCAATCGTCCAACGCTCGGAAAGCGATACAACATAGCCGAATGTCAAGCCAGCACCTACTGCAAGACCGTCGTAGCGCGTATCTTTCCATTTCGTATTATAGTCTACGGCCAATGCGCTGACACCCACGAAGTGGTGGTACATAGGGCGTCCTCCGAAATAGTAGCGATATTCTGGCTGTACACCTATTACCTTCATATCCTTGTGCCAATAGGGTTTGTTGTTGGCAAATACGCTCAATCCCAATGTAGAACGGTTTCCTATTGTCATTTCTGCACCAATATTATAGGTTTGCAGTGCCATCATTGCCACGTCGGTATTTACAGAAATGGCCTGACCGTGTGCCATTGTTGCAGCCATTATGCTTAGGAAAGCTATGAATATTCTTTTCATTTCTTGGCTCCTTTCTTCTTTTTCTCGGCCTCTCTTGCCACCTTTTCCTCTGCCTTAGTTGCTTGTTTCTTGGCTTTTTCGTATTCTTTGAGTCGCTTGTTGCGCGCCCTTTCTATGTGTTTAGCCCTCTTTTTTTCTTCTTTTGCAATGCGCAGCGTGTCCTTAGTATATGCCTTGTTAGCCAACTCTATACGATATGATTCGTCTACAGCTTGACGTTTCTTGTATCGGTTTGCTACCTTCGTACCAAAATGATAGGTCAGTCCCACCTTTACAACATCGGTTGAAACCGCATAAAGCAATGGCGAGAACGTTAGTTTGTAGCCATTTTGTGGTGTTACGGTAGTGTAAACGTGCTGTTTGCTGATGACATCACGGCGATATTCGTCGTATTTTGCGAACACTACACCAGCATTTATGCCAAGGTCGAGGTCGAGGCTTGCACCGTTCTGGTAGCCATATAGTTGTGTAACAGTGCCTACCATAAGTCCTCCGGTGAAAGCATTTCCCTTCTTTCCTATTTCGGAAAACTTGATGTTAAACTTGTTGGCACCGCCATATACGCCCCAATAGAACACACGGCGCGGGTTCTTTCCGTGCCAATATTTGCGTAGTTCTACTTTCCCATCGTAGATGTCGTACACATTATAAGTAAGGTCTTTGGTTTGTGTATTCCAATTTATTCTTCCTGAAACACCAAGTGTCCATTTGTTCCAACTTTTGTTACCCAGAGTGTATTCCAAGCCGAAGTTAGGAGTTAGCGTAATCCAATCCATAGCATTGGTACGCAAACTGATTCGTTCGCCAAATTTCAAGTTGTCTACTTTGCTGTAATAAAGTGCAGAACTCTGCCCATAGGTTGCTACAAGCATTGGGTTGGCAAATAGTGCCACTACCAATGTTAGTAAGCATTTCTTTAAGTAAGTCATAACTCTTAAGAAGTAAGTACTGTTAATGGAGTTATCTTCTTTTAAGTGAAAAATACCTTCAGTAAAAAGGAGAAGTGCGCTTGACAGGAATCGAACCTGCACGATGGAAATCACTAGATCCTAAGTCTAGCGCGTCTACCAATTCCGCCACAAGCGCATTAAGTGGGTGCAAAGATACGCTAACTTTCGTTAAAGACCAAATTATTTATCTTATTTTTCTTGTAAAATACCCATCTTTTTTATTTTCGGCTTATAAGAAAGGTTTTGTAATATCTTATTTAGTTTGTATTCCCAATTGCCTTTCTTCTCCTAATAATCTGGGTTAATTGATAATTACTGGGTGAGTTGAATTCTTTTTCTTGTTTAAATTAGATGCAGGAAACAGTATCTGTTTTGTAAAGATAATATCCTTAAAAAGTGCTAACTGCGCTTTGACGTTGCGAAAGCGTAGGTTTTACCGTCCAAAAGCGGCTCTTTTACCTTGCAAAAGAGCCGCTTTTGGAATGCAAAACAATAGGTTTTGTAATGCACTGATAGATAACTTGTTAGATGATAGATGTCCTTTGGAAGAATCTTTACATTATTTGTGCTCTTTTCCGATAGGCATATACAGGTGTGTTTTAGGTTTTAACGAACCACCAATAATCTGTGTTCAATGTTTGCAATGCCTCCGCAACCTTGGTGTAGATACATCTTTTTTGCTTCTGTTTGCTCGCCTTTTTAGGGCAAAACCTTGGCTTTTATGGTATTGTATAGTAGAAAATATACATTCCTTGCAGCGAATAGTGCGTAAAGAAAGAATGTTTTTGTATCTTTGCAAAAGTTTTCATTGTTGAAATGTGAACAGATTACCTTTAAACGCATATATGATAAATCTATTACGGAAATCAACACGCACGTATAAAGAGAATGTTGTCTATTTTCTTTTATGGCTGCTTGTCTTTGCTATCCCCATAGCAACGATGTGTTTTCGTGCAAATAGCATTTTCGAACATTACAATTGGGCGCATATTGTTAATGTGTGGATAATCACGTTGATGTTTCTTGGTGCGTTCGTTGTACACAATTTCCTGTTGCTGCCGCAGATTGTTTACCGCAGACGGCATAGTCGTTATGTTTGGGGAACAGTTGTTCTGATGGCTGCTTTTGCGTTTTTGCAGTATCTTTTCCATACCACTTTGGCAGCGAAAGCTTCGACAGTGATGGGTCAGATAGAAAACCTCGAAAGTAATATCATACGCAATCAAACAGATGTAGTGCCACAAATGCTTGTCTTGAATATGCTTATCTTGGTGTTGATGTTTGGAATGAACTTCGGCGTGAAGTTGTTCTTCAAGTCTGACGAAGACCAACAGAAGCTGTGCGACTTGCAGGAAAAGAACTTGGAACACCAGCTGGCTTATCTGAAATATCAAATAAACCCGCACTTCTTTATGAACACTCTCAACAACATACACGCCTTGGTAGACATCGACCCTGAGAAGGCAAAGTGGGCAATCATCGTTATGTCGAAGATGATGCGGTATGTACTCTACGAGGGCAACCACACCTTTATACCGTTGCAGAAAGAAAGCGACTTCATACATAGCTATATTTCGCTGATGCGTATGCGCTATACCGAGAAGGTAAACATCAATCTCGACGTGCCCGAACACTTCTCGGTGGGCGAAATCCCGCCGTTGTTGCTTATCTGTTTTGTTGGAAATGCCTTTAAGCACGGCATTAGCTATCAGCACGAAAGCACGATAGACATATCGCTTGCCGTAGAAGACGACAAGATAAAGTTTCGTTGCATCAACAGCAAACTCTCAGAGTCGGAAGCTGAAAAAGGCGGAATGGGCTTGGAGAGCGTCCACCAACGTCTGAACCTGATTTATCCAAACCAACATACACTTGTAGTAGAAGACAGGGAAGATACTTTCAGTGTATGGTTGGAACTACCTTTGACAAATAGAAGAGACAATTAAAGAAGAACCAAAATATGGAAAACCGAATAAGAACCTTAGCTATCGACGACGAGCCTTTGGCACTCAAGCAACTGTCTGCCTACATAAAGAAGAACGCTTTCTTGGAGCTTGTCGGCGAATGTCAGAATGCTATCGAGGCGAAAGAGGAAATGCAGAAACAAGCCGTCGATGCCATTTTTATCGACATAAATATGCCCGATATGAGTGGGCTCGACTTTGTGCGCTCGTTGGAAGTGAAACCCTTGGTGGTGTTTACCACTGCGTATAGCGACTATGCCGTGGAAGGCTATAAGGTGGAAGCGATAGACTACCTGCTGAAACCCTTCGGACAGGCAGAACTGAATGCAGCTGCCGAAAGCGTGAAACGGCAATACACCCTCTTGCACAAGGCTGCCGAAAAGAGTTCTTCGCCCGACGACGACACGCTCTTTCTGAAGAACGAGTACAAGGCTGTCCGCATAAACGTGAGCGACATACGCTACATTGAGGGAATGGGCGAATACCTAAAGATACACTTCATAAGCGGGCGAAAGCCCTTGGTGGTATTGTCGAGTATGAAGAAGATGGAAGAACACCTACCCAATGGCTTCATGCGCATTCATCGTTCGTGGATTATCAACTTGATGGACATAAGCGAAGTGAACAAAAACCGCATTCTGATGAACGACGGCGTGTTCGTTCCCATTGGCGACATGTATCGCAACAGCTTCGCAAAGTACGTCGGTTCAAAGTTCTTGGACAAGTAGATACGTACCTTTTGTGCGCTTTAATAGCTGATGCTACCTGTGCTTTCCTTGCCCTGCCTCTTGTTGCTTTCAGAAAAAAAAGGTATATTTGCACCCGAATAAAGAAGTATCGACGTTTGTCAATAATCAGTAACAATAGTAAGAAAGATGAAGAAACAAGTTTTAGCTTTTGCCGTTGTGGCTTTAACGACAGCGGGTTTCGCCTTTGCAGCAGCAGGCGACGACAACGTAATGCGCAAGCAGGCAGACGGCACGTATGTAGTAAACACGACGACACTGGCAGCCAACGTGCGTGGCTATAAGGGTGCAACACCCTTGGAAGTGCATATAAAGAAAAACAAGGTGGTGAAGGTTGTGGCACTTAAAAACAACGAAACGCCACAGTATTTTGCACAGGTAACTTCCAAGATGTTGCCCAATTTTAGTGGCAAGAGCATCTCGAAGGTTGGTTCGGTAGACGCTGTGAGCGGTGCCACCATCTCGTCGAAAGCCGTAAAAGCCAATGTGGAAGCAGCCGTGAAGTATTACAAGGCGCACAAGTAAGACGCTACTGCCAACCATTCGGCTTCAAAACAGCAAATAAAACAAGCAGCATTACTGTTCTTTAGGTTCGGTAATGCTGCTTTTTATTTTATAATATTGACGGTAACGAGTCTTTTAAACCTTACTCAACTTTATCTATACAAATCTTATATATAAAGGAAAACTGCGCAATAAAACTGTAAATATTTTTCAGAATAATATCTATTGCGTAACAGTCTTATTTTCAACGTGTTGTAAAACCTATTGTTTTGCATTGTAAAAGCGGCTCTTTTGCAAGGTAAAAGAGCCGCTTTTGGTCGGTAAAACCTACGCTTTTGCAACGTCAAAGCGCAGTTACCACTTTTTAACAGAATTATCTTTACAAAACCAACACTATAATGTTGTTGTGCAATTCATTTTTTTCTTCTATCCAATCTGCTTTTTCTTCGGAGTCGAATTGCTTTATTTTACGTTGCCCACCTTAATCAGATATTCGGCAATCTGCACGGCATTGAGTGCTGCGCCCTTGCGTATTTGGTCGCCCGTGAGCCAGAGTGTAGTGCCGTTTTCGTCGGCAAGGTCTTTGCGGACACGTCCAACGTAGATGTCGTCTTTGCCTGCACTCTCCAATGGCATAGGGTAAACGTAGTTTTGTGGGTCGTCTACAAGCGTAACGCTGGGTGCTGCTTCGAGTGCCTTGCGTATTTCGGCAATCTCCAAAGGCTTTTCCGTTTCTATCCAAACCGACTCTGAATGGCTTCGGAGCGATGATACACGCACGCAGGTGGCACTGGTGCGAACATCGGAGTGCATAATTTTCTGCGTTTCGTAGAACATCTTCATTTCCTCTTTCGTATAGTCGGTTTCCGTCATCTTGTCGATTTGTGGAATCACGTTGTAAGCCAATTGGTGCGGGAACTTGCTGATGGTCTTTGCCTCGCCTGTTTCAAGAATTTCCCTGTACTGCTGTTCCAGTTCCTGCATCGCTGCCGCACCCGCACCCGAAGCACTCTGATAGCTGCTGATGCGTACACGCTTGATGTGGCTTAGCTTCTCGATAGGATTCAAAACCACTACCATCATAATGGTGGTGCAGTTCGGATTAGCTATGATACCACGTGGACGGGTCAGTGCATCTTCGGCATTGATTTCTGGAACTACCAATGGTACGTCTTTGTCCATACGGAATTGGCTCGAGTTGTCAATCATTACAGTGCCGTACTTCGTAATTGTGTCGGCAAATTCAGCCGATGTGCTGCCGCCTGCACTGGTGAAAGCAATGTCAATATCCTTGAAATCGTCGTTATGCTGAAGAAGTTTTACTTCGTATTCCTTACCCTTGAATGTGTACTTGTTGCCCACAGAGCGGCTTGAACCGAAAAGAACGAGGTCGTCTAATGGGAAATTTCTTTCTGCCAATATGCGGAGGAACTCTTGTCCTACTGCGCCGCTGGCACCTACAATTGCTACTTTCATTATCCTTGTATTTATTATTTTGATGAGGCTACGCTTGCCCGTAATTGTCTTGATGACCAACGTGGAGCGTAAAACCCATATAGTTTTCAATTGCAAAAATACAAAAAACTCTCTACTATCCCTACTCAACCCATAACTTTTTGCTATCTTTGCAGATATTTTAATCATATCGGATATGTTCAATATAGCCCAGTATTTTCCAATCACCGACCCAACATTGATATTCTTTGTTGTATTGATGATGATTTTATTGTCGCCCATCATTATGGGACGACTGCGCATTCCGTACATCATCGGAATGGTTTTGGCGGGTGTGTTGGTAGGCGAGTACGGCTTGAACATACTGAAACGAGATGCGTCGTTTGAATTGTTTGGCAGCGTCGGGCTATATTACATTATGTTTCTTGCTGGTCTTGAAATGGATATGGAGGGGCTGAAGAAGAATAAGTGGCGTGTGCTGTCGTTCGGCTTGCTCACCTTCGTTACTCCCTATGTGCTGACTTTCCTAATGGCGACCTATCTGTTGAACTACTCGCCAATGTCGTCTTTGCTGCTTGGTTGCATTATGTCATCGAGCACACTCGTTGCTTATCCGATAGTGGGTCGCTACGGTCTTTCGCAGCATCCTGCATCTACGCTCAGCGTTGGTGCGACAATGGTGTCGCTGTTCTTGGCACTTGTTATTATGGCGATGATAGTAAACTCGTATCAAGGTGGCAGCGGTGGTGTGTTCTGGCTGTGGTTTATGCTGAAGTTTGCGCTCTATTTGGCAGGTCTTGTCTACTTTATTCCACGCCTTACTCGGTGGTTTCTGCGCCGTTATGCCGATGCAGTAATGCAGTTTCTCTTCGTTTTGGTCGTGCTGTTCTTTTCTGCAGCCCTGTCCGATGCCATTGGATTGGAGGGAATCTTCGGTGCTTTCTTCTCTGGACTTATACTAAACCGTTTCATTCCGCGCCTTTCACCGCTGATGAGCCATATAGAATTTACGGGTAATGCACTGTTCATTCCTTATTTCCTGATAGGTGTGGGAATGCTGATAAACGTGCGCTCACTTTTCGAGGGTACGCACATTATTTGGGTAGTGCTGTGCATTGTGTTCTTCGGAACGGTGGGAAAGGCAGTCGCAGCCTATTTGGCAGGCTTCCTGTTCCGCTTAAAGCGAGAAATGTCCGATATGCTTTTCGGTCTGACAAGTGCACACGCGGCAGGCGCAATCGCAATGGTAATGGTGGGTTTGCAGCTCGAAGTCGCCCCGGGGGAGTTCCTTTTCAACGATGAAGTGCTGAACGGAATTGTTGTCATGATACTCTTTACTTGTGTAATATCTTCGCTTGTAACCGAGCGGGCGGCGCAAAAGATTCGCTTAACGAAGAAAGAAGAACCCGAAATGGTGAAAGCCGATGGCGACGAACGCATTCTTGTGCCTGTGAAATATCCCGATTATGCCGACAATTTGCTTTCGTTGGCAATGATGATGCGCAATTCCAAGCTGAAAAGCGAGATAGTTGGACTGAACGTTGTCTACGACGATGTGAACGCAGCAGCCAATCAGGAAGAAGGACGACAGCTCTTGGAACATCTGCATAAGCAGGCAACGTCTGCCAATGTGCCGATGGTAACGCAGGTGCGCATCGCTGCCAACATAGCCAATGGTATAAAACACGCCTTCAAAGAGTTTCAGGCATCGGAAATAGTAATGGGTCTGCACGCCCGACAAGCTATATCGAAGGGCTTTTGGGGACAGTTTACGCAGAGCTTGTACAACGGTTTGAGCCGACAAATAACGATTGCCCGCATTGTGCAACCACTGAATACGATTCGCCGAATACAAGTAGCCGTGCCTTCGCGTGCAGAGTTTGAGCCTGGTTTCTACCGTTGGCTGGAACGGCTTGCACGTTTGGCGTCGAATACCGATTGTCGTATTGTATTCCACGCTCGCCAAGAATCGCTCGAACTTATCATGGGATATATTCGTAACCGCCACCCAAATGTGCGTGCCGAATATGCCGAAATGCAACATTGGAACGAACTGCCGCATTTAGCGAACGAGGTAAACGATGACCATTTATTCGTGATTATCACGGCACGAAAGGGCACAATATCTTATAAGAATGCGATGGAGCGCATTCCAGAGGAAGTAAACCGCTTCTTCAAGAGCAAGACGCTTATGATAATATTCCCCGACCAGTATGGCAATCCTATGGACGGAATGACGTTTGCACAGTCGCAACACACCGAAGAGCGCAGTGCTTACGATGTAGTCCGTGATTTTATGCAAAAGAAAATAAGATAGAAATATGATAGAAATAAAAGGTGTTACTAAGAGTTTTGGTTCGCTGCAAGTGCTGAAAGGCATTGACTTGCGCATTGAGAAAGGCGAGATAGTGAGCATTGTCGGTCCTTCGGGAGCAGGCAAAACCACGTTGCTGCAAATTCTTGGTACGTTAGATAAGCCCGATAGTGGCTCTGTCGTAGTGGACGGCATAGAAACCAGCACGCTATCGACCAATAAACTAAGCGAGTTTCGCAACACGCATCTTGGCTTTGTGTTCCAGTTTCACCAGCTTTTACCAGAGTTTACGGCAATCGAGAATATTATGATTCCCGCCTATATTGCAGGAATGAAACCCAAAGAAGCACGCAGCCGTGCCGAGGAACTGTTGGAATTTATGGGGTTGAGCGACCGTGCGACCCACAAACCCAACGAACTTTCGGGAGGAGAGAAGCAGCGTGTGGCAGTGGCAAGGGCACTGATGAACAATCCTGCTGTAATTCTTGCAGACGAACCGTCAGGTAGCTTGGACTCGAAAAACAAGGAAGAACTGCATAAACTCTTTTTCGAATTGCGCGATAAGTTCGGACAAACTTTCGTCATCGTTACACACGACGAAACGTTGGCTACATTAACCGACCGCACCATACACTTGAAAGACGGACGCATAGTGGGAGAGGGCAGCGAAGCCAGCGCAGTATAATAAAGTAAGAAAGGAAATAACAAATGACAAAACTAAAGATAGGCGATTACAATACGCTGACTGTATTGAAGGTGGCATTGCGCGAAGGCAATGGCGACCCATTCGGATTGTATCTTGACGGTGGTCGTGCAGGCGAAATATTGATGCCTCAGAAGTATGTTCCCGAGGGCGTTTCAGTAGGCGACGACCTACGTGTCTTTGTGTATCTCGACCAGGAAGAACGCCCCATTGCCACAACCGAACAACCACTTGCCGTAGTAGGCGAGTTTGCATACTTGGAGTGTTCGTGGGTAAACGAGTATGGTGCATTCCTTCACTGGGGCGTAACGAAAGACCTGTTCTGTCCCTTCCGCGAGCAGAAAAAGCGTATGCAGATAGGCGAATCGTATATTGTGCACGTACATCTTGACGAAGAGACTTACCGTTTGGTGGCATCGGCGAAGGTGGAACATTATTTCGAGGAAGAGAAACCAACGTACAAGCAAGGCGAGGAGGTTGATTTGATGATTTGGCAAAAGACCGAACTCGGTTTCAAAGTCATTATTGACAACAAGTATCCTGCCCTTGTTTATGGCGACCAAGTGTTCCAATACGTTCACACGGGCGACCGTATGAAAGGTTATATTGCCACAGTCCGACCAGACGGAAAGATTGACTGCACGCTGCAACCAACAGGACAGCGATATGCAAAAGACTTTGCCGAAGTGCTTCTGCAATACTTGAAGGACAACGGTGGCGTGTGCAACCTTGGCGACAAAAGCGATGCGGAAGACATAAAACGCCTCTTCCAAGTGTCAAAGAAAGTCTACAAGAAAGCCGTCGGAGACCTTTACAAGCGTCATCTCATTACGGTTGAACCACTTGCAATCCGCCTTGTGTAATCTATTTATGCCCTTGATAGGAGTTGCACAAGAGGAATTTCTGCATAAGAGTGGCAACCAATTATGTGGGAAAACCAATAAGCGAAACTATACGATGGTATAATAATCAGCACCTAAAACCGCTACGATTTGTAAAGAAAAGTATAAGTAAAAAACGATACCTGCGCTTTTGTGTTGCAATAGTGGCTCTTTTGCGTTGCAAAACCTACGCTTTTACCGTGCAAAACAGCCGCTTTTGCAACGCAAAAGAGCCACTATTACAATTCTCTGATAACCAAATAGTTAAACAAAAGCAATCTTTATGTAAAATCTTTACACTTTTACCACCTTCTTCTTGCCTATAAAACAGATAGTTTCCATTAAGTTTCTGTTCTGCGAAAGTGTTGTAAACTGAACATTATTCGTAGCTGAATGGCAGCCAATAGTTGTACATACAATATAAAAGGAGAGTTGTGGAACCATTCCACAACTCTCCTTTTATATTTATATGACAAGTGCTTAAAGCACAACTTTCGTCGTCGTTGTATTGCCGGTAGCATCGTCGGTGCATCGCACAATGCAAGCTCCGTCAAACGGAACAGTTATGGTTGTGTCTTGATGGGTAAGATGTTGTTGTACCAAAAGCTTTCCGTCGAGGGTGTAAACACGTATGGTGGATTGGGCAAACGGGCTGTGTATGCGCAACAAACCTTCGCTTGCGATAATAGAGAGTGTGTTGTCGGCATCGGCATTGTCTATTCTGTCGGTGCAACCACTGCCGTCTCCTTCCACATAAACCTTCCAGTTCTTCTCTGTTGCGATAGAGGTTTTGCTTGTCAATGCGGCTTCGTCCTTCTTTGTACCGTTGTATAGATTATACTTTTTAGGCATTGTTGGCAAAGTTGGCAGCTGGTTGTAGAGGGTATTGAGCTCGCAGGCAGTCATACCGTTGGCAGTAACGCCGAGTTGTTTAAGGCTCGGACATTCTTTCAAATTCACACTGTGGAGTTGGTTGTAAGAAAGTTCTAATTCTTCCAAACTGCTCAAGCCCTTCAGTTCAACCTTTGTTAGCTTGTTCGTTCGTAGGTTGATGACTTTCAGCGCAGAAAGGTTTTCGAATGCGATGGCTTCAAAACCATTCTTGGAGAGCAGTGCTTTTTCTAAGGTTGAATTGTTTTCGGGGAATGCAATCGTGGTGAGCTTACACTCGGTTGCGTCTAATAGTGCTATTTCCTTGTTCTGCGAAAGGTCGAGTGTAGTGAATAGGTTCTTGCTACACCACAGTTTCTTCAACCCCTTCAAAGGCTTCAAGTCGATTTGGTTTACTTTGCAAGAACTGAATCCAAGTTCTTCCAAGTCCTTGTTGTTCTCCAAATTGAGCGATGTGATACCTGCGTTTCCTTTGAGCATAAGGAACTTTAGCTTGGCAAGTTTCGATAGGTCGATGCTTGTAAGTTTGGTTTCCATAGAGTACAAAGAGAGCAATTCGGGTGAGCTTACCTTGAGCGATGCAATGGGGTTGCCTGAACAATTAACGTCCTTGAGTTGGTTGAATGCTGTCAGGTCGAGGCTCGTAAGTTTGTTGTTTGTGCAAGAAAGCTCTTCCAATGGTGCATCTTGCGGAATGGTGAGCTTGTCGATAGCACATTCGTTAGCTATGATATGCTTTATTTTATGGCAGCTGCTTAAGTCTAATTCTGTGATGCGCTTCATACGAGAGCAGTCCACGTATGTAAGGTTAGGGCACTTGCTGACATCTAAATCAGACAGGAAGTTTTGTGAAGCCACCAGTCTGATGAGGCTCTTGCAGTGCGAAAGGTCGAGCTCCGAAATGGTATTGCTGCCGAATATCTCAAGATTTTGCAGTTCGGTGCTGTGGGTTAAATCGAGTTCTGACAAGTAATTGTAAGCAGCTTGCAGTACTTCCAACTTTGGACAGTTAGCTACATTCAGCGTTTTTAGCTTGTTAGCCATACAGTTCAGCTTCGTAATGTTGCCCTTTATCTTTAGGTCAGCACCTTTTATGTCTGACTTTATCTCACTGAAATCAGTGCCAAGGGTGTAGTTTACCTCTACGCCGTCGCCCCAGTCGATGGTAATAGGCGTGTTAGCCTCTTTCGCAGCGAGGGCAAAACTAATTTCGCCAGATGCTTGTGTGGTAGTCATAGTAACCTCGGCGGGCTGCTCGTTGCTAACGTTTACGCCACAAGACTGAAGCACGGAGGCCAAGTAAGGCTGCTCGGTGCAAGGGTCTATGATGGAAGCAACGAGGCGATACTTGTCAGCCTCGAAATTTTCGATGGCAAATGGGTCGGTAGCAAACGTGTATGTTCGGTCGTTGTTCACTTTGAGTTCGTAGCCTTCTACTGGACTAATCATCTTTACGAACTTATTATACACGGTGCCGTCGGGAATTTCCACGTAGCCGTCCTCATCTGTTTCAGGGATAAAGTTGTTCTCTACGAGATATACATTCATACGCAAACCCTTTGTTTCCTGTTGCTCGGATATGCGTCCGTTGATATTGCAAACAAACTTTCCATCGCTGTTCTTTGTTACAGAAGGAGTCATTTGTGCAAAGGCTGGACCGTAGAAACCACGTTGTAGCAAGTATTCGTAAACGTCAGTAACCTTTGAACTAATCTTCATTGCAGGCGAATAGGTGCTGAGGTCTTCCAACTGTGTGTGGTTGTTCAGCGTTCCGTATGGTGTCATCAAGTTTCTGTTCACCATCATTCTTGGCATTTCGCCAATCTTATACATCTTTGCCAATTCGTTTTCTTGTTGGCTTGCCTTGAATGTTGCTTCACCAGCTTGGCTCACGAAAGTTACCAACTCGTAGCGATTCTTCTTCTTTGTTTTGTGTTGCAAGGTTACAATGCTTGTTGCGAGCCCACGATAAAGGTCGTATGCCTTTTTGTCGGTAGGGTCTGCAAACACCTCTACATAATGTGTCGGCATACGGTAAGTACCTTCAACAAAGTATTGACGGAAAGGTTTAACACGCACACCCATGTCTACTTCCATACCATTTACCTTGTAAGGCTTTATGGTAATGATATGTGGGCGTGTGTCGTTTGGTGCTTCGAACGAGATAAAGCCCACACCGTCCTGCATCGACTGCCCTGGTGAAAGCTGAATATCGTCGCGTGTCTTGTACTTCACATTTGTTCGGTCGTTGTCGAACCAATATTCAAATTCCACCGTATTGATGGTAGTGTTCGACTGATTGTCCATATAGAACACATAAAAGATAGGCGTGTAGGGCTCTCCTACCTTTTGTGGGAAATAGTTTGCACCATAGAAATCGTCAAATTCCAATCCTTTCAGTTCTGGAGGTAAATTTCCCATGGGTGCTTTTTGTTGGTTCAATGGCAGCCTCTTGTGAGTATCTTCCTGTGTTTGAGCCTTGGTAGGCATAGATAGGAATAATGCTGCAAGCAAGAAACCAATTACGTGTAAGTGCTTTCTTTTCATATTTCCAATAGATTATAGTTGTTAAATGGGGGAGCTACTTTTTTTGTTTAGGTACGACAGCTGACTCCCTTTTGCTGCCTTTGGTATATGCTTTTAAGTATTAATCAATTTTGATGTAGTGGTGTTGCAAATATAATTATTATTTTTTATAAACGAAAATGTACGCTGAAAATATTATTGACAAGGTTCAATAAATTAAAAGGAAGTTTGTCTAAACAAATGTTCGGTTTCAGTATAAAGCTACTATACCCGCAGTACAATATTGTTGTACTGCGGGTGTAACGTAGTTGTACTGACAGTACAAAAGTGCTTTTAAAAACTGTACTGCACCAGTAGATTATCAAAAGTAATGAATACCTTACGCTACTTGCGTTACTTGACGTATATTTTCTTGCCGTTGATGATGTAGATACCCTGTGTGGGTTGTGCATTAGCTGGCAGACATTGGCCATTAATCGTAAAGATAGTTGTCTTTACGTTCTTGTCTTGTTCGGTAGGCAGGTTGATGCCTGTGAGTTCGTGCTCGGTAATATTGGTGAAATCACTCCACTGTTGGGCAGCGGCATATTCTTCCTTATGACCTTTGGGAACCTTCAGTTCGCACTCTTCCTTATTTACGTTTTCAAAGACACCTTCTCCCATAGCTGCACCTTGTAATGGTGTTTCGCGTAAACAAGTTATGCTCTTTAGCTGCTTGCAACCATCGAAAACGTACATTCCTATTTTCTCCAAACCTGCAGGGAGTGTGATTTCAGACAGCCTTTCACAACCATTAAAAGCTTCAGCTTCGATGTCTTTCAAGCTTTCTGGCAATGTAATATTCTTCATTGAAACACAGCTACCAAAGGCCCAAGTACCAATATGTTCTATAGTAGAAGGGAGGGTAACCTCTTTTAATGCCGTGCATCTGCTAAACATATATCGTTTTAATTCGGTAATATCAGCCTTAATAATGGCTTTCTCCAAACCAGTACAGTTATAGAAAGCAAAGTAGCCGAGGTCTGTAATATTATTTGGAACAGTTACTTCGTGCAATTTTACACAATGACCGAAAGAGAGCATGCCTATCTGCTTCAACGTTGAAGGGAATTTTATTGACTTTAATTCGTTGCAAAGGAAGAATGCAGCAGGGCTGAGTTCTACGGTTCCTTCAGGAATTTCATAATTGGCTGCCCTCATATTGGGATAAGCAATTAGTTTATTTCCGCTCTTATCGAAAAGTACACCGTCAATGTCTTTCAGCATTGGATTTTCTTTATCGACTGTAATGCGCTTCAAGCTTGTGCAAGAAAGGAAAACCTGTTCGCCTAAAGTGGTTACGCTGGCAGGAATAGCGACAGATGTAAGCTTAATGCAACCTCCGAAAGAGTTGTCGGCGATGCCAGCTACTGTGTACTGTTTGCCTTGGTATTTTACATCAGCTGGGATTACAATATCGCCTTCAAGTGGCTTATTGTATAGTGTCCCGGTAGATTCTAAGAGCTCTTCAAGCTCTGTCGTAACTTCTACAAGCAACTTTGTTGCGTCTGTAACTTTGTAATAGAGCTTTCCTTCTTGGAAGTCATAGTTTTTCTTTTGTGCACATACCTGCAAGACAGAGAGTAGCAGGAGCGTGATGATAGGTAAGGTTCTTTTCATAATTGTTCTTATTATGCCACTTGTAGCGGCGGTTATTTGATGGTAAATGAATGCGTAATAGCAGGCAGATTTGGGCGAAACAGTTCCTTTGACGAGTTCTAATGCACTGGGTATGCGCTTCGATTAATCCTTCTGTACGCTTACTCTGCTTGGAACGAAGATGATTTTCATTAGGGAGTACTTTCTGATTAACTAAGTCAGCCTGCTCCCTGTTGCTGCTTTTCGTATATGCTTTTAAGTATTAATCTATCTTGATATAATAGTATTGCAAATATAGTTATTATTTTTTACAATCAAAAAGGAAATTAAATATTTGTTATAGAATGATATATTTTTTATGGTTTGCATTAATAGTTTCTGTATATTTCTTAGATGTTTATAATTTTTAAACATCTTCATTATTGCTGTCTGACGGACGTATATATAACGTTAGTTCGGTATAAGGAAGTTGGCAGGGTAGGCTATCTCGCAGATATTTCTTAACAAATCTACTGGTGAAGCAGTGAGAGTCTTTCTATTTAACTTTGTAAAGATAATTCTGTTAAAAAGTTATAATTACGCTTTGACGTTGCGAAAGCGACTCTTTTGCGATGCAAAACCTACGCTTTTACCGTGCAAAACAGCCGCTTTTAGAACACAAAACAATAGGTTTTGTAATGCGTTGATGTATAGTGAGTTATACGATAGTCGCACTTGTGAAAAATATTTACATCTTGTGCGGCAATAAATCATAGGTAAATTTTTACCAAATCATCAATTATGCGTATCAAATCGTCTTTTCTTGTTAGTCCGTCAATGTATTTTTGAGGTATAGAAGCGTAGCCGAATTTAGCTCCTAACACGGCACAGGCAACAGCTGCATTTGTATCGGCATCACCCGCTTCATTGACAACAGAAAACAATCCTTCTTCAAAGTTGGTAGAGTGGAACAAGCACCACAATGCAGCACCCAATGCCTTTAACGTGTAGCCTATGCTTGACGGTTCGTCAAGTTCCAAGCTTTCAATGCCATTGTTGTATGCTTTGTCGATATATTCTGAGATTCTTTTATCGTATCGGTTGCCGATAGAAATGATTTGCGAATAGGAAAGTTGTTCATTATGCCAAATTAAGTGGCTGATAATTTCAGATATAATGACGCATGACCCTATACAGCGTGGGTCGAAATGTGTGAGTTTACAAACATCTTCAGCTGCTTGTGCCACATTCTCACGCAACAATCCTATTACTGCAGTCCGCATTACAGCACCATTAGCAGCATTTTTTGTGGGCGACATCTTCCATATCAGCTCTGCCACTTGTTGTGGCTTCTCTACATAGTCGGCTATTGCCAACACCTTAAAAGTGGTTTGTCCAACACCCCTTGTGTCGGGCGCATAGAGCCAGTTCTTAAAGTTTTTCGCAATGGTGTGTAGGTTTATGCCCTTGTCTTCAATCATTGCGTTGGCAATGCAAAGCATCATATCTGTATCATCGCTCCACCTACCTAACTGGAATTTTGCCCGATGATAATCTCTGATGATTTGTCCGTACTCTTTCAATCCATTTGGATACTTCTCCTGCGCTTCGACTTTTGTCATAAATTCCGTGCCCAAGCCGAGTGCATCGCCAATAGCCTGTCCAAAGAGCGTACCGTATATTTTGTCTTTTACTTCCATTTTTCTGCTGCTTTTCAATTTTGCTCACAACTTTTAAGTAGGTACTCCTTTGCCATATAACGGTAATTTACCACCATATATTATAAGCAGTGGAAACACATTTAAAGTTAGAAAATAAAATAAGGCGGCAGCTTGCACTGTCGCCTTATCGTTAAAATATGGTTTACAATTAAAGACCTAAAGCCTTCTTTGCATTTTCGTTATTTGGGTTTACAGTCAATACCTTGTTAAAGTATTGCTTAGCTACTTCGGCATTGCCTGTTTTTGAGTAGTAGTAACCAAGGCCATAGTAAACCTGTTCCAAGTATGCCTTAGCGTCATCGTCAAGTTGTGGCTTAGCTTCTTCGAATGCTACAATCTTCTTATAGATGTCAGCAACCTTGTCAGCATCGTTTTTCATCTGTGCTGCATTAGCCTGATTAGACCAAATCCAGTCTGAAATAGATGGGAACTTAACTACCATTTGGTCGTAAATGGCAATAGCTTTATCCAAATAGGTGTCTTTTACAGCCTTATCGGTTTCTGTTTCAGCCTTCTCTATCCATGTTTGAGCGAGCTTAGCCCAATCGTTAGAGTTGGCATTCTGATTCTTTGAAAGATACTCCATCTGAAGTTTCAAAGCCTTATCTACTTCACCCTGTGCCGCATAAACTTCAGCAATGGTCTTCATTGGCTCAAAGTTCTGCTTGTCCATATCGAGTGCCTTGTTAAGGTTCTCCAACGCTTTATTGTATTCTTTGTTGCCAGCTAAAGCCTTACCATAAACTGCATAGTCGTTGGCAACCTTTTTACCAGAACCTGCAAACATTTTGTTCGCAAATTCCAAAGCATCAGCAAAGTCAGCCTTTTCAACTGCAACCATCATACCAACACGTGCAATATATTCGCTGTTTGGAAATCTTTGCAAACCAGCTTTCACAACTTCTAATACCTTGTCATACTTTCGGAGAATGAAAGCTGTGTAGCTATATTTATAGAAGTTATCTTCTGTTAAGTTTGCACGATTGGCTTTTTCATACCAAGAAAGTGCTTCAGTATACTTTCCATCACTAAGCATAATTTCTGCTGCAGTTGCTTCCACTGGATAATTAGGCTCTACCTTGCGTAGTTCTTCAAGTTTCTGAACTGCAACTTCAGGATTTACGTGGCGATAAACTTTAGCATAACGCTCGTAAGCAGCTATGTTGTGAGGGTCAAGACTGATAGCAGTGGCATAGTGTTGTGCTGCTGCACCTGCATTACCTACGCTATCTTGTAATGCTACAATATCGCCAAGAAGGAGGTAACCCAATGTTCCGTTCATCTTTTTGTTGGTAACGATAGAGTTTGCAACCTTCATAGCTTCAGTAAAATTGCGCTGTGCCAAATATACATTGCCAAGAGCTGTGATTGCTTCCTCGTCTTTCTTATAAACCTTTAAGTATTCTTTTATAAGATCCTTACCTGCTTTTGCATCGTTAGGAGCAGCTTCGATAGCACTGATAATTGGGTTAAGCGCAGCCTTATAGCCGTCGTTTTGAGCTATTGCAGGAGTTGATAAACTTAGTATCAAAGCTCCAGCTAATAAATATTTCTTTGTCTTCATAATCATTTATTATTTAGTTAAACTTACTGTTGATTAATGTTTATGATTTAATACACAGTAGAAAGTTTAATGATTTTATCATTTCTTAATTCTTACTTCACGAATAGTGATTTCTCCACGATAAGGAAGTAAACCTGTTTTCAACATTATTTTTTGCCCTATTGGACCAGCAATAAAGTTTGCAAATGCCCATGGCAATGCTTTATGTGGGTCGGCAACAATGGCATAGATAGTTCTAACAAATGGATAGCGCCCATCAAGGAAGTAAGCTTGATAAGGTTGCCAACTGTTATAATCTTCTGCCTTGCTTGTTTTAGATATTGCCATTACACGAATATCGTTTCTAAATGTGGTGTTGGTAGAGTCGCTTCGGTCGTTCAACCAATTAGAACCAATCACACCTATTGCGTTTGGAGTCTTCTTTACATATTCTATTACAGACTTACTGTTCTTAGCTGCAACAATGTTCTGACCCTTTATGTTCTTTCCTTCTAATATTGAATCAACAACAAAATGGAGTGTTGCTGATGCTTTATTGTCGAATACAACTTCTATATTTCCCTTGTCTGAATGAGGGTAAAGCTGCTTCCAAGTCGTAACTTCGCCCTTAAGAAGGCGTTTTACGTCGGTAACTGTGATACATGAGTCTAAGTTACTCTTATTAATGATAAATGCTATGCCATCGTATCCAACAGGGAATACAGATGGAATAGGTCCTTTACCTCTTAATATTGCATCTTCGCCTTTTTGTAGAACGTGAGATGTAAACAAAAGATTAACCTTTAGGTCGAGCAGCATCTTCATTCCAGTGTTATCGTCAGTATAAACTGGGAGGAGATGCGTTTGAGGGTAGCGATACTGATATACCTGCAATTCCTCTTCGATAAATTGACTAAAACTTTCGTCAGAGGCGAATTTAATCGTCCCTGACGTCGGTGTATCTGTTCTACCGTCCTTAGCCTTTCTCTCCCCGCAAGAGGAGAGAGAGACTACGGATAGTATCAATCCTACGATTATGTAGAATCTGTTTCGTTTCATAAATTCGAATTAGTTCAGTTTAAATGTAACAGGAAGTTGGAACCAAACGTTTGCAGGCTGTCCGTTGTTCATACCTGGAATCCACTTTGGCATACTGTTCACTACGCGAAGTGCTTCACGGTCGAGTGCTGGGTCTACACCACGTGCAATTTGCGCTTGGCTAACAGAACCGTCGCGACCGACAACGAACTTCACGATTACTTTTCCCTGAATGTTATTCTCAATAGCTACTGCAGGATACTGCAAGTGAGAAGAGAGCCATGCATTTACATTACCTTTGAAAGCTGGCATTTGCTCTGCGAAAGTAAAGATCTTCTTTTCAATATCTTCCTTTGGAGCTTCTACCTTTGGAGCCTCAGCTACAGGCTTCTCAATCTTAGGGATGATTTGCTCTGGCGTTGCCACTGTACTTCTATCAGCTACGATATTACGGTCTTCAACACCTTCTTTTGTTTCGGTACCGACAGCCTTGGTCTCCTTATTCATCTTGACCATTGGTGGCATTTCTTCCTTAACATCTTTGTCATCTTTAATGACAGGTGCTGTAAACTTTACAGTAGCACGAGTTTCAGGAACAACCTTTTCAGGCTCAATTTTCTTGGGCTCTTCTTTCTTCTGTTGTTTCTTACGCTCTTCTTGGTCTTTCTTAGCTTGCTCAAGAGCTGCTAATTCCATCTTTGCTGCGTATGCTTCTTGCGCTGCAATATCATCATTGTGTTTCTTAATCTGGTAAGCCAGATAGCCTCCACCGAGGAATGCAGCAACAAGCAGAATAGCTAATGATTTGATATTTCGCTGTGAAACTGACTTACGAAGTTGGTATGCTCCGTATGCCTTGTTCTTTTCAGCGAATACCATATCGACCCATTTAGGATCGTATAGATCTATTTTTGCCATGTCTTTTTTTCTTTAATTGTTATACATCAATAACATTAAGCCTTAATACCCTTTGTCAAAAGCAAAGCCTTTTCTTCTGGGGTAAGCTTATCAATGACATAAGTTGCAATATATGAAATCTGCATTTCATCGAGAATATCTACAAGATGACTGTAAGAAGCCTTATCAGTTGGTTTGATAATGACGGTCAAGGTTGGAACCTTCTTGCCATTTACATTACCTAACTTGATGTTTGTAAGTTCAGCTTGATAAATGCTGTCAGGGTAAGCTTTTTCGTTAGCAGCTTTCTTCTTTTGCAATTCTTGTACGGCAATGCGCATATCGTTGTAGGGAACGCTTGCGCCATTGTCTACTTCCTTGTGCTGAAGAACGTAACGAATACCAGTCTTGCCAGTACTCCAATCGGCTTTCTTCAACCAATTAGGATTGTCAAGCTGTGGTTTGCCCTCACCATAGAACATCTTGTCATCTTCACCAATAAAGATGGTTATAGAGTGAGACTCCTTTGCTTCATTCTTCTTTGTTTCATCTTGTGTCTTGTCATTACTTGGCATGGTCAACTCCATAGTTGAAGGCTTGCTAAGTGAAGTACAAAGCATGAAGAATGTAATAAGCAACATAAGCATGTCTACCATTGGCGTAAAGTCTACGCGAACAGTCATTTTTTTCTGCTTGCTTTCTTTTTTATTTGCCATTATTAGTTCTCCTTAGAAGCTGCTTGTGCAGCCTTTTTAGCGTCCAACTGTGTAATCATGTAGTAATGACTTTCGTCCATATCCTGGAGTTCGCTCATCACCTTCTTAACTGTACCATAAGGAGTGTTTGCGTCAGATTTCAAAGCAATTCTAACTTTAGGATTTACTTGGCGTGCCGCATTAATCCACTGTTGAAATTCTGTCATCTCCTGTCCTTCGATACTATCGAGAGGGATACCCATCTTTGGGAGTTCTTCACTACGAAGCTTTGCAGACTTACTCAAGTAAGTTGGGAGCTTGTCCAATGGTGCGCCAAATGTAGACTCAGCCAAGAAAGTTTTCTTCTGCTCTGGTGTAAGTTGTGTAACCATATCTACAATTTGACCTAACTCATTAGTGTTGTCGTAGTTCATAAATACCTGGCCTTCGCCAGTTGGTTGACCTGCAGCATTCTTTTCAGGGCTGATAAGCACTGTGAGAACACCATTCTCTGGCACTTTCATATCAGACACAGAACCTGGAGTGTTAACTTTCACTGGCTCATTCTTTACGAAGGTAGAGGTGAGCATGAAGAAAGTAAGCAACAAGGTCATAACGTCTGACATCGGCGTCATGTCAATCCAAACGTCTTCTTTCTTAATTTTTACTTTACCCATAGCGATAATGTATTTAAAGGGTTAGCAAAAATTAAGCTTCTTCTGTGTGGTTTACTTCGTATGTCTGAGCAATTGAGTAACCAACCTCGTCGAGTGCGTAAGTCAACTTGTCTACCTTGTTTGAGAAGTAGCCGTAAGAAACTACTGCACACCAAGAAGTAGCAATACCGAATGCAGTATTAATCAACGCCTCAGAAATACCAGCAGAAAGTGCAGCAGAGTCAGCACCACCACCTGCAGACAAAGCAGAGAACGACTTGATCATACCAGTTACGGTACCGAGAAGACCTGTAAGTGTACCAAGTGTAACAAGTGTTGCAATGATAGGAAGGTTCATTGTAAGAGTTGGCATCTCAAGCTGAGTTGCTTCCTCGTGAGCCTGCTGGATCTTAGCAACCTTCTGTGCTTTCTTTAAGTTAGCGTTAGCACCGCTTTCCATAGACTTGTAAGCGTTCAAAGAAGCCTTTACAACGTTTGCAACAGAACCTTTCTGCTGGTCGCAAAGTTGATTAGCCTTGTTCATATCGTTTGCATTCAATGCAGACTTAATGTTTACAACGAACTTAGGAAGAGCACCCTTACCAAAAGCGGTCTTCAAAGCCAACCAACGCTCGATTGACATAGCGAGCACAGTGAGCAACAAAGTGTGGATAACAGGAACCACGATACCACCTTTAAAGATAGTACCCCATACGTCAGCTGGGTGTTCTTTTGTACCTGGATCTTGGAAGTGCATATCATGAGCAAACCATGTAAAGAACAATACGAATGCTACGACACCGCAAACTGCGATGATCCAAAATGCGCCTCTAACTCCTGTGAAGCCCTCTGATTTCTTTTGTGGGGCTGCTTTTTGTTGTGTAGTTGCCATAAATGATAAAATTTTAATTTTTTAGTTATAAATGAATTGAATTATTAATATCTAATTGATTTTAAACAGATTGGATATTTAGCTGCCAAATAAATGCCAACTTTTTTCCGCACATTTTCGGCAAAGATAACAATTAATAGAGAATTACACTTGAAATTGACATCTTTTAACTGTTGCTTTTTGCTTGTTTTACTACGTTTTCTGCATTATTGCGACACTTTTATAAATTCTTTCTGTTCTATATGTTCTATTCATACCTTATGTGTTTTTAAGTTAAACATTTGGTATTGAATACAGATATACTCTGTGTTTGTAGTTATTATGACTTCGTTGTTTCATAATAGACTGCTTCTCTTGCCTACAAATTTACTTATTTAGTATGATTTAAACGAAAAAATAAAGACATTATTTCATTTTCAACCTATGAAATAATGTCTTTAATATATATTAAGGTGTAATTTCTCTATAAGTTTAACACTTTATAGGTGTAAATCGTGTCCCATTCTATCTTTCTTTGTTTTCAAATAACGATAGTCGTATTCGTTTGGTCGTACTTCTATGGGAATATTCTCTTGTATTTCCAAACCGTATGCTTCCAAGCCGACACGCTTTGTCGGATTGTTGGTCATCAAGCGCATCTTGTGCACGCCGAGATGGCGCAACATCTGAGCACCACAGCCATAATCGCGTTCGTCGGGCTTAAATCCAAGATGCAAGTTGGCATCTACAGTATCAAGACCCTGCTCCTGCAGTTTGTAAGCAGCCATTTTGTTCATTAATCCTATGCCTCTGCCTTCTTGCTGCATATAAATCAGAACGCCCTTTCCCTCTTTCTCAATCATTTCCATAGCTTTGTGCAACTGCTCGCCACAATCGCATCTCTCGCTGCCAAGGATATCGCCAGTGGCACAAGAAGAATGCACGCGCACCAATACAGG
Source organism: Prevotella intermedia ATCC 25611 = DSM 20706 (assembly GCF_001953955.1). Taxonomy (NCBI): domain Bacteria; kingdom Pseudomonadati; phylum Bacteroidota; class Bacteroidia; order Bacteroidales; family Prevotellaceae; genus Prevotella; species Prevotella intermedia. The sequence goes on from NZ_CP019300.1 coordinate 846,769, forward strand.
TTCGTCTTCGCGCCATTCGCCTTTAATAAGAGCCATGTGTTCTACACCTGTAGAAGTCTGTCGGAAAGGAATTAAGCGAAAGTGTCCGTATCTCGTAGGCATATCAACTTCAACACCAACTTCGATGCTTGTTTCTCGCTTTAGACGGTATGCAATGATGTCTTTAATACTGATAATCTTCATATCCCACTCTTTGGCTTTTTCAATGAGTTGGGGCATACGTGCCATTGTTCCGTCGTCGTTCATGATTTCCATTAACACACCTGCGGGGAAGCAGCCTGCCATCTTGCATAAATCGATGGCTGCTTCGGTGTGTCCTGAACGTCTTAACACGCCATTATCCTGTGCATACAATGGATTTATATGTCCAGGGCGTCCAAACGTCTGTGGTGTTGAGTTTGGGTCGGCCAATGCCTTTATGGTTTCGGCGCGGTCGTGAGTAGACACACCCGTTGAACAGCCTTCCAATTTGTCTACGGTTACGGTAAATGGTGTGCCAAGTACCGATGTATTATCAGTTACCTGATGTGGCAAATCTAATTCTTTGGCTCGCGAAAGCGTTATTGGAACGCAAAGTACGCCACGAGCATTTTTCAGCATGAAGTTCACCTTTTCAGGGGTAATCATTTCAGCAGCCATAATGAGGTCGCCCTCATTTTCTCGGTCTTCGTCATCGACTACAATAACGAATTTACCTTCTTTAAAGTCTTTTACTGCATCTTCAATGCTACTGAGTTCGAAGTTCTCCATAATTGTATTTTAAGTTTAAAGTCTATGTTAGTTTCATATAACACGACCTTAGGTTTGATTTATAATTATTTTAATTGTTACTGTTTCTCTTTAGCTATTATCTTATCGCTTTCAGCAATAATGTTTTCATTCGTTTGCTTTATTGTTTTTAAATCACGATACAAACGCAATCGAAAGCCCCACATTCTGAAATAGAAGAATAAACCAACGGGAAGAATGATAGCAGAAGCAATGTTCAGCCACTTGTACTCAAAAGGACGGGTATGTGCCTTTGTTACCAATATAGGATATTGGTTGAGTTCAGAGAGTATCACCTTATTGCGCGTATTGGCTAAATCTTCGACAACCGTTTCAAGGTCGTTGCTTAAACGTTCTATTTCGTGGTCGGGTTGATATTTAAAGAACGTCCTAATAAAATTAGGTGGCGACTTCAAGTTGCTCTTCTTCACATACGCCACAATGTCCGTATTCATTTCTCTCAGCACATTGGCATCGTCAGCATACTTCGGCATATTGATAATGACTTCTTTGCTGCTGATGTTGCGTTTTATACGCAGACCCAATATGCGCATGGCAAGGTTACGATACAGGTCGATATTGAACACTGCTGAATCGTTATTTGCCTTATAAGTAATGAATATGGCTGTTGGAATAAGAATAGCAGGCGAGAGCCCTCGTCCGAACCATATTGCCCAGTCGCCTTGCCTTGACATTCGATAGCCCGTATTATTTAATATGTAATAAATAATAAAGACCAACACGCTTATTATAATAGGAACGCCCAAGCCTCCCTTTCGGATAATTGCACCCAAAGGTGCTCCGATGAAAAAGAAGATAAGACAAGTTAGCGACAATAGATACTTATTTATTTCTGCAATATCGTGCATTCGTATAAGTTTATCGCCATCGCTGGTTATCATGCTCTTAAAGTCAAGGTCGGCAACCGTCTGTTGCGTATTTATCAAAGCACGGTCGATGGCTTGTCTGCGCTCTTCGGGGCGCATTTTGCTATAAAGCGAATCTAAATCGAAATCTTTGGTCGAAGCCAATGCCATGGCTTCTTCCATTTCTTTCTTCTTTAGCTTCAAAATAGGGTAAAGTGCCTGCCGTGCATCTTTGTAATACGCATTGCCCACGCTGTCGTAAACCTGAACTATCGAATCCTTATCGTGGCGTATCTTGGCAATACTTTTCGTGCGGGCATCGTCCGAAATTCCCGCCATATCAGTTAAGTTGAAGTCGGCATCGAAGTCTATAACCAACTTTTTGTGCACAAAAGATTCGCGGCGATAGGGCACGCTGGCACTACTGCCCAATTCCTGCGAACGCATATTCTCGAACCATTCGCCATTCCACAGGTTCAGTACGAGGTGTTTCTTCTCGGCTGTTGATTGCAATAATCCCGAATCGGCAAGTATGATGGCTTGGTCTTCATACGAATCGGTCATGCGGTAAATCATTATATTATATAGGCGTCCTGTTTCCAAATCGCGTTTTTCAACATAAAGATTGGTCTGCGGAATACCATTATAAAAGACTCCTTCTGGTATTTCCAATTCAGGACTCTTCTGCTTCATCGATATTAACAACTGGTTGAAATGCTTTTTGGCATTAGGACCTACGCTGTCTTGAAAGTAAAACGACATAAGCGCGATGAGTAAAGTAAATATCATTACTCCTCTGAAAGACTGAATAAGCGATATGCCTGCAGCCTTAATGGCAGTCAGTTCGGAACTTTCACCAAGATTTCCAAACGTAATGAGCGACGATAGCAGCACGGCAAGTGGCAAAGCTTCTGGTACCATCATCAAACTCATATACCAAAAGAACTCGCCAAGTACATCGAGTGTAAGACCTTTACCAATCAGTTCATCAACATATTGCCACAAAAACTGCATCATCAGCACAAACAAGCTGATGACGAACGTTCCTGCGAAAAGCATTCCAAACTGCTTTATTATAAATATGTCTAACTTTTTGATGCGAAACATTTTCCGTTGCGCAATGTACACTTACGCACATATTGCTTTGCAAAATTACACAAAATTATCAGAGTAGCCACCTATTTTTCATTTTTTATATCCTAACAAAGGTCTTAACACGGCTATACTACCGCTTGAGAACTATATTTTTAAAATATCATCAATAAATTTTCAAATAAATTTTGTCGGTTCACTTTTTTTATATACCTTTGCAACCGCTTTTCAAAAGCAACCTGTAAAAGGGTTGATGGCGGGATAGCTCAGTTGGTTAGAGCGTCGGATTCATAATCCGGAGGTCCGGGGATCGTAGCCCCGTCCCGCTACATAAAAAGGAGTTACGAAAACGTAACTCCTTTTTTTATTTTCATTGTTAAGGCTTTGGTGGACTTTTCAAGATGCAGCAATCATTTCAATAAATAACGTTGTCTCGATTCAATAATGTCATTCATATTTTCACTTGCCCATACCAGCAAGTTGTCTATAAGGGGTAATAGACTTTGTCCTTTATCAGTAAGCGAATACTCCACACGTGGTGGAATCTCAGGGAAAGCCTCACGATGAACGAGATTATCACCTTCAAGCATTTTAAGAGTAGTTGTCAGCATCTTTTGGGAAATATCTGGAATATTGCGTTGCAACTCCTTAAAACGCTGATTTTTGTTAGTTTCCAATGTAAAAAGCACCAACATCGACCATTTATCGCCTATTCTCGATAATACATTTCGGACAGGACAATTAGGGAAAAGAGCATCTCTTACTTCATTTCTATTCATAGTTAATAGAGTTTTAAAACGATATTACTGCACAAAAGTAACTATTATAGCTTGAGCAGGTGTTGTTTTATTGTTAAACAGTGCTAAAAGCAAAACACTTAACCCACTCACTTTCAATATTACTTACTTCTAAGTAACTGGCTTACATTTGCGTGCCTACTTGCATAAACTTTTGAAACACAATATCTTTGCATTGTCAAAACAAAAATAATAACAACTCTTATAACGAATAAACAAATAGCATTATGAAAACAGTAGAAACAATTAAAACAGGTAAGAACTTCACAGCAGTGAGTGTTGGTAAACTTAACGAGATTAAAGATTACGTCCTTCCAATGGGCGACATTGAGATTCCTGGCAAGGTATTCGTCGGTCAGGCATTGCAGGCAACAGGCAGTGAGCTATCATTCCAAGTGCTTGTTCCTAATCAGGATAGCGGTTTTCTTCACACACACAAGACACACGAGGAACTTTACTTCATTCTTAAAGGTGAAGGGGAATATCAAGTTGATGGAGAAATATTCTCAGTATCGGAAGGCAGTATTATTCGTGTAGCTCCTGATGGCAAACGTGCATTGAAAAATACTGGTAAAGATGAAATGTTGATGCTTTGCATTCAATACAAAGCCAATAGCTTTGCAGAAAACGATTCGCCAGCTGGTGATGGCGTTATACTGAATGATAAGCTGATTTGGTAATTTACTTACAGACTCCCTGTGTATTCGATTTGCAATGTCCTCACACGACTTTGCGAGTCGAATATTAGTCAGAAAGTAGGCTATAAAGATGTAAACATTTTTCATAACGATATCTTTTATTCAACCGATTGTTTATCAGCGTGTTATAAAACATGTTGTTTTGCATTCTAAAAGCGGCTCTTTTGCAAGGTAAAAGAGCCGCTTTTGGCGTGCAAAACCTACGCTTTCGCAACGTCAAAGCGCAGTTATCACTTTTTAACGGAATTATTTTTACAAAATCAGAAGTGTTTTTCAGTATTTTAGTTGTGCGATAAAAAGAAAACAACTCAAGTAAAGAAGTATTGAAAAAGAATTATAAGTGGTGTTTATTATATCTTGCAATATTCCATTTTTTATATATGTTTTTTGTATATTTGTATCGAAATTAGAATCTTGGAAATCGAGTAGTTGCAAAGCAATGAAGTGCTTTGAAGAGAATAAATTGAACTATTAGATGGATTGGGAATGAACAATATAGATTTTATAGCTATTGATTTTGAGACTGCTACTGCTAAGCGGGCTTCCATTTGCGAAGCTGGTATTTGTGTGGTGAAGGGCGGTAAAGTGGTAGAAACCAAATCGTGGTTGGTTCGTCCCGAAGACAATCGTTACGACTATTGGAACATTTGTGTACACGGGATTCGGCCGTCAGATACTGCCGATGCACCAATGTTTCCTGAAGTATGGGCTGAAATAACCGATTACTTGCAGGAATGTCCTGTGTTGGTAGCCCACAATGCTTCGTTCGATATAAGTTGTATCCGTCATTCTTTAGATTTTTACAGTCTGCCCACGCCCGAAGTAGACTATTATTGTTCGCTTCGTGCAGCCCGCCATATTTACGATTTTGATTGCAACAAGCTTGATTATCTTTGCAATCAGTTTGAAATACCTTATGGTACGCACCATCGTGCAGGCGACGATGCGGAGATGTGTGCCCGCCTTTTCCTGCGCGAAATAAGAGATGCAGGCTGGGTAGAGCTGGAAGAAATGGATTATTGTAATGGCAAGCTGTAAAAAAAGGCTTTCTATTTAGGTAGAAAACAATAGCTTAGGTAATCTTCTATCTCAAACAAAACAGCCTCTGCACTAAATGTGCAGAGGCTGTTTTGCTTTTTTGTTTCTCTTATTTTTTATTGGCAAAGAACACGCCAATCAGAATTAGTACACTACCGATGGCTGCTTCCATAGTCATTTTCTCGCCCAAGAAGATGGCACTGATGATGACAGTACAAATAGGACTGAGGTAGTTGTAGTTGGCTATCTTCACTGCGCCCACCTTTTCTGTAACGTAGCTCCATGCGCCAAAGCAGAAGAAAGATGCAACCAAACCGAGGAAGAGAAGGTTAAAAGTAACGGGCAAATCGGTAAGGAAGTTCTCTACAGGATAATGCCAAGGTGTAATAATGAATAATGGAATGCTTGTTAATGCGCCGTAGAAAAACATTTTACGGGTAAGGAATGCCGCACCGTATTTCTGTCCTAATGGGCGGAGCAGCAAGCAGTAAGCACCAAAACAGGCTGTTGAAAGCAGTGCCAAGGCATCGCCCAACACACGGTTGGTTACAGTTGAACTTTCGTTGTTGCCGCCAAATATAATGAACGATACACCAATCAAGGCGATAATCGAACCAATAGCAAGAGATTTTGTTAGTTTTTCTTTGCAGAAAAGTATCGCCAAAAACATTGTAAATAGTGGCGATGTGCAGAGAATGAAGCTGATATCGTTCACGCTACCCACTTGGACTGCAAAGTTTTCGGGGATAAAATAGAGCGAACCTCCTAAAATACCACATGCCACCATAAGCAATTCGTCCTTGATATTAGCGGACCATAGTCGTTTGTAAGACAGAGTCCACATAGCAAGATAGGCTATGATGTAGCGTGACAGAAAGACTTCGTCGGGACGCATACCACCTTGGATTACTACTTTCGTGTTTACAAGCGTAGCACCCCAGATACTTACAACCAAAATTGCGATGAGATGATAGAGGACAACTCTATTTTTACTCTCTTTGACTGTGTTAGGCATAAAACTATTTTATGTTGATTTAAAGTAGCGCAAAGTTAAGACTTTTTAGAGTATAAACAAAATTCTTGGCTTTTAAATCTTGCTAAAACTTGAAATTTATGCGTTTTTTATGTGATATTTAACACTTGGAACGCTGTTACAGCTATTTGTTTTCCTTCTTTCGTTCTAACGAAATGTCTATTTCTTGATGTCTGTTTCGCGCATTGTTTTTGCAGCTTTGCACAAGTCTTTTATCACCTCTCCGCCTATTATTAATCCTGCTGTGGCAGGCACCCATGCGTTTGAAGCTGGTGTGGAACGCTTCTTGTGTGCGATGGTTTCTGTATTTGCAGCATCGTTTTCGGTATTTTCATTGTCGCCTGAATATAAAGATGTTAGCGGCTCTTCGGGACTGTAAACAACCTTTACGTTACGTATGTTGGTCTTACGGAGCTTCTTTCTTAACACCTTTGCTAAAGGGTCGTTAATTGTTTTAAACAAGTCGGTTACTTCAAACTGCGTTGCGTCCAATTTGAAAGCAGCCCCCATACTGCTAATCATAGGTATTCTTAGGTTGTGGCAACGTGTTATGATGTCTATCTTTGCCACTACAGTATCAATGCAATCCACCACATAGTCGTATGCTGTAAAGTCGAATTGGTCGGCAATCTCAGGAAGATAGAATGTCTGAAACTTCTTTACCACGCAACTTGGGTTAATATCTTTAATGCGTTCTTCTGCTATATCTACCTTTGCTCGTCCGAGTGTAGCGTGTGTAGCAATAATCTGTCGGTTTATGTTCGATAGTCCAATATGGTCGTCGTCTACGATTCCAATTGTCCCTACGCCGCTGCGTGCCAATACTTCTACAACGTAACCGCCCACGCCACCGACACCGAAAACCAGCACGCTGCTGTTTTTTAAGGTGTCCATAGCTTTGCTGCCCAACAGTAATTCTGTTCTTGAAAATTGCTCTTCCATACCTTACTAAATTCCTTTGTGGGTGCAAAGTTAAGATAACATTCCCATAAAATGGCAGTAGTTTCTGTTTTTATGTTAGCTTTTTTCTTTACCTTTGCAAGCGATGTGCGGAGTTTGCACATTATTATAAATGTGGATTTAAAATGCAAGAACAGAATATTAAAAAGAAAGTATCGCCTTGGGCGTGGGTTTCTACACTCTATTTTGCCGAAGGATTGCCCTATGCAGCAGTAACATTGGTGTCGTTGGTGTTTTACCAACAAATGGGATTGAGCGATGCTGAAGTTACTTTTTACACATCGTGGTTCTATCTTCCTTGGGTAATAAAGCCTTTATGGAGTCCGTTTCTCGACCTTATAAGAACCAAACGCTGGTGGGTGCTGTCGATGCAGATGTTGCTTGGCGCGGCTTTCGCAGGCGTTGCGTTCACCATTAACACGTCGTTTTGGCTGCAAGGCACTATTTGTTTCTTCTGGTTGTTAGCCTTTTCGAGTGCTACACACGATGTTGGGGCAGACGGTTTCTATATGTTGGGACTTGATTCGCACGACCAAGCTTTCTTCGTGGGTATTCGCTCAACGTTCTACCGCATTTCAATGGTTGTTGGAAAAGGTGGTTTGGTAGCCCTTGCAGGATTGCTGCAGGAATATATGAAGGTGCAACTTTCGTGGGCATTGGTGTTCTATGGCTTGGCAGCAATGTTTATCGGACTGAGCCTTTACCATAAGTATGTACTGCCAAAACCTGATGCCGATGCCGAACGCACGCAACTTTCGACTTCCAAACTGTTGAACGAATTTGTGGGAACATTCGCAAGTTTCTTCCGCAAAAAGCAAATTCTGATGGCTATTGCCTTTATGCTACTGTTCCGTTTGCCTGAAGCACTGTTGAATCCAGTAGGTCCTTTGTTCCTTAGAGCATCAGCCGATAAGGGCGGATTAGGTCTTTCTTTAGAGGCTTTCGGCGTTGTCAATGGCATCGTTGGCGTGGTCGGACTGCTTCTTGGTGGTATTTTAGGTGGCTTGGTAGCCAGCAAGGACGGACTGAAAAAGTGGCTTTGGCCTATGACGCTTGCCATAACCTTGCCCAATATCGCCTATGTTTATCTTGGCTTTGCAATGCCTTCTACGCTTTTTGCCATCGGTGCAGCCATCTTTGTAGAAAACTTTGGCTATGGTTTTGGCTTCAGTGCCTATATGCTTTTTATGCTATACTTCAGTCAAGGAGAGCATAAAACCAGCCATTACGCCCTTTGCACGGGCTTTATGGCACTGTCAATGATGTTGCCAGGTTTATTTGCTGGTGCTTTGGCAGATGCCGTAGGTTACGACATCTTCTTTGTTTTGGTTATGGTGTCGTGCATCTTCCCCTTCATTGTAGCATCTTTGCTGAAGGTAGACCCTAAGTTTGGCAAGAAAGATGCGTAGAGAAAATTAATTATCTCACAGACTTTTAACGAGCAAATCTATAAGGCGAGGTAGGGCGTAACGTTCTATCTCGCTTTCTTTTATCCATATATAATCGGCAGGTAGGGTAGGAGGAGTGTCGGTTTCTAACAGATAGAAATCGGCAAAAATGATTTGATGGGTAAGTATGTGCTTTATGTTCTTCTTTATTAGCTTGGCATTTTCAATGGCATTGCCCAGCAATTCTTTCGTTGGAAGTTCCCACAAGCCTTGCCAAATGTCGCCTGCACCACGGCGGCGAATAGCAGTTTCGCCATTACACCTTATATATATAAAGGAGAAATGGCGTTCACGCTGTTTTGTTTTCTTTGCTTTAACAGGCAAGTCGGCCACTTTATTGTTGTTTGCCGCAAAGCAAGTATCTATCAATGGGCATACTTCGCAGTTGGGCGAAGTTGGCGTGCACTGTATGGCGCCGAAGTCCATCAGCCCTTGATTGTAAGCTGCAGGAGCCTCTTTTGGTAGGTATTCCTGCGCCATAGCCTTGAAAACCTTTTTTCCTTCGGTAGAATCTATTGGTGTGTCAATGCCGAAATAGCGAGCAAACACACGATAGACATTGCCGTCTACTACTGCCACGGGTTCTGCGAATGATATTGAAGAAATTGAAGCTGCAGTATATTCGCCAATCCCTTTTAGTTGTTTTAACTCCTTGTAAGTCTGCGGGAAACGCCCTAAATCTACTATCTGTTGTGCTGCTTTGTGCAAATTTCGTGCTCGAGAGTAGTATCCCAGTCCTTGCCACTCTCTTAAAACCTCGTCTTCGGTAGCTTTTGCCAACTCGTGAACGTTAGGCCAACGTTTCATAAAACGTTCCCAGTAGGCTGTTCCCTGTGCAATTCTTGTTTGCTGCATGATAACCTCGCTCAGCCAAATAGCGTATGGATTGGTGGTTTGTCGCCACGGAAGTTCTCGCCCGTTTATGGTATACCAGTTCAATATAGTCTTGCTAAAGTTCATGGTGCAAAGGTACTTAAAATATCGAAAGAAACTTCTTTTGAAATTATATACTTGCTTAGGAACGCCCACATTTACTGTTATAAGTTAGTCAGAATAAGACGTTTGTGGCTCAGAAACTATGGGAAAAGTACTGGAAACCTCTAATTTCTGCCCATTATTGTTTTGGATTGTCGACGTTTATTGGTGGAATAATTCTTTGTTCTTGCTGAAAGGTGTAAATGAAAAATAATCTTGGTTTTGTAAAGATAATTACATTGAAAATTGATAATTTCGTTTTGGCGTTGCGAAAGCGGCTGTTTTGCGAGGTAAAACCTACGCTTTTGCCGTGCAAAACAGCCGCTTTTGGAATGCAAAACAATAGGTTTTGTAATGCGTTGATAAATAGGTGGTTACGCAACAGTTGCGTTTGTGAAAAATATTTACACGTTATAGGCTTCTTTTTGCCTATATGAATAATGTGTATAGGCGAAGTTGTGTAGCGCACCAACGAGTGATTTCTATATAGAAAGACGAATTGGCATACTTATCGGTACTAAATTTCTACAACTCCAAAAATTATGAATAGACTTCTCTGAAAAGCTGTTTAATTTATGCGAATTGACTATTTTGTTTTTAATTTATATATAATTCGCAATGTCGAAAAATAAGAATTTAAGACATTTTGAGTTGATGTTGATTAATAATGTAGTTGAATTAAAGTTTTTTTATCTAAAATTCTTGTTTACTTATTGCAGTATTTTGTATCTTTGCAAAACAAATTGAAATAGTAGGCAACTATGGTTGATACAAAAGAAATTAAGACTGCATTAATCTCCGTATTCCACAAAGATGGTTTGGAGGATATTTTAAAGAAGCTGAACGAAGAGGACGTAAAGTTCCTTAGTACTGGTGGTACGCAGCAGTTCATAGAGTCTTTAGGCTACGAATGTCAGAAAGTGGAAGACGTAACTACTTATCCTTCTATCTTGGGCGGTCGTGTGAAAACGTTGCATCCTAAGGTTTTTGGTGGCATCTTGGCACGTCGTGATTTTGAGAACGACCAAAAGGAAATGGCTGAATACGAAATTCCGACAATCGACTTGGTTATTGTTGATTTGTATCCGTTTGAACAAACCGTAGCAAGTGGTGCGAGCGAAGCTGATATTATCGAGAAAATCGATATTGGCGGCATTTCATTGATACGTGCAGGCGCAAAGAATTTCAACGATGTTGTTATTGTGCCAAGCAAGGCGGAATATCCTGTGTTGTTGCAATTGCTGAACAAGCAAGGTGCAAAGACAGGACTCGAAGACCGAAAAATGTTTGCTGAACGTGCATTTGGCATCAGTAGTCAGTACGATACGGCAATACATAATTGGTTTGCGAAGTAAATAAAAACAGTATTTGCAGACTGTAAGCGTTTGTAGATAGCAAGCATATAAGCAAGAAAATAATAAAATGACGATGGGGATTGTCCCCGTTTTCACCACATATCAAATATTTTAGAATGGGATTTTTTTCATTTATCCAGGAAATAGCAATGGACCTGGGAACAGCAAATACTATCATTATCAGTGATGATAAGATAGTTGTTGATGAACCTTCAGTAGTGGCACTTGACCGTCGCACGGACAAGATGATAGCCGTTGGTAACGACGCCAAGATGATGTACGAGAAGGAACACCCCAATATTCGTACCATTCGCCCACTTCGCGATGGTGTGATTGCTGACTTTACGGCATGCGAGCAAATGATGAGGGGACTTATTAAGATGGTACATAGCGGTAATCGCTTGTTTTCTCCGTCTTTGCGTATGGTGATTGGCGTGCCTTCAGGTTCAACGGAAGTAGAGCTTCGTGCCGTTCGTGACTCTGCCGAGCACGCTGACGGACGCGATGTTTACCTTGTTTTCGAGCCAATGGCAGCTGCCCTTGGTATGGGACTTGATGTGGAAGCACCGGAAGGCAATATGATTGTTGATATTGGTGGCGGTAGTACCGAGATTGCTGTTATTTCGTTGGGCGGTATCGTTTGCAACAACTCTATTCGTGTTGCGGGAGACGATTTGACTGCTGATATTCAGGAATATATGAGCCGTCAGCACAATGTGCGTGTCAGCGAGCGTATGGCAGAACGTATTAAGGTACACGTTGGTTCAGCTTTAACCGACTTAGGAGATGAGGCTCCAGAAGATTATATCGTTCACGGACCAAACCGTATTACGGCGTTGCCAATGGAAGTACCTGTTTGCTATCAGGAAATAGCGCACTGTTTGGACAAGACAGTGGCAAAGATAGAGAATGCAGTTCTTTCTGCTTTGGAGAATACACCACCCGAATTGTATGCTGATATTGTGAAGAATGGTATTTATTTGAGCGGTGGCGGTGCCTTGTTGCGTGGAATTGATAAGCGTTTAACCGATAAGATTAACATTCCGTTCCACGTGGCTGAAGACCCATTGCACAGTGTTGCTAAGGGAGCAGGTATCGCATTGAAGAATGTAGACCGTTTCTCATTCCTGATGAGATAAACAAGCTAAATAGGGCTGACTGTTGGAGAAATGCACTGAAAGTTTCTTCAATGGTCGGTTTCATTTTGTTGATAAGCTGTAAGAATGAACAACCTAACTGAATTTCTTGCCAAATATAAACATTGGTTTCTTTTTGTTTTGCTGGAAATAGCCAGTTTGGTGCTTTTGTTCCGCTTCAACAACTACCAAGGTAGTGTGTGGTTTACCTCTGCCAATATAGTGGCAGGCAAGGTTTACGAACTAAGCTCTTCAGTTACATCTTACTTCTCAATGGGTAAGCTAAATCGTGAATTGACGGAACGAAATGTGCAGTTGGAACGACAAGTAAAAGAACTTTCAGAGCAACTTTACGAAAAAACGCGCGACCCTAAGTTTGCGCAAAAAGGACAATACAGGTTTCTTTCTGATTTTAAACTCATAAACGCAAAGGTTGTATCTAATTCGCTTGATAAGGAAGAGAATTTCATAACCATCGACAAAGGGTCGTGGGACGGAGTTCGAAAGGATATGGGCGTGGCTTGTGGCAATGGCATTGTTGGAGTGGTTTATCTTGTCGGAACGCATTATTCCATAGTCTTGCCAGTCTTAAACTCTAAGTCAAACATCAGCTGTTCTATACAAGGAAGAAGCTATTTCGGCTATTTGCGATGGGCGGGAGGCGCAAAAAACATTGCTTACTTAGATGATATCCCACGCCATGCAAAGTTTAAGTTAGGCGATAGGATTATTACAAGTGGCTATTCTGCAATCTTCCCTGCTGGTATTTTAGTAGGTAAGATAAAGCACGTTTATAACTCTGAAGATGGACTTTCGTTCCGTTTGGCAGTGCAATTGTCTACCGATTTTGGCAATTTGCGCGATGTATGTGTCATCGACGATGCCACGGTGAGAGAGAAAAAGAAGGTGATGGATGCTGCGAAAGATTCGATAAAGCATCTTAATACTGATTTTAGCGAAACAAATTAAGTATAGCTACGCATTACATATTTGCATTAATGGCAAGTTGTAATAGTAAATCAATGATTTTGTAAAAAGCTATTTTAGGATTTAAAGTATGAGCATAGATTTTGTAAAGACTTTGGGTTGGTTTGTAGTTTTAGTACTTGCGCAAGTATTTGTACTGAACTACATTCATTTGTTTGGTTTTGCAACACCATTGCCTTATATCTATTTCATCTTTCTTTTCAGAAGAAACTATCCTCAATGGGCAATTATTCTGTGGGGTTTTCTTATGGGTTTGGTGATAGATACCTTCTCTAACACGCCCGGAGTGTCGTCAGCTTCACTCACTTTGATTGCAGCTATACAACCTTATATGTTGCGCCCATTTATATCACGCGATAGTGCTGAAGACCTGAAACCAGGGATAGCAACACTTGGTTATGGTCAATACATTTGGTATAGCATAATTTTGACTCTTATTTATTGCACCATATTCTTTACATTGGAGATGTTTAGCTTCTTCAATATCCTTGTTTGGTTGCAGTGTGTTGGCGGTAGTGCCTTGCTTTCTTTATTCTTTGTATTGGTAATTGAGCATGTTAGGAGTCGCGCATGAAGAACTTTGACTTTGAGAAACGCCGTTTGGTGCTTAGCGGAGTGGCGGTTGCAATCATTACTGTTTACTTGATACGCCTGTTTGCGCTTCAAATAGCAAGCGACGACTATCGGAAACGTGCCGATTCTAACGCTTTTTTAAAGAAAATAGAGTTTCCTTCGCGTGGTATTATTACCGACAGAAAGGGGAAACTACTCGTTTATAACCAGCCTGCGTATGACATAATGGTGGTGATGAATGAAGAAAAAGGGCGTCTTGATACCTTGGAATTTTGCAAGGCTTTAAATATTACAAAAGAATTCTTTGTTCAACGTATGGCTGATATAAAGGACAGAACAAAGAACCCTGGCTATTCTCGATTTACTCAACAGCTGTTTATAAGTCAGTTGAGTGATAAAGAGTTTAGTTCCTTTCAAGAAAAGTTGTATCGTTTTCCTGGTTTTTATATCCAAAAGCGTAGCATTCGTCAGTACCATAGAACGATTGCAGGACACGTTTTGGGCGATGTGGCAGAGGTAAGTCAAAGCGATGTAGAGGAAGATGAGTATTATCAGCCAGGCGACTACATCGGCAAGATGGGCATTGAACGTGAATATGAGAAGTCTTTACGTGGGCAAAAAGGAGTGCAAATTCTGCTTCGCGATGCCCATGGGCGTATCAAAGGAAGGTATAAAGAAGGGCAATACGACCAAAAGCCCAAAGCTGGAAAGGACTTGCAGTTAGGAATAGATGCCGATTTACAAGCACTTGGAGAACGTTTGATGGAAGGAAAACTGGGTGCCATTGTAGCCATTGAGCCAAAGACAGGGCAAATTCTGGCAATGGTTTCCTCGCCAACATTCGCCCCTCGTGAAATGATTGGCAAGATGAGAGGTAAGAATCAACAGCGAATGACCCTCGACCCTGCAAAGCCATTGCTTAATCGTGCCATTATGGGACAATATCCTCCAGGATCTACATTCAAGACAAGTCAAGCCATTACGTATTATAGTGAAGGTATCATAAACGATTCTACGCGTTTCCCTTGTCCACATGGATTTTCCTTCAAAGGACTGCATGTAGGTTGCCACGGACACGCATCTCCTATTTCTATTGTGCCTGCATTGAGTACTTCTTGTAATGCTTATTTCTGTTGGGGACTGTATTATATGTTGTCGAACAGAAAGAAATACAAAACGCTTGACGATGCAATGAACCGCTGGCGCGACTATATGGTTTCAATGGGATTTGGCTATAAGTTAGGAATTGACCTACCCGGAGAGAAGCGTGGACTTATTCCGAATGCAGAGTTTTACAACAATGCCTTTGACAGATGGAACCCATTATCGGTTATTTCCATTTCGATAGGGCAGGGCGAAATAAACCTGACGCCGTTACAGATAGCCAATCTTGGGGCTATCATAGCCAATCGTGGTTATTACTATACGCCACATGTTGTACGAAAGATACAAGGAGAGCGGTTAGACAAGAAGTATTTGGAAAAGCATAAGGTAATGGGAACGCCTCGTTCGTTTAATGAAGTAGTGGCAGGTATGGTGTCTTCGGCACGTGGAGGTACTTGTGCCCATGCCGTTCACCCTGGCTATACACTTGCTGGTAAGACGGGTACGGCACAAAACCGTGGTAAAGACCACTCGGTGTTTATGGGCTTTGCACCTGTGGAATCGCCTAAGATTGCCATTGCCGTGTATGTGGAAAATGGCGGTTTCGGTGCTGTTTACGGTGTGCCAATAGGCTCGTTAATGATGGAGCAATATATCAATGGCAAGCTGACGCCTGGCGATGAAGCCCAGGCCGCATCAATACAGAAACGCCATATCAGTTATCCTTTCAGGCAAAAGTTGAGCATAGGTGATTCGTTACGCTTAGATTCGATAAAGCGTGTAAACCAAATAAAAGACTCTTTGCGCCTTGTTCGTGAGAAACAGAATATGGAAGCCAAGCAACGTGAACAAGAATTAAAAGAAGCACGAGATGCGAAAGAGAAAGAAAAAAATCAGCAGCCGTTGAACGACCCTATCATAAGAATGGAAGATGAAGTGAAGATAAGAACCGAAAAGGACGAAAAAGATAAGGACAAAACCAATAAGGGAAAGAAGAAAGACAGAGAAAGTCGTTAGGCAAACGGCGAAAGAACAGGAAGTTTAACAACGAATAAAAGGCAAGAAAGTGGCAAGTAATTATAAATCGAACAAACAGTCAGGTGTGCTTCGTTCATTAGATTGGTGGACGATAGGCATTTATTTGGCATTGCTTTCTTTTGGCTGGGTAAGTGTCTGTGGTGCGAGTTATACTTATGGCGATACCGATATTCTATCGTTGTCATCGCGTTCTGGTATGCAAATCGTTTGGATAGGCACTTCCATTTGTCTTGGTTTTGTGTTGTTAATGATGGACGACCGCATTTACGACACGTTCGCTTATGTCATTTACGCATTGCTGCTGCTGCTGTTATTTGCCACAATCTTTAATCCCCACACCATAAAAGGGTCGCGTTCGTGGCTCGTTTTAGGTCCTTTACGTTTGCAACCCGCCGAGTTCGCTAAGTTTGCAACGGCTTTGGCAATAGCCAAGTTTATGTCGGCATACGGCTTTACCATTTCCAATTGGAAACACCTGATAGCTGCTGCGGGTATTATCGTATTGCCCATGTTGTGCATCGTGGGGCAACGCGAAACGGGTTCGGCACTTGTTTACCTATCATTCTTCCTGATGTTTTATAGGGAAGGTATGCCTGGCTCCTTCCTTTTCACGGGCGTAGCAATGGTTTTGTATTTCGTTGTAGGCGTTAAGTACGACAATGTGCTGCTTTGGGACACTCCCACATCGGTAGGAAAGTTCAGCGTACTTCTGTTGGTGCAGCTGTTTAGTGCAGGAATGGTGTGGACGTATTTGCACGAAAAGATAAAAACGCAGAAGATATTGCTGTTCTCTCTTGGTATTACTCTGTTTTGTTTCTTATTCTCCAAGTTTGTAATACCTTTCGATATTGTCTGGATTCAGCTCGTTATTTCAGCAGGCTTGATAGGCTATTTGGTCTATAATGCTATGAGTACCCGCATTATCCACTACTTTTTCATCGCCCTGTTTGCTGTTGGTTCGATAGCATTCTTCTATTCTGCCGACTATGTTTTGAACGATGTTATGCAACCACACCAACGTGTGCGCATCAATGTGCTGTTAGGATTGGAGGAAGACCTTGCAGGCGCAGGCTACAATGTGCACCAGAGCGAGATTGCCATTGGTTCGGGCGGATTGCAGGGAAAAGGCTTTTTGAATGGGACACAAACAAAGCTTAACTTTGTGCCAGAGCAAGATACCGACTTTATTTTCTGTACGGTAGGCGAGGAGGAAGGCTTCCTTGGTTCGGCAGCTGTGCTCTTACTGTTTTTAGCTCTGATACTTCGCTTGATGTATATATCCGAGCGGCAGCCCTTCAAGTTTGGGCGAGTCTATGGCTATTGCGTTGCAAGCATTTTCCTTTTCCACGTCTTCATCAATGTAGGTATGGTGCTTGGCTTGACGCCCGTTATCGGTATTCCGCTGCCATTCTTTAGTTATGGTGGCTCTTCTCTATGGGGTTTCACACTGCTGCTATTTATTTTCTTGCGCATAGACGCAGGGCGAAACCTGATAAGACAGTAAATTTGCGGAACAGTGGAAACACGGTGGGAAAATAATGCTGCTGTTTAGCCGTTCCGAATGAAAAGACTTTTTTATCCGTTATCTTCTTCCTTTTGCATTGTTTTATAGACTGAAAAAATGCTGTAAGCCTGTAAATATTTTTCGCAAACATAGCTGTTGCGTAACTGCTTTATCATCAATGTGTTATAAAACCTATTGTTTTGCATTCCAAAAGCGGCTGTTTTGCACGGTAAAAGCGTAGGTTTTGCAGCGCAAAAGAGCCGCTTTCGCAACGTCAAATCGAAATTATAGTTTTCTTAATGAATTATCTTTACAGAATCAAGGCTGTTTTTAGCCATTGTGGTTCCTTTTGAGAATATAGACAGGACTACTTTTATATTGCTGAAATGGAAAAGCCTCGCTGTTCGTATAAGAACGGCGAGGCTTTTTTAGATAAGTATGTCTGCATTTGGTTTGAACTGTTGGCAGACCATTTGAAACATTCTTTCTGTTTTAATCGGAGCTGTTTCGGTATAACAGTCTGTCGTGTAGGCTTAAACCAAAGTTGGGCAGAAATGGTTTATTCTGACAACGGAACTGCGAAGTAAGCTTTCTTTCCAGTAGGATAAATGCCCTGAATGTAGAGTACAGGCTCGCTGCTGGTAGAGGCTGACTTAACTATCTTCTGCAATGCATCGATAGAATTAACAGTCTGGTCGTTCACTTTCTGAATGATGAAACCACGGTTGATGCCTGCTTCGCGCAATGCACCGCCATTTACTTTTATTACTTCAAGACCATACTTTATGCTCAGCTGCTTTTGCATCGCTTCGGTTACAGGACGGAATTGTCCACCAAGAACGTCGATGTCGGCTTGTGCAATAGGCTTTGTCGTGCCTTGAGCATTCTTTAGAACAACATTTTTTGTTATTTCCTTCTTGTCGCGCATAAACGTGATGGTAGCCTTGTCGCCAGGGCGTTTTACGTTCAGAAGTTGCTGAAGTTCAGACATCTTGGTTACTTTCTTGCCGTCGAACTTTGTAATAACGTCTTTGCTGCGCAATCCAATCTCTGCTCCGTTTCCGTCTTCGCTGACCTTATCGACAAAGACACCTTCGTTTGTGCCGAGGTCTACGCTCTTTCCTTCTTCCTTCTGTGCATTGATATAGTTGAGAACATCGCCACCTTGAATGCCTAACATTACGCGCTGAACGCTTCCGTACTTCTTAATGTCTTCTACAACTTTGTTCATAATGACGGTTGGAATGGCAAAACCATAACCGCTGTAAGAACCTGTCTGCGAGTAAAGCATGGCATTGATGCCCACCAATTCGCCTTGAACGTTTACGAGCGCACCACCAGAGTTGCCTTGATTAATAGCAGCATCGGTCTGAATGAAGCTCTCTACGCCTTGTGTTGCGCCCAATCCGCGAGCCTTTGCACTTACGATACCTGCTGTAACTGTGTTGTTCAAGTTGTAAGGATTGCCCACTGCAATTACCCATTCGCCCACTTTCAGATTGTCGGAATTGCCAATCGGGAGGGTAGGGAGGTTGTTTGCGCTTACCTTAATCAAAGCAAGGTCGGTGCTTTTGTCGGTTCCCACCACGCGAGCCGAATATTCGCGGTTGTCGTTCAGGGTAACCGTGAGTTCGTCGGCACCATCTACAACGTGGTTGTTTGTAACGATATAGCCGTCTGAAGATATGATGACGCCACTGCCTGTAACGCTTCGTTTCGGTGTCTGTATTTGCTGTTGGCGTGAGCCACCGCCCGGACTGCCAAAGCCAAAGAAGTCGAAGAATCCGCCAAATGGGTCGTCGGGTACTTCTATTGTTTTTGTTTTAGAGTTCTGTGCGTTTTTAATGTGTACTACTGCTGGTAGTGCCTTTTCGGCTGCATAAGTAAGGTCTACTGGTTGTCCCGGTGCGCTTACCGGTGCTTTGGCAGCATATACCTTGATGAAAGCTCCTGCTGAGAATGTCAGTGCAAGCACGCAAGCTGCACCAACGAAAAGTTTTTCAATCTTTTTCATAATCTCTTTATCTTATTAAATTAATATTGTTGTTTTTATAATTCTAATGCGTTAAATGACAATTTGTCAGCTGGTAAACCTGTGTTAAAGGTTTTTGTTATCTTGAGGCAGTTGTTCTTTATTTACCGTCTCGATGCAAAACCAAGTGCAAATATAGACCCAAAAAATGTAAATGTGCTAATTTGTCAGTTTTCTTTATTCGTATTTAACAAATAAAAAAGGCAACTTAACCAATCTTTATTAGATTAGTAGTAAAATTTACATTCGTTTATCATAGTGGTTTTTCGTAAAGGAAAGGAGTTAAACCAATACCTGTGCTGCTTGTTTCAGAGAACTTCGATGCGTTGATACATCAAAGCTGGTAGCAAACAAAGGTAGTGGTTTAACTCCTAAAACTTAAATGTCCAAGTCTGGTGCTTTCTCTGCGCCTTCGGCAGCAGCAAACTTAGTCATCTTGTCGAAACCGAAAATACCTGCCAACAGTGAGTTGGGGAAGTGGCGAACGGTTTGGTTGTATTCCTGTACGCTTTCGTTATACTTCTTGCGTGCTTCATTAATGCGGTTCTCTGTGCCCTCTTCCTGAATTTGCAAAGCCTTGAAATTCTCGCTTGCTTTCAGTTCTGGGTAGGCTTCAGCAACCGCTATCAAACGTGAGAAAGCCTGCGCAAGTTGGTTTTGCGCTACTTCAAACTGTTTCATTTTCTCGGGTGTCAGGTTGTCAGCATCGAGGTGAATCTGTGTTGCAGCATTGCGTGCCTTTGTTACAGCATCGAAGGTTTCTTTTTCGTGTTTGGCGTATGCCTTCACAATCTTTACCAACTGTGGCATCATATCGGCTCTGCGCTGATATTGTGCCTCCACATTGCTCAAGGCAGTGGTTGCTGCTTCTTGCTTGTCTACCATACCATTGTAGCCAGAATAAGCCCATAAGCCTAAGACAACCACAATCGCTATTACGATTAAAAGTGCTTTGTTCTTCATCTTTTCTTGTTTTAAAATATTATTTTTCTTGTTTGAATGTCTTACCAACCACCGCCAGAACCACCGCCACCGAAGCTGCCTCCGCCAAAACTTCCGCCACCGAAGCCACCTCCGAAGTGTCTGTCGTTCATGTGTCCGGGGTTGCCCCAGAATATAGAGTTAGTGCTACTGCCACCTCGTCTGCCACCACCACGACCATTGTTTCCACGGTTTCTTATCGACCAGATTATCCAAAAGAAGACAACAGACAGAATGATGGCAGCTGCAATGGCATCGTCTGCTCCCTCCTTGGGGCTTTCAATACCTGTTTCCCCCGTCTTGAATTTGTTATAAATAGCCTTTGCCGTGGATAGCATAGCCATATCGGGATTGCCCTTTCGCATATTTTTTACGATGCAGCTGCGTGCAATATCGTCGCATTCCACATCGGTCAGGTCGCCTTCCAAGCCATCGCCGGGTGCGATAAAATATTTCCTGTCGTCTACGGCAACCACGATAACCAATCCTCGGTCGGTCTTTTTATTGCCCACGCCATACTTATTTCCGATGTCCTGCGCTACACGGAAAGGGTCGCCGTTCTCCACGTGTGCCACTATAACAAACACCGCTTGTATGCCAGCTTCCTTTTCCAACCTGCCTATATAGGCGTCGGTGGAGTCGCGCATAGCAGCGGACATAATGTTTTCGGGGTCGCAAACATATCGTCTTGCGTCCTGAAGGTGTACCATTGGTATGTTGTCGGCATTCCAATCCTTCGCTGTTGCCTGCAGCGTAAAGATAGAAAAAAGGAATGCGCATAATGCAAATATCGCTTTGTTCATACGTGCAAAGATAGCAAAAAAGATAGAAAGAAAAGATTTTGACACGATAATATATTTCTGTATTTGCTCGAAGCAGTTTTATTTTGCTATGTATTGCTTGGCGAGAATGCTTGTAACTATTTGGCTTTCAGTTGAAAATCTGTTAAAAAATAGTGCTTTTGTGCCCTTTGAACAACCTTTTTTACACCGCTTTTACGACAATAAAATAAAAACATAGGTACTTTCCAGAAAAAATGTCCGTACTTTTTCGAGAAAACGTCCGTACTTTTTTATGAAAACGTCCGTACTTTTTTTATGGAATGTAGGTACTTTCCAATTCTTTACTTCTGACGTTTGAAAAACAAGCAATAAACGAATGGTGGAGTCGGGGCTAAATTCTTCAGTTCAAAGCAGACTATATATAAGGTAAAAGTTGTACCTTTGTACTTCAAAAAAGAAATCCGACGGTTTGTCGGAACGCAATAATTGCGATGAATATACAAGACATACAGAAACTATATGGAGTGTTGCCACAGGGCGATGCTTTGATGAAAACAATGGAAGAAAAGTCGGTTCGCACGGTTTTTCTTCAAGGATTATTGGCTTCCGCCACACCAATGTTCTTTGCCTCGATAGTGAAACGATGGCAGAAAACAATGCTTTTCGTACTGAACGACAACGACGAAGCGGGCTATTTCTATAACGATTTGAAAACAATTGCCATGCCCGAAAATGGGCAGGAGCAGACTGCTGAGGTGTTGTTTTTACCCTCTTCGTATCGCAGGGCGGTGAAATATGGTCAGCGCGATGCAGGAAACGAGATACTGCGTACGGAGGTTCTGTCGCGTTTGTCGGTCATCAACGAGGCAAAAGCTACCGCATCGTTGCCT
Source organism: Prevotella intermedia ATCC 25611 = DSM 20706 (assembly GCF_001953955.1). Lineage (NCBI taxonomy): Bacteria > Pseudomonadati > Bacteroidota > Bacteroidia > Bacteroidales > Prevotellaceae > Prevotella > Prevotella intermedia. The sequence goes on from NZ_CP019300.1 coordinate 868,826, forward strand.
CTTTGCATTGTTACCGAGCCTTCGGCGTTGGCAGAATTGGTGGTTGCCAAGCACAAGTTGGACGAGCATACCTTGTCTGTGAGTGTCGGACAGACGATGGATTTAACCGAAACAGAGAAGACTTTGCGCTCGTATGGCTTCCAACAAGTAGACTATGTGTACGAGCCGGGGCAGTTTGCCGTGCGTGGCAGCATTCTCGATGTCTATTCCTTTTCGAGCGAACTGCCTTATCGTATCGACTTTTTCGGCAACGATGTAGATACGATTCGTACTTTTGAGGTGGAAACGCAGCTATCGAAAGACAAGAAAGAAAAGGTGGAGATTGTGCCGGAATTGGCTACATTGAGCGAAGAGAAAATACCTTTCTTGCAGTTTCTGCCGAAAGATTCTGTTCTCGTAATGAAGGATTTGCTGTATATTCACGATACTATCGAACGCATTTATAACGATGGTTTCACTGCACAAGCACTGACCGAGCAGCTCGAAGGCAAAACGGAAACAGAGCAAAACGAGTTGAGAAAGCAGCTACAAGCTAATCTTCAACTCACAACGGCGCAACAATTTACCGACGATGCCTTGAACTTCAAGCGCATAGAGTTTGGTGCGAACCGTGCAAAGAACGAGGAAAGCAAGGCGATTATACGTTTTAATATTTCGCCACAACCACTCTTTCATAAGAACTTTGAGTTGCTTACGCAGTCATTGAAAGACTATCTGCTGCAAGGATACAAACTCTATATTCTTGCCGACAGCGAGAAACAAACAACGCGTTTGCGCGATATATTCGACAGTAAGGGGGCAGACAGCGAAGCCGAAACGACCTCTGTGGCAGACAATATCCCCTTTATGCCCGTGAACAGAACCATTCACGAGGGCTTCATCGACAACGATTTGAAAGTTTGTTTCTTCACCGACCACCAGATTTTCGACCGCTTCCACAAGTACAGCCTAAAGTCTGACAAGGCTCGACAGGGCAAGATGGCACTTACAATGAAAGAGTTGCAAGAGATGGAACCAGGCGATTTCCTTGTCCACGTAGACTTTGGCATTGGTAAGTTTGCTGGTTTGGTGCGTGTTCCGGCAGGCGAATCCTATCAGGAAATGATACGCTTGGTGTATCAGCACAACGATATTGTGGACGTTTCTATACATTCGCTCTACAAAATAAGCAAGTATCGCCGTGCCGATAGTGGCGATGCTGCACCACGTCTTTCTGTTCTTGGCTCGGGAGCGTGGGACAGACTCAAGGAAAAGGCGAAGAAACGCATCAAGGATATTGCTCGCGACTTGATAAAGCTCTATGCGAAACGACGCCACGAAAAGGGCTTTTCCTTCTCGCCCGACTCGTTTATGCAGCACGAATTGGAGGCTTCGTTCCTCTACGAAGATACGCCCGACCAGCTGAAAGCGACGCAAGACCTGAAACACGATATGGAAAGCAGTCGCCCAATGGATAGGTTGGTGTGCGGCGACGTTGGCTTTGGCAAGACCGAAGTAGCGGTGCGGGCAGCTTTCAAGGCAGCTACCGACGGAAAACAGGTGGCTGTGCTCGTTCCAACTACGGTGCTTGCATTCCAGCATTACCAAACTTTCAGTAAGCGACTGAAGGATATGCCCGTTACGGTAGACTACCTTTCGCGAGCAAGAACAGCCAAACAAACCAAGCAAGTATTGGCAGACTTGGCCGAAGGAAAGATTGATATTCTCGTGGGAACGCATAAACTGATAGGCAAGAGCGTGAAATGGAAGGATATTGGCTTGCTGATTATCGACGAAGAACAGAAGTTTGGCGTATCGACTAAGGAGAAACTGCGCCAACTGAAAAACAATATCGACACGCTAACGATGTCGGCAACGCCCATACCCCGCACTTTGCAGTTCTCGTTGATGGGCGCAAGGGATATGAGCATTATGCGAACGCCACCGCCCAACCGCTATCCAATTCAGACGGAAATAGCTTCTTTCTCGTCAGAAGTAATCGCCGATGCGATAAACTTTGAGATGAGCCGCAACGGACAAGTATTTTTCGTGAACGACCGTATAGCAAACTTACCCGAATTGGCAAGTCTTATCAAGAAATACGTACCCGATTGCCGTATAGCGATTGGACACGGACAAATGAAACCCGAAGAGTTGGAAGAAACCATCATTGGTTTTATGAACCACGACTACGATGTGCTGCTTTCAACAACCATCGTTGAAAACGGTATAGACATTTCCAACGCCAACACCATTATAATAAACGATGCGCATAAGTTCGGACTTTCCGACCTTCACCAAATGCGTGGGCGTGTAGGACGTTCCAACAAGAAAGCTTTCTGCTACTTGCTTGCACCGCCATTGGCAGCCCTGAATCCCGATGCACGCCGTCGTTTGGAGGCTTTGGAAACATTCTCCGATCTCGGCAGTGGCTTCAGTTTGGCAATGCAAGACCTCGATATTCGTGGCGCAGGCAATCTTCTTGGGGCTGAACAAAGTGGGTTTATGGAAGATTTAGGCTACGAAACCTATCAGAAGATATTGAACCAAGCAGTTACCGAACTCAAGAACGACGAGTTCCAAGACCTTTATACGGAGGAAATGGCAGAGGGAAAAGAACTTACGGGCGATGATTTCATTGACGATTGTGCGGTGGAAAGCGACCTCGAAATGTATTTCCCCGACACGTATGTGCCTGGAAGTTCGGAGCGAATGTTGCTCTATCGCGAACTCGATAACATTGAAAACGATGCCGACCTCGATGCTTACCGCAAACGATTGGAAGACCGTTTCGGTCCTGTTCCACGTCAGGGAATCGAGCTGATGCAGGTAGTTGCACTCCGCCGAGTGGGCAAACGCCTTGGCTGCGAGAAGCTGATACTGAAGCAAAGCACCCTCCAGATGCAGTTTATATCAAATCCCGACAGTGCCTATTATAAGAGTCGGGCATTCGGAAAGTGCATCGACTACATCGGAAACAATCCCCGCCGTTGCAACATCAAGGAGCGAAATGGCAAGCGTTCAATGGTAGTTACAGGCGTAAAGTCGGTTGGCGACGCCGTTTTCGTGCTGCGTGAGATTGATAAAGGGTAAATAAAAGTATAAAGAGAGTTTTATTAATAGCAATGATTTTGTTAATTAGGCTTTTTATAAAAACTTGCTTGTGTCCATTGTAATACTTGTATTTGGTTCTTCTACATCAATATGATATAACTCTAATTCATCAAATAAAGCATTATTTCCTAATCCAATGTCTTTTAATTTATGGCATTGAGAGAACTTTATAATAACTTTCTGTTGTTTATTATTATAGCATAGGTCTAAAATCAATTGAGATTCTGTCTTGTACTTATACTTTTTCCCCATACTTTCTCGATATAAATCGCGTAGATATTTTTTATTTGCAGGGCGTGAAAATATAAATCCTTTTACCTTAACATCTTGTTTCTGATAGTTGGGTAAAAGATTTAGTATCATATTAAGTTTTATGTAGGTGGATACGATTTGATTACTTGCATGGTATATATCTCCAGAATCAAAAGTAGATTTTAGTTCATTAAGAAATAAATATTTATGCTTATCTCCTTGTACTAAAAACGCTCCATCGCAATCTAATGAAAAAATAGAAGCGTCCTCAGTACAACGGGCTTTTGAAAAGAATCCTGTTAAATCCTTGGCTATATTAGTATCAAAAAACTGGAAATCAGAATTTATCCATATAACCTCTTTGACTTTGGAGTCGTCTGAAGTTTCATGAACTATATATGTATTTTCTGCATGTCCAGTATTTTGATATAATGGTAATAACTTCTTTAGGTCGTCACAAAACATAATTATTGCTCTTTATATGTCTTAATATCTCTGGTTAATGCAATATCATCTTCAATGGCGGTGTAGAATGATTCAAATGGAATTTCTTCATCAGCTATAATGTCTTGTTCTACAATTTGAGATGTTCCGTCTTCATTCCGTTTTAGCAAGTATGCGCCAACATTTGCAGGATCCAATAGATATGTTTCTTTTATATTCCATTTAGATAACAACTCCTTAAATGAATATTCTTCCATCTTATCTTTTAATAGGAAAAGATTGATAAGGTTATTTAAACGTTTGATGAGAAAATCGCTGTGAGTAGTTATTTGCATGTGCCCCCCTTCATTGACGATACAAGAAATCATATCTGCAACTTTAATTTGTCTATTAGGGTGCAGATGTGCTTCAGGTTCTTCAAATAAAAAAGAAACTCCCTTAGTGGAATATTTGTTTAAGAATAGTGTTAAAGGAGCAAGCTCTTTGATAGAAGATGCTGCTGCGGTTAAAGGCATATCTGCTCCATGAGTAGAGTATATAATTCTGCCTTCTTCACCTTTTAATTTTCCTTCGTTTACTATTGAGCTACATTCTATAATATCATTATTTGGCTCTTCTGGTCGTGGATTAGCTTCATTTAGTACTCTTTTAAAATCAAAAAACTCATTATACATACCAGAAAGGAATACTGGGCGTTCATTTATGTCCATTAATGCCCCTCTTGAAGGAGGTAATAAATAGGTTGAAGACATATCACGGAAGTTTCCAAACAGTAGTTCTTTTAATTCAGCTTTAAGTAATGCTATAAAAGGAGACTCTGTTTTCTCGAACTCTTTTGAAAGCATCATGTAGCTAAAATTTCTTAAGCTAAGTTTATAAATTATTTCCTCTTCTCCTTCTAATCCTCCTAATTCTTGTATATAAGTAAATTCAAAGTCTTTATAATCGCATGGGAATGAGATTTCGATATCACCATGAAAGTCTTTATTTCCAATGAGGTATCCTATATAGGTTATAGCATCTTTGTTAATCCAATCAAAAACATCTTTCTTTGAAATTGTAAGAATCGTATCGCCAGATGTTGCGTTGGCAAAGATAGATTCAAAGTCATATTTTTTATAAAATACAAAGAAATCTTTTAGGCGGTTATTTGTATTTGAGAGCAAATAATAAATGTAATGAACCAAAAAAGCAGCATAACTCTTGCCCAATCCTGATTCACCAGATAACACCATTAAGGGCTTTATCTTTATAGAAGAGTTTCTTATTGCACCAAGTTGGTTTATTTTAAATTCTAATTTTTTCATAATTGTATTATTTCTTGTCTGTTAAAAGACGTATAAATTATTAAGATACATTACTTTATTTTGATAATCTATTTTTAAAAGTAATGTATTATGAGTGCAAAGATAGATAAAAAGTATTTGAATAGCAAATAAAAAAGATACTAAAAAGACAACTATCTACAAATAATAATATAACAAATAGTTAAATACTATTTTTCAAGAAGCAAAAAAGAACTGTATTTGTTGTTGGAAATATGGGCAAAAAAATGACGTCTTTGTACTCGTTAATACTATGAAAGTAAAGCTTCAGTGAATTAGAAAGATTGGCATGTTTCTTTGAAAATCGAACATTGACGATTTCTTTACGTGTAGAAAAATATTTATTTACACGTAAGTAATAATTTCCATACACGTAAAGAAATATTTATTTACGTGTAAATAATTCCTGAGGCAAGCGTTGAAATGGGAAAGAGCAGGCAAAACAGCAGGCTGAAGAAAAGGATTGGCTATTTGGAAAAGTGTCAGATAAATTTGGAACTATGGATTTTTATGTCTATATTTGCGAAAGACGCATAAATCTGTAATTACCAATTGGTTTCCAAATTGTGGCGGTATTCGGTTATCGCAAATGAGTTTGCCGAACTTCTCTATGCCGTTTGCAGTATTTATGAATGTTTGTATCAAAATCTATTGAAATATTAACCAACGTACAGATGTACGATAAACTATTTTATTATGAAAAAGAATTTCTTATTAGCACTTGCTTGTTTGTTATTGGCAAGCGTACAAATGAATGTGAAAGCACAAGTTAAACCGTATGACTTTACCGATGGAAAGCTTTTCTACAAAATAACCAGTAAGGAAGCCAAGGAGGTTTATGTGGTATCGGAAAAGCCGAGAGGAGTATATACTGTAAAGCTAAAAGGCGCGCTTACGATACCCGAATCAGCCACTCACGAGGGAACTGCGTATGCCGTTACGGGAATTGGGAAGCAGGCTTTTTATATGTGCGAGGGTCTGACAGCCGTAACTTTGCCAAGTACACTGAAAGCTATTAGCGACAAATCCTTTTTGGGTTGCCACGGTTTGACGTCTATTAAAATCCCCAGTCTTGTTGAGAAAATCGGGAAATGGGCTTTTATGTCTTGTGCCCAGTTGGAACGAATAGACGTGGAAGAGAGCAATAAGAAGTATTGTAGCAAGGACGGTGTGTTGTTTAACAAAGATGTGTCGATAGTGATACAATGTCCCAGTGGGAAGAAGGGCGATTGCAATATCCCCGAAAGCGTAACGAAAATATCAGCACAAGCCTTTTATGGGTGCGTTGGATTGACAGCAATGAGAATACCTCACAATGTTGTATACATTGGAAACGATGCTTTTTACGGTTGTGTGAAGTTGAGAACTATCAAATGCGAACTGAAGGAACCTCTGACGGGCATAGCAATGGGAACAGAAGTTTTCGAGCAAGTCAGCACGGGCGACATCGGTGGTTCTTGCAAGTTGTATGTTCCTGTCGGCAGCAAAAAAGCGTATGAAGAAGCTGACCAATGGAAGAAATTCGTTCCCAACATCGTGGAAGACGAAACGTTAGGAATCGGTGTTGTTTCAAGTTCGGACATCTCTGTCAGAAGCGAAAGCGGTAAAATACTCATAGCAACAAAAGGCAATGCTGCCAACATACATATATATAATGTGGCAGGAACGCTCGTTTACAGTTGCATTGTACCAGCTGCAACCAATGTTTCGTTGCCTGTGCAGAGCGGCGTATATGTAGTTAAAGCAGGCAATAAACAAGTAAAAGTAGGCGTGAAATAAGAACTTGTCTTAAAGATATTCTCTTTTTCCACTTGCATTAGGAAAAAAAGTAGTATATTTGCGGTGCATTCGCTTTCGTGGCGTTGCAACTATGGAAAAAGAAATCTCAAAACATCAATGACTATGATAAAGAAATATGTAGAAGAAAACGAGGCGAGAATGCTCGAAGAGCTTTTCAGCCTGATACGCATTCCAAGCGTAAGTGCACAACCAGACCATAAGGAAGATATGGTACGCTGTGCCGAAAGATGGAAGGAACTGCTTTTGGAAGCTGGTGTAGACAAAGCAGAAGTGATGCCTTCAAAGGGCAATCCTATGGTTTATGCAGAAAGAATAGTAGACCCAAATGCCAAGACGGTTTTGGTTTACGGCCACTACGACGTGATGCCAGCTGAACCATTCGAGCTTTGGAAGACCGAGCCATTCGAGCCAGTTGTCAAAGACGGACACATCTGGGCGCGTGGTGCTGACGACGATAAAGGACAGTCGTTCATTCAGGCTAAGGCATTTGAATACATCAACAAGCACGACTTGTTGAAACACAATATGAAGTTCATCTTCGAAGGCGAAGAGGAAATCGGCTCAAGCAGCCTCGGTCCGTTCATCGAAGAGCACAAAGAGCTATTGAAGTGCGACGTTATTCTCGTATCAGATACATCGCTTATTGGTGCTGACGTGCCTTCTATTACAACAGGTTTGCGCGGTTTGGCTTATTGGCAGATTGAAGTTACCGGTCCAAATCGCGACCTTCACTCTGGTACATTCGGCGGTGCAGTGGCTAACCCTGCGAACGTTCTGTGCAAGTTGATAGGCGATGTAACAGGTCCTGACGGCAAAATACGCTTCCCAGGATTCTACGACGATGTTGAAGAGGCATCAAAAGAAGAGCGCGAACTTGTTGCTTCTATACCTTTCGATGAAGATGAATACAAGAAATCGCTCGGCATAAAGAATATATTTGGCGAAGAAGGCTACAGCACAATCGAGCGTACAGGCTACCGTCCATCGTTCGACGTATGCGGACTTTGGAGTGGTTATCAGGGCGAAGGTGCAAAAACCGTAATTCCTTCAAAGGCATATGCAAAGATATCTTCACGCCTTGTGCCACATCAGGACTACAAGAAGATTGGTCAGCTGGTTGTAGACTACTTCAACAAGGTAGCTCCCGATACCGTTAGCGTGAAGATAGAAATGCTTCACGGTGGTTATGGCTACGTTTGTCCTATCGACTTCCCTGCTTATAAAGCTGCTGAACGTGGTTTTGAGGCTGTCTTTGGCAAGCGTCCATTGCCAGTTCGCATAGGTGGTAGTATTCCTATCATCTCTACATTCGAGAAGTTGCTCGGCACAAAGAGTGTGCTCATGGGCTTCGGTTTGGAGTCAAACGCAATCCACTCTCCAAACGAAAATATGCCAGTAGACCTTTGGAAGAAAGGCATAGAAGCTGTTGTCAATTTCCATTTGGAATACGATAAGGAAGCGTAAGTATACCGAAATTAGTTCTATCATACAAATTCCCTGTTCCATTTAGCAAATATTTGGAACAGGGAATTTACATTATCAGGTGGCATTGTTTGCCTTACTCACATTTTTTACTTATATTTGTATCTGATATTATTATAACCATAACATTGACTATTCAAATGAGAAAGACTTTACTATTTATCTTGATGGCTTTCTGTGCCATCGCCTCATCGTTTGCGCAGACACCCAAGGACGTGTTGGCATTCCAGTTTAAAACCTCTATTGCTTCGAGCGCGATGCTCTACTTCGAAGTAAATTCTCCCCAAGAAGAATTTTATGTGGATTGGGGAGATGGCTATAAGAAGAAGTACAGTGCAGGAAATTATGCTTTCCCGAACCCTGTTTATAGCACCAACCATAAGGAAGAGGTCAAGATTTACGGTACGGGGATTAATGCAATTAAGTTTGATAAGGCAAAGCTGACGGAGCTTGCTATTCTTGATGGAACAGAACTTGTTTCTTTGGACTGCTCTGCTGGAGCATTGAAGAAGCTCGACCTTTCCGAAGCAACAAAGCTGATGAGTTTGAATGCTTCGTATAATGAGATTGCAGAAATCAATCTTTCAAAGTCCAGAAAACTAATTTCGTTGACTTTGTCAAATAACAAATTGACGAATCTTAACCTTAAAGGACTCTCTAAGGTTGGTGTTTTGGAGTGTCAGTTCAACGAACTTGCAACCCTTGACCTTACAGACCTTGCTGAGTTGAAGGACTTGAAAGCTCACGACAATAAGCTTACTTCTCTTATTCTTCCTGACAATTCCTCAAAGATGTATGCGTGCCATATTCAGCACAATCAGATTCCTGTATCTGTAATCAACACCATTATCGCGAAACTTCCGAATGTAACGGACGTATATATGTTGGATTTTGAAAAGTCTTGGAAGAAGAAATTCAAAGTAGAAGGTAATCCAAGTATAGAAACTGCCAACCTTAATGAAGCAATAGGAAAGGGTTGGATATTGGAGGTAGAGCCATCGAACGTGAAGGCACGCTTCGTTATGAAAGTTGACGGAGAAGCTGGTGCTGTACTATCTCTCAAAGTTGCTGGTGTAGAAGACAAGCTTTCTGTCATCGTTGGCGATGGAGAGGCAAAGGAATACACTGTATCTAAAGATATTACAAATCTTACTCCTATTACCGTAAAGACGACTGCCAAGGATCAGTTCGTAGTGATAGAGGGCGACCTTCTTGCTATCAACTGTAAGGGTAATAAGTTATCAACTATTGACTGCGCTTCTTCTGGCAAGTTGGTTATGCTCGACTGCTCGGAAAATCAACTCGGACAGTTAGACCTCTCAGGTCTTAAGAGTGCAAAATACATCTATGTCTTGAACAACAAGATTACGAATCTTATCGTTGGAGAACTTCCTCTCCTTGAAGAATTGAATGCTTCTTTCAATGGATTGAATTCGATTAACTTGACGAAACTCCCAGCACTTAAGGCTTTGTCTGTAGACAACAACAGCATTACCAATCTTTCAGTAGAACAGAATACGAAACTTGAGAAGCTTTATTGTAAGAAGAATAAGATTCAAACATTGAATGTTACAATGCTTCCTAAACTCGAGGAGCTCAGTGCTGCGCACAATAGATTGGGAAGCATCGACCTTTCAAAGAACATTGAACTTGAGGAGATAAACTTGAAAGACAACTCATTAGACAAGATAGATTTCACTAACAACATCAATCTATCGGAAATTAATGTCAGCGAAAATAAACTGTCATCACTCAATCTTTCCAAGTGCACGAAGTTGAAAGAACTATATTGCAACACGAATGCATTGACCGCTCTTGATTTATCAGCGAACAAGAAACTCGAAGTGTTGAGTTGTGGCGACAACAAACTTAAAACACTCAATGTTGAGGGATTCCAAGAACTCTCAAGTTTGGCTGCAATGTTCAATGAACTGACATCTGTAAACGTTAAGAACTGTCCAGAGTTGGAGGGTATTTCTCTTAATCATAACAAGCTGAACAGCATTGATTTCACAGGCTGTAAAGATATTCGCTTGGTAGATATTGCTATCAATAAATTCACAGTTGATAATGCGCTAAAGATGATAGTTTCTCTTCCCGAAGCCAGTGCAGATAATAAAGGATACGTTATCTATTGGGACAAGGAAACATTCCCAGATGATGAGGAAGGCAATATATACGATATTGCACTTAGCAATAAGGCTGATTTGAAGAATTGGGTCATTTCAAATGGTGAGAATACACCACTCGGTATTGATGAGCTTACTATTAATGGCGACTCTAAGACATTCTTGACGATTGCTTCTGATAAGGTGCTTATAAATGGCGAATATACAGATGCTCAAATCTTCTCAACAAGTGGTCAGACCATAGCAAGGCTTTATGGTGAGAAAGAATTTAATGTAGCACAGCTTGCAGAAGGCGTTTATATCATTAAGGTAAATGCCAATGGCAAGAAAACAGTTGTAAAGTTTGTCGTTAAACGATGATTTGAATCTGAAGAATTAAAGAATAACTATTACAAAGGCTGGGACAGAGCAATCTAACCCAGCTTTTTTTATTTTGGAATCCTCATTCTTTCTTGCAAGGAATTGAAGTGAATAGTTTTATAAGACGTAATAGTGAAACCTCTGCAATGCTTCTCTATCATTCTATTTGTGCATTTCCAATATGAGGCATTTATGGTTTGCCAGTGTCTAAATATCTTTAGTAGGACTGTCAAACTCTATGATAACTTTAGTTTATTGAACTTAAAAAGCGGTTAAAAATTTGGCTATGTCAGAAACTTACAATATCTTTGCAAATTATATATTGTGATACAATAATTCGGGCTTGTATGGATTTGACGGCAAGACGAAATGGTATGTAAGCATGCGGAGCATTGGTAGCTGGCTCCTAAATATCGGTTATCAAACAATTAATTGGCGAAAACAATTACGCTCTCGCTGCCTAATCGAAGTACAGTAGATTACTGGCTTTATTCGACTATTAGATAGTTGAACGAGACACTGCTCCAAAGATGTTGTTCCGAATCGGAGGGTAAAGCGGTGCAGGTTAAATCGGAAATAGTTTGGGTATGCCTCGCTGCCCAAATGAAATTTAGAGGATAAGGCATTGGTTGGTGGTTCAGGTCTTGCCAATGCTCGAAAACCAAAGGCTGAAATAAGCATGTAGAAAGCGTATGGTTTCCTTGTGCGGACCGGAGTTCGACTCTCCGCAGGTCCACTAAAAAGAATTGATGGTTGATGTAAAATCATCTATTGAGACCTCTGCAACACCCAATCAAAACAACGAAATAACAAATGCAATTTGTTGGTTATCAGTAACAGTGTTTTGGTAAAGAATGGGTTTTGCAGGGGTCTTACTGTATAGTTTTTTGTAATCACTTATTTTCTTCCTGTAATTCCAGTCTGCCATATAAAATGGTTTTTGTTTTTAGTGCTGATGATGTTTTTTATAAAAAAACTTGCGTATTTCAACAAAAATCTTTAATATTGCACTTGAACATAGAAGCATTGCTATATTTGCAAAATAGCTGCACTGTGTGCAGGAATTAGGTATATACTAAACCCATTAAATTATTTGACGAGCTATGTGATTGACAATATAATCAAAACTAAAAACTGAATGACTATGGAATATTCAAAGATATCAAGAATGTTGTATATGTTATTGGTGTTATTCACAATGGCAGCAATGATATTATTGGATTTATCTAATGATTTCCTTTCTTCAGCAGCTTGAAAGATTGATACGATTATTTTGAGGCTGTGAAAAGTACAAGGGTATGAATCTCGCAAAGTATATCCAGCCAGATGAAAATAGACGCTTAAACACTATTGATATTAGTATTAAAATTTTATTCACTATCTAACAAAATTATTACAAGTATGAAAAAACTATTATTATCAGCAGTATTGTTCCTATTGGGAATGACTGCATCGTTTGCACAGGTGAGCCTAAGCACTGGGCCAGACTATCTTAACCGACATTGGCAACTTTCCTTGCGCGGAGGATACGACTTCGGTCTTACCCATAATGATTCATATCGTTTTCTTGATTTTAATGGCGGACCTAACTTTGGTCTTGGTATCGACCATTATTGGGAGTGGTTCGGTCTTGGCTTGGACGGTGATTATATTATGAACAAGCCCGAAATCGAATCAGGTAACCTACGTAAGAGATTTAAAGAAATTGAGACAAAGTACAAGAACGTAGAACGTATCTTCTTGGGTGTAGGTCCTTCGTTCCGTCTTCCTGCCACAATTCTTCCACCATTCATGGCAGAGTTAAACCTTCGTGCCGGTATGGTGAGTATCAGTGGCGGCGAGTCTTCATTGATAGCGAAAGGTGTTCCTGGGGCAGGGAACAAGGTTCTCTATAAAGCCGAAAACATAGACTCAAAGACTCGATTGGCAATGAAGGCACAGTTGCGTTTCTCATATTTCTTCAACGAACATGTGGGACTGAACCTTGGTGGATATTATATGCATTGCTTCAATGTTCCTTATGGCGATTATGTGTATGATGAACAAATCGTAAGAGCTCCTCGTATGGCACAAGGCGATAATTACGGCAAGAAGTTTGGCAAGACCGATATGTCTTCCTTTGGAGTGTTCTGTGGAGTTATATTCCGTTTCAATGCCAAGAAGGCTGCTCCCAAACCACAGGTGCCTGTACCTGCACCAAAGCCTGTAGATTTTACCCTAAAGGGACGTGTTACTATCTGTGGAACGACAGAACCCGCAGTAGGGGCTACGGTAACGGTGAAATCTGGCAAGGGAAAGAAACTGTATGAACTCACTACAGACAGCCGTGGAGAGTATTCTGTATCACTCAGAGCGGACACACGCTATAGCATCTACATTACGATGAAGGAATGTCTGCCAGCAGAGGAATTCATTATTGAAAAGGGACAATACGACCCTGTAAAGACGCCACTCGTAACTGTCGACCACTGTCTGACGAAGCCTAAGTTGAATGAGCCGATACGTCTCAACAACATACACTACGACTTCGACAAGGCTACGATACGTCCTGATGCACGTCCAGAGCTTAACCGCCTCGTTGCATACCTGCTTGACAATCCTAATATTCGCGTGGAGATGTCGTCACATACCGACTCACGCGGTTCCGACGCATACAACCTGCGTCTGTCGCAGCAGCGTGCAAACTCAGTGAAGGCATATCTTGTGGAACACGGCATTGCTCCATCACGCATTGTATCAGTAGGTTATGGCGAAACACGTCTACTCAACAGATGTGCCAACGGTGTGCCTTGCAGCGAAGAAGAGCACCAACTCAACCGCCGTACCGAGATGAAGGTGATTGAGTAAGATTTATCTGTGGAATTGCCAGCGCATTGTTTCTCTTGAAGCAATAGCGTTGCAATGCCACAGACATTAAATTCTAATCTGTTATGAGACCTCTGTAAAATCCTACCAAAACGGCAAACTGACAAATATAATGTTGTCAGTTGCCAGTAATAGTGTTTTGGCGGGAACGGATTTTACAGAGGTTTCTTATTACTCCTTTTATAAATAGACAGTCTTTTATTATCACTTTTTTTTGTAAAGAAAATAGCATTAAAAAGTGATAACTGTGCTTTGACGTTGCGAAAGCGGCTCTTTTGCGCTGCAAAACCTACGCTTTTACCGTGCAAAACAGCCGCTTTTGGAATGCAAAACAATAGGTTTTGTAATGCATTGATAACAAGGTGGTTATATAAAAGATACCCTTTGAAAAAATATTTACACTTTTGTGGTATTTTTAATAAGCTGTTCTGCGCTTGTTAATCCTCGAACGAATGGAACGGATAGAGCCGTCTGCGAGTCCCATAATGTGCATAATGTCCTTGTCGGTCTTGCCCAAATGTTCCATAACGAGGAAAAATTGATACTTCGGAGAGAGTGTATCGTATTCCGAATCCAACGAATCTACAAAACTCATATTTATCAAACGATAGTATTCTATGAAGTTCTCGAATTCTTTTTTCCGCCAAAGCACTGTCGTTTGCCCTTCCATAATATGGGTATAGAGCCTGTGCCCCTCGCTGAGTGTCTTTCGGTGCTTGTCGAGCAGTATCTCCTTTTTTCTGTATAGCGACTCTATTTCCTTTTCTTTTTCCTGCCCTTGTTTCTCAAATTCGGCTATTTGACCTTCAAAAACCTTGATGCGCCGTTGGTCAATGGCAAGTGCATTCTTGGCTTTATAGGTTCTGTATCGTAGGAAGAAAAAGACTACGACGAACGAGAGCGAGAGTAAGATAATGGCAAAGATACCCGTTTCTATCTTCCGCTCGTATTCCTGCTTTGCCTTTATGTTGTCGAAAGCTATTTGGTTGCTCCGTATGTCGTTCTCTCTCCAACTCGTATACAGGCTGTCTTTCGTTCTTATAAGTTGTCGTGCCGTTTTTATGGCTCCTTTATAGTCGGCTGTGGCACATTGGTGGTTGAACCTTGAGTTCATCACATCGGTCCTTACTTGCATGTCGTTCGTCTTCAACGCTTTGTCCCACAGTTCGTTTGCCTTGGCTGTGTCGCCCTCACCGACGTAGATTGTGGCAAGATTGTCGTATGCAGCCCCCATTGGCGCAATGCTAATTGCTTTCAGCAGTGTTGCCTTTGCCTTTTGTGGATTGGTGGCTATGAGCTGTGCGCCGATGTTGTTGAGTATGTATATTTGTTCTTGTCGGGGTATGTAGTGCAACATTTCCATACTTTTCTTTATATAAATGTTGGCACTGTCGGCTTTGTCCAACTTGTTGTAAGCCACTGCAATGTTGTTGTAGGCACGGGCAAGCTGCACTTTGTCCTTTGCCGTCGTGGCAATTCGGAGAACTTTCTTGGCATATCCGAGGGCAAGTTGCCGTTCGCCTGCCTCTTCGTTCATAATGAAAAGGTTCTCGTAGATTTTAAGTTTAAGATTGTCAGAAGTCAGCTTTTCGGCAGTATATTCGGCTTTCTTCATACAGACAATGGCTTCTTTCACCTGTCCTTGGTCGTAGACAATTGCCCCTTTGTGAAAATAAGCATCTGCCAACTGCTCCACATTGCCTTTCTGTTTTTCGTAGTATTCGATGCTGTAATCTATCATATCGGTAGACTCTATGGGCTTGTAGAGCTTGTAGAGAAGATGTGTTTTCTGAAGAAAAAAGTCGGCAGAATCAGCACTGCTCGTCAAGTTGGCAGCATCTACCATATCTATTATTCTAAAAGCAGAGTCGATTTGGTTGTGTCGAATCAGCGAGTCAATTTCAGTCAGACGGTTGCTTGTCTCTGACGGAGTATGCCGACAACCGCATAATATGACCGTAAGTAATAGTAAAATAGGGAAAGGTTTGTTCATCTTAGTTTAATTTCTATTGCTACAAAAATACATTTTTTTTCTTAGAAATCGGCATATTTTAGGTATTGACATACTTTTTTTGTTGCATTTTTATATTGCATAGCCCTTTCAGTAAGCCTGAAAAGTATTGCAATAGGCTTATAATCAGACGTTTTGTATTTATCTTATGTCGCAACAGAGTATTTTAATAAAGTGATAGAAAACTTGCATTTTTGAATAATTAATTCTATTTTTGTCTTAGAAACACAAATTAAGTGCACTGAAATAGATAACGACTTAAACAACTATCGGTATGGAAAAGAACGTAAAGAAAACACTTTTGCTGCTTACAATCTTCCTTGTAGGCTTTTTGAATGTTGCGTGGGCACAAGATAACCAGCCTGCTGAACCTTTTGTGAAAATGCACTTTGCAGGCGCAGTAAATAGCAAATATGCGCTGTTGATAATGGGTGCGGAAGAAGGAGAGTACACCCTTGATTGGGGCAATGGAAAGACTTATAAAGGCAAACTCCACAAAACAGCCACGCGCATACAGGGCAATACCGAAGGACAAGACCTGACTATCTACGGAAACATTGCAGTTTTAGAATGTTCCAACAACCAACTGACGACTCTCGACGTTACAAAATTGCCTGCACTTACGCATCTTATATCACGTAAAAACTTTGTCAGGGCTTTGGACGTATCAGCCAATACCGAACTGAAGTTTATCTATGTGCAGGATTCGCCGTTAGAACAACTCGACCTAACTCGCAATTCCAAGGTAGACAGCCTTATCCTTACCAACAACAGACTTAAGGAACTGACGCTCGCATCGCACCCAACGCTGGAACTGCTTATGTGTACGTCGAATGCACAACTGAAGAAACTAAACCTTAAGGAATGTCCTAAGCTAAAGCATCTTGATGCCTTACAGACGCTTGTAGATGAATACGACTTGAGTGGGAATGGCGAGTTGAGGTATGTTGCAGTAGGAATGGGACGACCATTGCGTACACTTTCGTTGCCACAAAACAACAAGATTGATACGCTGATGGTGCCTGCCGCGGGACTGAAGAAGATAGATTTGTCGCAAACAAAGCAACTAAAGCTGTTGGGAATAGACAACAACTACGAGCTTTCGCAGCTTGATTTGACAGGAATGAAGCAACTGCGGGATTTGTCGTGCGAGGGAAACAGCCTCACGAGTCTGAATCTATCGGATTGCCGAAACCTTGTTACGCTGGTGTGCAACAATAACCAATTGTCAGATCTTGATGTCAGTGGATTGGACAAGTTAGAGATTTTAACCTGCTTTTCTAACGACCTTTCCTCGTTGAATCTAACAGGTTGTACAAGTCTAAAGAGCTTGGATTGCTCGGTAAACCCTAAATTGAGTACAGCTGACCTTCCTCGTTCGCTGACCTCTCTCAATTGTAGCAGCTGCAGTTTCTCGCAGATAGAAACAACAAAACTGCCATTGCTGACCAACCTTACTTGCGATGGCAACCAAATTGGCACGCTTGATTTGTCGGCACAAACGAAGCTTACAGCTGTCAATTGTAGCAATAACAAAATTAAACAACTTGATTTCAGCAACTGTGTTAATCTGCTTGATGTCGTCATTGCTGGAAATCCAATCAACGGTGGCATCAGTTTCGCTAATTGCAACAACTTGCGTTATGTATCTGTGAACAATACAAAGTTAGACGCTTGTGCCTTGAACGATATGTATCGCTCTCTCAGAAAGAAGCGTCCCGAGGACGAACACAACGACTTGCACGGCATTCTTCTGTTCAACAATGTTCCTGGAGCAGCTGAAGTGAGCCGTACGCAGATTGCAACAGATAAGGGTTGGTTGGTTTCTAATGTCGGTGATGGCACGGGTTGTCAAGAGGACGGAATCGCCAAAGTTGGTTCCGAGAGTCAGTTGTACATCAATGCAACCGACGATGGCTGGGTGATTGGCAATCTTCCTGCCGATGCACGTGAGGTTCTGCTCACCACTCTTGGCGGACAAGTAGTGGCTCGCTACCGCGTTACGGCACCATCGTTGCGTGTAAAAGCTCCACGGAAAGGAGTATATATCGTTTCGGTAGATGGTGGAAACAGCAAAGTTTGCATACAGAAGTAATGACAGCGTGTGAACATTGCCAAGCGTTAATGTACTTGATTAGTAAATATAGATATTGTAGATTATGAAAAAGTTGATGACATTGTTTCTCTTTCTGTGCGCTTTTGCACAAGCATCTTTCATCTCTGCTGCAGTTAAGGCTGCTCCCAAAGGAGAAGATGGTGAGAGAGTAAAGAAAGTTGTAGTCCATGTTAATAAAGCTGGCGAACTTGAAGACAAGGTTCCAGAGAATGTGTGGCTTGATGTTGTAGATACGCTGAAGATAGTTGGACCACTGAACAGCTACGACCTGCGCTGGGTGAGAAAGTTCTGTGGCTCCGACGAATATGGCGCACTGATTCCCAAAACGCTGAAAAGAATAGACCTTTCTGAGGCTACTTTCGTTTCTACTGGTGATACATCGGAGAGCTACTATATCTTTACTGATGATTTAGGAAAGGATAGAAAATACTTCGTTGATGGCACCAAGCCAACCCTTCTGCCCGAGAAACTCTTCTTCAAATGTTGCAGCATCGAGTCGATAGTACTTCCTAAGTATATCCGAGAATTAGGTATTGGCGCATTCTTCAGGTGCGTCAGTATGAAAGAAGTCATCATTCCCGACGAGGTAACCGATATTCAGCACACGGTATTCGGTGTCTGTGCCTCGTTGGAAACCATCAAGTTGCCGTCGCAACTCAAGACAATGGGAAATTATGTATTCACCTATTGCGAGAAACTGCAGGAAGTTATTATCCCCGATGGTGTAACGAAAATCAACAAACGAACATTCGACCAGACACCTAATATGAAGAAGCTGACCCTTCCAAAGAATCTTCAAGAACTGTCGATTGAAGCATTTTTCGGTGCAAATGGGTTGGAAGAGATTCAAATCCCAGAAGGAATCACGATGCTACCCGAAGGTTCTTTTGGCTTTTGCGAGGCATTGAACAAGGTGGAATTGCCTGCGTCAATCACAAAGATAGACAAGAATGCTTTCCAAGATTGCCCTAATTTGGAAACGGTAGAAATGAAGGAAGGACTCAAACACATCGCCGTATATGCGTTTCAGAACTGTAAGAAGCTGCATGATGTGAAGCTTCCAAACTCGTTGGAAACCATAGAGAACGAAGTATTCCTCAATTGCACCGATATGTCGGGACTGAAATTGGGCAATGGATTAAAGACGATAGGCGAGAAAGCCTTCTTCCACAATCATGGTATAGAGTCGCTCAATTTACCCGAAACGGTAGAGAAAATCGACTATGCAGCCTTTGCCGAGTGTCTTGGACTGAAGCGTGTGTCGTTGGGCAAGTCTGTTGCGGAAGTTGTTGACAATCCGTTCCTCGGCTGCACTGCACTTCAAGCGTTTGAAGTAGATACCGACAATAAGAAGTATGCGGTGGAAGACGGCACGCTCTATTCAAAGGATTACACCACACTTTATATTTATCCGAACGGAAAGGAAAGCAAGACTTTTGTGCTGAATACTGCTACAAAGAAGATAAACGACTTTGCTTTTTGGTATTGCAAGAACCTCGAGAAAGTAGAATTTTCGCCCGTTTTCAATGAGTTTGGTTACAGAGCATTCTGCGGTTGCAGTGGTTTGAACAATCTGATAGTCAAGACCAAAACACCAGTAGAGAACCCCTATACAGACGATGTGTTTGAAAATGTCAAAAAAGAGTCGTGCACGCTGACCGTACCAGCAGGCAGCAAGCAGGCTTATCTTGCATCGCGCACGTGGAAGGACTTCAAGATAGTAGAGGCTGTTTCCGATGCAGTGGAGAGTGTTTACAGTGAGAAGACAACCGTGAAGAACAACGGAAACAGTATCGTAGTATCGAACGTAGCGTCTGGTTTCCACACGGCTACACTGTACGACCTTATGGGACGTAAGATTTCGGAAGCTGCGGTGCAGTCAGGTAGAGCACAAATTGATGCCACTGGTGTTCCTTCTGGAATCTATGTGGTTACGCTTCGCGGTACGCAGGGCAGTTGTTCAATGAAACTGACATGCGATTAATCAATTACATTATTAATAATAAAGACGATATGAAATGGAAAGACGATGCCGCCTTGAATACTTCAAGACAGCATTGTTTTTGCGTATATGGACATCTGTAAAATGAGTATTAGATGAAATCTGATAATGAACAATAGAGTTTTATTTAGGGAACAATTTCCTTTTTGTCGCTTAAGGCAAATATTGGAAATTACCTCTGACTTTGTAAAGATAATTCTGATGGAAAATGATAATTTCGATTTGGCATTGCGAAAGCGGCTGTTTTGCGATGCAAAACCTACGCTTTTACCGTGCAAAACAGCCGCTTTTGGAATGCAAAACAATAGGTTTTGTAAAGTATTGATACATAATAAGTTAGGTGATAGATGCGTGTATGAAAAATATTTACAGTCCTATGATGCTCTTTTTATTCATAAAGTAAGCTGTTTTTATAAAATTATCACCGCCTCTTTGTTATCAATATTCAACAGCTGCAAAGTTCTGTACTTTCATTACAATGAACCCGCAAGCTTGCTTTAGTCGGCATCAAATAATTCTATTATGGGCTTTATAAAACTGAAAAAAAACGTAATAATAAACCACAAATGTAGTGTAATGGTTTTGTTTTTAAAAAAATAACATTATCTTTGCACGCAAGTAATATTTTTAAACGCTACAACTCATGAAAACAGAAGAACAAAAATATAGCAATAATTTAAATAAAAAGAAAACAATGAAATCTAAGATTCTTTTAGCCTTATTTGCGCTATTCAATTTAACAGTGATGGCGCAAAATCCTGTACGTTTTAGTGTACAGCAAAAGAAAGTATCGCCAACAGAAGTAGATGTTATCTTCACCGCTAAGATTGATGCTGGTTGGCACGTTTATTCTACTGGACTCCCTGCTGGAGGACCTACATCAGCTTCTATTAAAACCGAAAAGGCTGAAGGTGCGCAACCTGTAGGCAAACTTACACCTCGTGGTAAGGAAATAAACGTGTTCGATAAGGTGTTCGAGATGAAACTCCGTTACTTTGAACACAATGTAAGCTTCGTACAGAAATATAAAATCACGGGCAAAACCTATAAGATTTCTGGTTATATGGAGTATGGTGCATGTAACGACGAAATGTGTATGCCACCTTCTTCTATAGAATTTAGCTATACTGGCAATGGTCCTGCTGATGCTCCTGCAGCAGCAGAAGCACCCGATGCAAAGGAAGGCGAAACTGCAGAAGCTGATGGAGCTACGGCTTTGAGCGCAACTACGGATACAGCAAAGACAGCACAGGACGGTGCAACATTGCAAGGCGACTCTGCACAAGCTGCAGGAGTAGACGCTGCGAACCCATCAGACCTTTGGCGTCCTGTAATAAAGGAGTTGAGTGAGTTCAGTGCTGGGAAAGATAACAAGAACCATTCTTTGTGGTACATCTTTATAATGGGTGTTGTAGGTGGCTTTGTTGCCCTGCTTACACCTTGTGTATGGCCAATTATTCCAATGACCGTTAGCTTCTTCTTGAAGCGTGCAAAGGACGATAAGCGCAAAGGTATTCGCGACGCTGTAACGTATGGTATCTCTATTATCGTAATTTATATGGGCTTGGCAGCTGTCATTACGGCTCTCTTTGGTCCACAGAAGTTGAACGAATTGGCAACAAATGCACCATTCAACATCTTCTTCTTCCTTATGTTGGTAGTGTTTGCATTGAGTTTCTTCGGTTGGTTCGAACTTCGTTTGCCATCTTCATGGGGAAATGCAATCGACAATAAGGCAGCTGCAACGACAGGTTTGCTTTCTATTTTCTTGATGGCTTTCACCCTTTCTTTGGTGTCTTTCTCTTGTACAGCACCTGTTGTAGGTTTGCTTCTCGTACAGGCAGCCACCAGTGGCGACTGGGTTGCACCTACCATCGGTATGTTTGGCTTTGCTTTAGCATTGGCATTGCCTTTCACACTCTTCGCTTTGTTCCCAACATGGTTGAAGCAAGCACCTAAATCAGGCTCATGGATGAATATGATTAAGGTTGTATTGGGCTTCATAGAATTGGCATTTGCATTCAAGTTCTTGTCTGTTGCCGACCTTGCATACGGCTGGCATATCCTTGACAGAGAGACTTTCCTCGCTATATGGATTGTTATTTTCGGACTAATGGGCTTGTATCTCATTGGCAGACTGAAGTTCCCACACGACGACCCAACCCAAATGGCAATGCCAGTGCCAGCTATTATGCTCGGTATGATTTCTTTAGCCTTCACCGTATATATGGTACCGGGCTTGTGGGGTGCGCCTTTGAAAGCCGTTAGTGCATTTGCACCACCTATTTACACACAGGATTTCAACCTGCATCATCAAGAAGTAGAACCTAAATACAAGGATTACGAAGAGGGAATGCGTGCCGCTGCACAGGCAGGAAAGCCAGTATTGCTCGACTTTACAGGCTTTGGCTGTGTGAACTGTCGTAAGATGGAAGGTGCGGTGTGGACAAATGCCGAAGTAGCAGAGAAGCTAAACAACGACTACATTTTGATTTCGCTCTACGTAGACGACAAAACACCGTTGAAAGAACCTATCAAGGTGAAGCGTTCTGATGGTACAACACGTACCTTGCGCACCATTGGCGACAAGTGGAGCTACTTGCAAGAGTCTAAGTTTGGCTACTTGGCACAACCTTTCTATGTAACGGTAGACAACCAAGGAAACCCACTTAGCGGTAGCTTTGTTTATAAAGAAGACATTCCTGGCTATCTCAAATTCTTGGATAAGGGAGTGGAAAACTATAAGAAATAATCGTTTGTAGGTTTATGGCTCGCAATTGTGGGGCTGTATAACCAGACTTGAAATTTATTTGTCAATAGGGTAAGACCAGCAAGTTATAGTTCTCAGAACAAATACTTGTTGGTCTTTTTCTGTGTCTAATCTTTCCTATTATGCAAGAATTTTACTGCTATTCTATTTTTATTATAAAATATGGAGTATATAATAATAAAATGTTTAAATATAGGAAAATATGGATATGTTATGTGAATAGGGTTTAAAAACACATCTAAAAAATCCTAATTTGTTTTGGCGTTCAATACTTTTCGTTTACATTTGCAACGCTTATGGGTATTTTATATCTTGTACCGACACCTGTGGGGAATATGGAAGACATGACATTTCGTGCCGTTCGAATTCTCAAGGAAGCAGACTTGATACTCTGCGAAGATACTCGCACGTCGGGTATTTTGCTGAAATATTTTGAAATAAAGAACCATTTGGTATCGCACCACAAGTATAATGAACACGGAACAGCAGCAGGAATCGTGAACCGACTAAAGGCTGGCGAAACCATTGCGCTTATTTCCGATGCTGGCACACCCGGTATCAGCGACCCTGGTTTTTACTTAGCGAGGGAAGCTATTGCAGCTGGCATTACCGTTCAGACCCTTCCGGGGGCAACAGCTATGATTCCTGCCTTGGTGTCGAGTGGCTTTCCTTGCGACCGCTTCTGCTTCGAAGGCTTCTTGCCACAGAAGAAAGGACGCAAGACACAGATAGAAAGCCTTGTCGAAGAGAGCAGAACAATGGTCTTTTACGAGTCGCCTTATCGCATCGTAAAAACATTGGAACAGTTCATAGAGGCGTTTGGCGAAGACCGTTTGGTGAGTTGTTGCCGCGAAATATCCAAGCTGCACGAGGAGAGCGTGCGCGGAACACTGGCAGAAGTGCTTGCCCATTTCAAGGAGACAGCACCCCGAGGCGAGTTTGTTATCGTATTGGCAGGCAAGTCGAAAGGGAAAAAGAGTAAAAGCATCAGCGAAGAAGACGATTCTTCAAAATTATGAATGAAAATAAAATAGATTATGAAAAAGCTATTAATTTATGCAGCTTGCGGTGCCATGGCACTCGCTTCTTGCAACCAAAACAAATCAATTAATCCAGCAGAAATCCAAAACGATTCTTTGCGTGCAATCATTAATGCCCGTGATAACGAGGTAAACGACATGATGGCAACGATGAATCTGATACAGCAAGGCTTTGCAGAAATCAATGCTGCTGAAAATCGTGTAACTTTAGCAAAGGAAGGTGAGAGAGCTGATAAAGCTACACAGATAAAAGAGAATATCCAGTTTATCACTCAACGTATGCAAGAAAACCGCGAGTTGATTAAGAAACTCCAACAGCAACTTCAAGAAACAGGCTTCAAGGGTGAGGAAATGAAGAAGACACTCGTTCAGATGACAGCCCAACTTGCTCAGAAAGACAACGAGTTGAAGGTGCTTCGTGCAGAATTGGCATCAAAGAACATTCACATTAAGGAACTCGACCAGACTATTTCAGGTTTGAATACAGACGTTTCTAATTTGAAGACTGATAAAGCAAACCTGACTGCTGCAAAGCAAACACTCGAAACCGAGAAGGCTAACTTGCAGACCGAGTCTAAGCAAAAGAGCGAAACCATTTCTACACAAGATATGCAGCTGAACACAGGCTGGTATGTATTTGGTACAAAGAGGGAACTTAGAGAACAGCGCATTCTTGCAGATGGCAAGGTATTGCAGGGCAGTTTCAACAAGAACTACTTTACAAAGATTGACATTCGCTCTACACGCGAGGTTAAGTTGTATAGCAAGAGCGCAAAACTTCTTACTGCTCACCCAAGCAGCAGCTACTCGCTTACGAAAGATGCAGCAGGTCAATACGTTCTTCGTATCAACGACCCACAGACATTCTGGAGCACAAGCAAGTATCTTGTAGTACAGGTAAGATAAAACAATAAAGCATTCAAATAAAAGCGAGCATCTTGTTTTCAAGGTGCTCGCTTTATTTTTCGGGGCGTCTTCCCATCTGTTTTATTTTCCGTTTTATAGTTGGAAATAAAGCGATAAAACTGTAAAGAAATTTTCAAATAGATAGTTTGGTTTAACTGCCTTATTATCAATGCTTTGTAAAACCTATTGTTTTGCATTGCAAAAGCGGCTGTTTTGCACGGTAAAAGCGTAGGTTTTGCATCGCAAAACAGCCGCTTTCGCAATGTCAAAATGTAGTTATCACTTTTTAACAATATTTTCTTTACAAAATGAAGGCGATTTTCTGCCAAACTTAATGCCTACGGTATGGCTTTTAAGTCGATTTCTTCTTATCTCCGTTCTTTGAAGAACTGCTGCATTAGCCTTTTGCATTCTTCTTCCCGAACACCCTTTGTTACGATTGTTTTGCTGTGAAGTGCCTGTGGAGCAAGGGCAGAAAAGCCCCTCTTCTCGTCGCTGCAACCATAGACAACCCGCTTAATTTGCGACCAGCCCAATGCACCTGCGCACATAATGCAAGGTTCTACCGTTACATAAAGGGTGCAGTCTTGCAGGTATTTTCCACCTAACTCGTTGGCTGACATCGTTATAGCCTGCATTTCCGCGTGGGCAGTAACATCAGTCAGTGCTTCCGTAAGGTTGTGCGCCCGCGCGATAATTCTGTCGCGACACACTATCACGGCACCGACGGGAACTTCGCCTTTTTTGAACGCTTCTTCAGCCAGTGCCAAGGCTCGCCCCATATAATAGTCGTCTTTCTTTATTTGTTCTTCGCTGCTCATACATTATTATATAATCTTCGCAAAATTACAATATTAATTCTATAATTCAGAAAAAAACTCTATCTTTGTAGTATGGTTAAGATAGGCTTGCGGTCTGGCAGTTGCTTTGGCAACCTATCATTCTGAATAATATGGCATTACACAACGAAACAGGTAAATGGGGCGAGCAGTTGGCGTGCGAGTATCTTATGCGCGAGGGCTATAGAATCGTGGAAAGAGACTGGAAATGCGGTCAGCGTGATTTGGATATAGTCGCCATAGAAAACGATGTTTATGTTTTCGTAGAGGTGAAAACACGTAGAAACGAGCGTTTTGCCAATGCCGATGAGGCTGTAACGACACAGAAAATCCGTTCTGTTTCCATTGCCGCAAATGCTTATGTGAAGGGGCACCGTATTGACAGAGTGTTGCGTTTCGATATAATAACGGTTGTTGGAACGCCCGACAAATACGAAATTCGCCATATTAAAGATGCTTTTCTTCCATTTGTATGACAGAAGAATGTGAAACAGTAACAATGTATTTACTTCGATGAACATCATTCATAAAATACGAGCAGCTTTCCAAAAGGGAAATAAGTCTACCACTAACGTTGTGCGATTGGAAACCATCGGCAGCACCAACGACTTTCTGAAAACTTATACGCCCTCGGAGGGGGAGCAGATGACTGTGGCTGTAGCTGATTTTCAGACTGCAGGACGTGGGCAAGGAACGAACTGTTGGGAGAGCGAAGCAGGCAAGAACCTGTTGTTTTCAGTGCTTTTGCACCCAGTTGAAGTGCCTGTTGCCTGTCAGTTTCTGTTGTCGGAATATGGTGCGTTATCATTGAGAGAAGCATTGACAGACTATGTGGGCGAGGGTAGCATTACGCTGAAATGGCCGAACGACATATATTGGAACGACAAAAAGCTAAGCGGTACGCTGATAGAAACCAAGTTGAGCGGTGGCAGGATAAAAGACTGCGTGTTTGGTGTGGGACTGAATGTGAACCAAACGGAATTTAAAAGCGATGCTCCCAATCCCGTTTCGCTTTGTCAGATTTTAGGCAAAGAGGTGAATAGGGAAGACCTTTTGCAAAAGATTATAGCCTCGTTTGAACGAAACTACGAGTTGATTCGCAGTGCGAACTATGGCGCAATCTCGGCAATGTATCATGAAGCATTGTATCGTTCAATAGGTTTTTACCCTTACGAAGATGCAGACGGAGTGTTTGAAGGTGCTATTGTGGAAGTTGAGGACGACGGACACCTGATACTCCGCGACCGCGAAGGAATGATAAGAAGTTACGAATTTAAAGAAATAAAGTATGGCAAGATTTAAAAGAATCCTCCTAAAGCTTTCAGGCGAGAGCTTAATGGGCAAGCAAGGATACGGCATTGATGCGGAACGCCTTGAAGACTATGCACGCCAAATAAAAGAAATACAGGAAATGGGCGTGCAAATCGGTATCGTTATAGGTGGCGGTAATATCTTCCGTGGACTGACAGGCAGCCAGAAAGGCTTCGACCGAGTAAAGGGCGACCAGATGGGTATGTGTGCAACTGTGATTAATTCGCTTGCATTGAGTTCTGCACTGGGTGCTTTTGGCGTGAAGTCGAAGGTGATGACGGCAATCCGTATGGAACCTATTGGCGAATTTTATAGCAAATGGAAAGCTGTTGAAGCACTCGAAGAGGGTTATGTTTGCATCTTCTCGGCAGGTACGGGCAATCCTTATTTCACTACCGATACGGGTTCGAGTTTGCGTGGCATCGAGATAGAAGCCGACGTAATGCTGAAGGGTACGCGTGTAGATGGTGTCTATACGGCAGACCCAGAGAAAGACCCTACGGCAACGAAGTTTACCGAAATAACTTACGATGAGATATACAATAAGGGTTTGAAGGTAATGGACCTTACTGCCACAACAATGTGCAAGGAAAACAATCTTCCTATCTATGTGTTCAATATGGACATTGTTGGAAACTTAAAGAAAGTAATCGACGGCGAGGACATAGGTACCTTGGTGCACAATTAAGGGAATAAAAAACTGCAAGGCTGTTGTTACGATTGAACAACAGCCTTGCAGTTTATATGAAAAAGTGGGGTAGTGAAAACACATTATAAAGTGTCTGCTCAATTCAATATTTAGGCGTTCAGATAAATATGACGTCATTTTCGGTCAAATATGACGTCATATTTGCTTGAATATGACGTCATATTTTTTATTCCTACCTATGATGTTGAATTTTCATATAGGTTTTGTTGCCTCTGGGAAGTTAGGTTAGAACGACACCAAACGTGTTCCGTCGGCTTGTTCTTCTATTTTTACCTTGACCGCATTTTCGGGTAAAATGTCCTCAATCAGCTCGGGCCACTCCAATAAACAAAGGTTTCCGCTGTAAAAATAGTCTTCATAGCCCATATCATAGACTTCTTCCAACTTCTTGATGCGATAGAAGTCGAAATGGTAAATAGGGCTGCCCTTGCCGTCGGTATATTCGTTTACGATGGCGAAAGTAGGCGAAGTAATAACGTCTTCCACACCTAAGACTTCGCAAATGGCTTTGGTGAAGGTCGTTTTTCCAGCTCCCATTTTACCGTAAAAGGCAAATACTTTGTTGTTGCCGATGTTGTCTATAAACTTTTTTGCAGCCTCGTGAATGGTTGCAAGACTTTCTATTTTGATTTCCATTGTTCGTTATCTTTTTGTGTTCTGTGTAAGTTTGACGCTTTTGGGTGTCAGCGTAATGATTGGAACTATCATCTCCTCGATGGAAATTCCACCATGTTGGAATGTGTCTTTGTAGTACGACACATAGTAGTTGTAGTTGTTCGGATAGGCAAAGAAGTTGTTGCCCGTTGCAAAAACATAGCTTGTGCTGAGGTTTGGAGCAGGAAGTTGCGCCTGCTGTGGGGCTTTTATGGTGAACACTTCTTTTGAATTATAGTTCAGGTTCTTGCCCAATTTGTATCGTAGATTGGTGTTTGTGTTTCTGTCGCCAATGATTTTTACTGGCTTGGTTGTACGGATAGAACCGTGGTCGGTGGTCAGAATGATTTTATAATCAGATTTTGCCAACTCTCGGAATACATCGGACAGGACGTTGTGTCTGAACCAACTGAGCGTTAAAGAACGGTAGGCACTTTCGTCGCTCGCCAATTCGCGAATCATTTTCATCTCTGTGCGAGCGTGAGAAAGCATGTCAATGAAGTTTACAACCAATACATTCAAGTCGTTTTGTTGCAGATTATTAAGTTGCTGCATAAACTTTTCTGCACCGTTTGAGTCGAAAATCTTGTGGTAAGAGAACTTATCGTGGCGACGATAGCGGTCTATTTGCGTTTGAATGAGTGGCTTCTCGTTCAGGTTTTTGCCTTCTTCTTCGTCCTCGTCTACCCATAAGTCGGGAAACATTTGGGCAATCTGAAGTGGCATAAGCCCGCTGAATATCGCATTGCGGGCGTATTGGGTTGCCGTCGGAAGTATCGTCATATAAAAGTCTTCGTCTATATCGAACAACTCTGCGAGCTCTTCCGACAAGATGCGCCACTGGTCTACGCGAAGATTATCTATTACGATTAAAAAGACTTTCTCGCCTTTGTCTATCATCGGAAATACACGACTTTTGAAAATATCGGGACTCATAAGGGGGCGAGATGCTTTCTCCTTGCTCTTTCCATCGTTCGGTGCCACCCAGTCGAGATAGTTCTTGGCAATGTATTTAGCAAAACCGTTGTTGGCATCTTCTTTCTGCATAGTGAGCATTTCGGTCATATTGCTGTCTGCACTGCTAAGTTCCAATTCCCATTTCACCAATCGTTTGTAGACCTCTACCCAATCGTTGAAGTCTCGGCAGTCGCTTATTTGCATTGCAAGCTGTTGGTATTCCTGCTGATAACCTGTTTGTGTAACTTCGGTAACAATCTCTCTGCGGTGGATATTCTTTTTTAATGTCAGCAATATCTGACTGGGATTGACGGGCTTAATCAAGTAATCGGCTATCTTTGCGCCGATGGCTTGGTTCATTATATCTTCCTCCTCGCTCTTTGTTACCATGACAATGGGCGTGGCAGGCTGTATTTCTTTCATCTTCTGCAGGGTTTCAAGTCCTGACAGACCGGGCATTTGCTCATCAAGAAGTACAAGGTCGAACGTTTGTGTGCGACATTGTTCTATCGCATCGGCACCGTTGCTGACAGTTACAACCTCGTATCCTTTCTTCTCGAGAAATATGATGTGGGCTTTGAGAAGTTCTATTTCGTCGTCTACCCATAATAAAAGTCCGTTGCTCATATCTTGTTTGTATCCTTTCTTTGTTTATTTAAATGCTGCCTGAACACCTTTTTATTTATCTTTTAGCTTTCACTAAAAACCACCTAAATCGTAGTATTCATCGTCGAAATCGTAATCGAGCGGCTGTTGCTTCTGTGGTTCTTTCTTTTTCTTTTCCACAGGTTTAACATCATCGTCGAAGTATATTACAGGGCCATCTGTATTTTTTTTCTTCAGTTGC
Source organism: Prevotella intermedia ATCC 25611 = DSM 20706 (assembly GCF_001953955.1). Classification (NCBI taxonomy): domain Bacteria; kingdom Pseudomonadati; phylum Bacteroidota; class Bacteroidia; order Bacteroidales; family Prevotellaceae; genus Prevotella; species Prevotella intermedia. The sequence goes on from NZ_CP019300.1 coordinate 898,738, forward strand.
TCTTTCTTTTCGGTAGGTTTTTGAGCCTTTTGAGTGTTCTCGGCAGGCTGTTGTTTCTTCTTTTCCGATGGTTTCTCGCTGTCCTTTGCCTTTGCAGTCTTCGGCTTATTGGTAGGAGTACCGACTGTATCTTTAGGCAAAATGGTATCAGAGTCCAATGGAATTTCCATGACATTATCGTCTATTGGCGCAACCTTTTGGTTGTCCTTATTGGCTGGTTTCTCCTCTTTCTTAGGTTCAACTGGCTTTGGTTGCGGCTTCTGAGTTGGAGTTTCCTCTATTGGAATAACCATCTCCGTATTGTCAATAGTGTTCTTTTGTTCTTTTTTCTTTGCAGTTTCCTCTGTCGGAATTACCATTTCCGTATTGTCTATGGTGTTCTTTGGTTCCTCCTTCTTTTCGGTTTCTTCAATAGGAACAACCATTTCGGTCGGAGTAACATCTTTATTTTCGGTTGTTTTTTCCTCCTCGAGAGGTATCGTCATACCATTATCTACGGGCTCTAATGCTTGTTTGCGCGCATTGAGGTCGGTTTCTGTCGGGTTTCTGCTTTCTATTTCTTCTTGCAAATCGCGCTCTTTCTCACGTGGTGTTGCCACTTCGGCAGGTTCAGAAAGCAGGTAACGCTTCGTTACTTGTAATGGTGCGAAGTGCTTTGCATAGAAGTCTTCGTAATCCTTATAGCTGAACGACGCTCCAATTAGCTGCAAGTTCTTGTCGCTAATGATAATGGCTTTCGTGTCTTTGCTTAGCTGCGCCGTTACATTCTTATTATTCAAGAGCTGTCGTGCATATTGGAAAGCCTCGTCGAAACTTCTGAATCCAGACAGCTTCATTTGGTGCAGACCTTCAATATCTTCTATTTCTATATCGAAATTGCGTACATAGAAACTTGTGAAATTGAATCTTGCCATTTCAAACAACAGCTTGTTTTCCGATAAAGAGTCGGGGTTGTACACCAAAAGGAACTTGAAATCGATATCTCTGTCTGGCGAGAACTTCACTTGTTTAATGCTGTCGCTATCGTTCAAGACATTGGTGCGATAGTTCCAAACATCGCCAAGGTCGAATTTACTGTTGCGTATTTTCTTTCCAGCCTCTACGCCATTGACTATCATTCCTGCCATTTCGCTGATGCGACTTTGTGGAAACTTCTCAACAACAGTCTTCATTTCGTTTATGCAACCATTCACATCGCCTTGGTTAAGTTTGCTCAATCCGCCGATAAACAAGAACTTGTCGCGGTTTGCTCCCATAGGGAAACGCTCGTCGGAAATGCGTTTATTGGCAGTAACTTCGCCAAAACGATTGTTCTTGAATGCTTCGTAGGTAGACGCATAAAGCGAATCTTCAATGTGTTCGCCAAACTTTGCGTTCTCTTTAAAGTATGGGTCGGTAAGCACAGCCGTCCATTGACTCTTCGGGAATTTTGCTTTTAATTTGTCTATGTAACTGTTTGCAATGGCAGATTGGCTCTTGCGCATGTACAATAAGTAGAGATGGTAGTACACATCGTCCATCTGTTCGTAGTCAGGATAGTTGTCGCTGACACGGCGCAGAGCCTTTTCGGCTAAGCGAAGATTGTCTAAACGGTCTTTGAAAATCACGCCAGAATGGTGCAAACCAGCCTCAAGTATTTTGTTGCTTGCTGCCAATTGCTCAGCTGTAAATGGTATTTGTGCCAAATAGTATGCCCGTTGATGCGGGTCGTTCTGCGCCGAATCCTTTTTACTGCTTATCGAATCCAACCTTGCTTCTTCCTTTGCGATAGAATCTCGTTGAACATCGGTAAGTTCAAGATTATTGTTTATTTTACCAACTACAGTTTGATTGATACGCTGCCAGTTGTCTATGTTCTCGCGTTTGCCCCACAATTGTTGGAAAGTAGCCTTACCTTGTTGCACCGCCATAGGGTTATAGAAGTACCATGTGGCATCTTGCCCTTGCTTGTTAGGGGCGGCAGAACGTCTAAGAGGGTTATCGTTGTCGGCGTTAATGCCTCCATTCTGTGCCATTTGTTGAGCTGCTTCTTGCTCGGCTAACCTGTTTCGTTCTTCTTTTTCTTTCTTTTTAAGTTCGTTTATTACTCTGTCGATAGCTGCAAAGCGTTCTGCTTCGGGGCATTTCGCAAGGTATTGCAGCGAATCTTGCAAGTGCACCGCTTCTGTATGCGGTGTAAGTTCGTCGAGAACCTTTGTACGCTCCGACAATAGTTCATAGTCTTTGCGGTCTTTGTCCAACAAACCAAGGGCTTCGTTGTAGCAACGGCGGGCATCGCTGAACTTTTCCTTTGCCCAATACAAGTCGCCAAGACGCAAAAGCAGCACACCTTTCTCTATTCCGCTGCGTGTGGATTTCTTGTTGCCTTGCTCATAGGCTGCAATGGCGTTTGTTGTATCTTTGTTGGTAAGATAAATATTGCCCATTGCATAATATACTTGGTCGAGATACTCCTTGTTCTTGTCGGAAGCAACCATACGTTTCAGACGGCTTACCATTTGTTTGGCTTGTCCTGCTGCCATTACCTCGGTTGCTGCAACACGTGCATTAAACTCCAACTCGTAGGGTGGATTGGAATGAATGACGTGCTGGAAAGCGTTGTAAGCTGCGTCTTTATTGCCGAGAACAGCCTGAATTTGCCCCATAAGATACCATTCGCGTGCTTTTTGCTTGCGTCGCATCTCCTGTTTAATTACTCTGCGCAGGTAGGGAACAGCTTTTTCGAGTTCGCCCGTGTGTATGTAATAGTCGGCAAAGGTATAATCCCATTCGCGAACAGCACGCCAATCTATTGAATCGCGCTGCATATTGCGGATTACATCTTCTGCATCGTAAAGCCAACCTGCCTCTATGTACGACTTTGCGAGCCACGCACGCGCCTTGCCATAAATGGCTGGCTGTGTTCGGTAGAGCCTACTCATATACGCAAAAGTAGTGGCAGCCTCTTCAAAAGCCCCTTTATAGAACTGCGAACGCCCCATTAGCATCCACGCTTTCCAAAGAAATGGATTGTATTCTCTGCGCGACAGCCATTCAATGTCTTTTTCCGTCTTGCGCCTTGATTTGTTCCATTCAGGCTTTTTCTTTATGCTGTGGCGTGCAATGGCTTTTTCTGCTTTTTCAATGGCACGCTCAAAGTTGCTTTTCCCTAATTCCCTGCTCGCCTTGTTGCCTACGGTGTAAAGCGGAATCATCTCCGTGAAGTTGTCTTTATTGCCATTCTCTTTCTCCAACGATGCGTCTATATAGGCTTGCGCACCATTATAATATGTGTTGTATTTGGCGTGGAAAGAGTGCCACCATCGTGTTTGCGAGGTGTTATTCTTTGTAGAGCAACTTGCTATAACAATGGCAAGCACTGCTACGAATGCGATATAAATATATTTTGCGTATCTAAACTTCACGTATTAATAAACTCTTGAAAGTTTGTTTTTATTGTCTTTTAAGCCGATTACTTATTGTATTTTCTTGTTTGTCAGCCTTCAATCATCGCTATTAACTCGTCTTTTATTTGGTTGGGAACATTGATTCCACGGAGAATCAGACTTCTGTTCCAGCCTTTAGCCTCATCGGGGCGCATGGTGTAGAGTACTTCCGAAAACTCTTCGGCTTCGTCGTCGGTGTATTCGTTTGACTCTTTTCCTTTAAAACGGTCGAGTTCTTCGTCATCGTAATATTCCACTTCCTTCGTGGCAGCTTCCATCATACACGTCTGTTCGCAGCTTTCGTCGATGCCGCTGCAAGTAGCACAGTCGCCCGATGCAGGTACAATAATATCGGGCTCGTTGCTGTTGCGTCGGCTAATCCACGTTGAAATGCCTACAAGCACGCCCATTCCGACAATCGCCAAGATGCCTATTATAATGATGTCCATATACAGTTTGCCTCGTTTTTATTTTATCTCCTCGATGGAGAACCCTGCTTTTCGCAAGTCGTTCCAGAAGTGTGGATACGATTTTGAAACCACTTCAGGATTGTTGATGGTCAGTTCGCCCAACTTAATGCTTAATGGAGCGAAAGCCATTGCCATACGGTGGTCTTTGTAAGTGTCTATTATTATCGGATTTGCCACTTCGCAACGTTCGCCATTCCATATAATTTCCGAATCGTTCGAGTCGTGCAATACATAGCCTAATTTTGCCATTTCGGTCTTCATAGCCTCTATACGGTCGGTCTCTTTCAGCTTCAAACTGCTTAGCCCCATAAACTTAAAAGGAATGTTCATAATAGGACAAAGAGCTATCAAGGTTTGCGCCAAGTCGGGCTGATTTTTGAAATCGTACTCCAAGCGAGGCAACATTTGAGGCTTACGTGTAATAGTTACGTCTGTAAGCTCGTCCATTTCCTTGTCTGCAAAAGTGGTTTTCACTCCCAATAGCGAGAATATATACTTCGCTGCAGAGTCGCCTTGACGCGAGCCGTTTTTCAATCCCGGAAAGCGAATGTACGACTTGCGGTCGTTCAGCAAGGTGCGTATGGCATACCAATAGCTGGCTGCCGTCCAGTCGTTCTCTATCGTGTAGCTGCGTTCCTCGTAGCGTTTGGGGCGAATGGTAATCGTATCTACATCTGTCCATTCTGCGTCGGCTCCATATTCGTGCATCAAATTCAGCGTGAGGTCGATGTAGGGACGCGAGATAACATTGCCCAACAGTTTCAGTTCGAGCCCTTTTTCTAATGTCGGACCAATCATCAGCAATGCCGAAACATATTGAGAACTAACGTTACCGGCTACCTCTACGCTGCCTCCTTTTAGCTTTTTACCCTTGATGAGCAATGGCGGAAACCCCTCTTCGCCTGTATATTGAATGTCTGCTCCAAGGAAACGTAACGCATCGACCAATATTTTTATAGGGCGTTGCTTCATTCGTTCGGTTCCCGTAAGCACGTGTTCGCCTTCCGTAACAGCCAGATAGGCAGTCATAAAGCGCATTGCCGTGCCTGCCGCCATAATGTCTATTTCGTATGGATTATCTTTAAAAGCGCGTGCTATAACAGCTGTGTCGTCGCAAGTAGAAAGATTTTCGGGCATAATGTTTCCGCCTGCGAGTGCGTGGATAATCAGTGCGCGATTGCTGATGCTTTTCGATGCGGGAAGCTGTATGGTATCTTCAATATGCGTTGGAGGTGTTATTTTGTATTGCATTTTATCTATTCGTTAAATATTCCTGCCGTTTTTTATGGCTAACAGAAGCTCTTTTTTTGCTATACAAAAATACAAATAAAACTCGGTAACATAGAAAAATAACTCTAAAAGTTTGCTAATCTCTTAAAAAGTAACTAATTTTGCACCATCAAACAGAACGGGATGTAGTTCAGTAGGTTTAGAATGCTGGTCTGGGGGACCAGTGGTCGCTGGTTCGAGTCCAGTCATCCCGACAAAGAAAAGTGCAAAGATTCGTTTGGAAATCCTTGCACTTTTTTCTTTTAATAGGAATTTCTCTTTCCTTATTATTTTATCCAAGTTTAGTGTATTCTTTTCTTCAATTTTGTAAAGATAATTCTCTTAAAAAGTGATAATTGCGTTTTGGCATTGCGAAAGCGGCTGTTTTGCGTTGCAAAACCTACGCTTTTACCGTGCAAAACAGCCGCTTTTGGAACGCAAAACAATAGGTTTTGCAAAGTGTTGATAGTTAGGTAGTTAAAAGAGAAATATGTTTGCGAAAAATATTTACAACAGTATGAGGGTTTGTAATATAAAAAAGCCCCTCGCATTGCGAGAGGCTATGGGTGCGCCACAAGCCTAATGGCGGCTGTTGTTTGGCGGTATGATACAACCGAGGCTTGCTCTATATACTCGGCAATATGCCGAATGCGAAACGCTTTTGGCGATGTTTGTGTATCCTAATTATATAAGATGGGATAGCATTATAACACCACCTTTGCGCTCATCTTCTGTCCTTTTGCGCCTTGAGCAACAACGATGAATACGCCATTGCCGAGTGCCTCAGCAGGAATATCGATTCTGTCGGCTTGAGCATCTACCCTTGCCACGACCTTTCCGTCTGGGCTGTAAACGGCAGTTTTTGAGATTTGGCTTCCTTCAATGGTAAGTACGCTTCCGTTCTTGTAAGCCTTCAGTTCGCTTGCACCTTCTACCTTTTCTACAGACGTTGGGTCGTTATAGAGGTATGCGAAAGTCATTTTATTATTTCCTTCCTCTAAATCAGGGTCTATGACAATCATCTTGGTTCTTAGACGAGCATTGGCAAGTGCATCTTCCACTATTGAATTATGAAACATCGGTCCGTCCAAAGTAAATGGATAAGAAGGATAGTACGCATCTTTGCCAAGATGCTGCTTGTCGTATTCGAACTGCATACTCAGATAGAGCTTTTCTTTTCCAGTCTCTTCATCGACGTCTGTGATCAACATATCGGTTAGTTCCATACCGTCATAATTGTACTGAATATATCCGTTGAGCTTGGAGTTCGGCTCGTCAGTGAATGAGTTCTCCTTAATTCTGTTGCCATTTTCGTCATATTCGTACGTTTTGATGTTGGTTACAATCTTTTCAGGGTCGTTATCTGACGGATACCCAGACTTGATGAGCTGGTTCTTCTCGTTATAGATGTACTTCATATCAACGGTAGTACCGATTGAAAGCAGGTAGGTGCGGATAATCGTGTTGTTGCCATGCGTATCATAGATAAACTCTTTCTTGCCGGCTGGATTATCAAGAGCATACCCGTAGTATAGAAATCTTTCGTGTAACTTGCCCTTTTCGTCATAAGTATATTGGAGGCGAGTATCCAATGGGAGCTTTTCTGGGATTTCTCCGGAAAGAATCATATACTGGTCAACGCGGTTGATTCTACCCTTCTCGTCATAATAGAGAGAGTCTACGTGAGGGGACTTTCCTTGAGCATCATAATAAACAGAAGCCTTTAGCTTGTTCTGATTGTCATAAAAATAGCGGAAACCAGCTTTGGAATTTAATCTTTCAACACCTTGGAAGATGAACTTAGATGTTTGTTCCTGTGCTTTCATACCCATTGAGAATGAGAAAAGCATAATAGAAACGATGAGAAGTTGTGATGACTTTTTCATTTCATTAATTGTTTGATTAGTACGACTTTGCCCGCTGACGGAATTAATTGAGTGCATACTTAATTCTAACAATGGGCTTTTAATTGATGTAATTTACATTTTGCAGAACGGTTAGTGCACTAATTTGCCAATGATACTGACAAACAAACCGCTTGTTAGTTTAACGTGAGTTCGATATAAGAATTTTCTCCAATATATTATCTATAAGGCACTTAGAGATTTAATAAACTCCAAAATAAAGAAATAATCTTGTAATTCGAGTATTTATTACCACTTAAAAGGGTTATAGTGAGCTATTTTATCTAATCAAGTCCATTTTAAAAAGAATTAATAACAACCTAATATACTTATAATCAATAAGAAACGGAATATTTTCATTTAATTCTTATATCGAACTCACGTTAGTTTAGTATAGTTTATGTGATTGGAGCCATACACACTTGCCTTGGCACATACCATAGGGGGCGTACGACAATACTTAATCCACACGGAGCGTGGAGTTTATACTCAAAATAGTAAGTGTTTTGTGAAGTACAGAAAACGAAGTTAGGAACTTACGAAACTTATTCTGTAATTTCTTACTGTTTCGATGAGGTCGTGTTCTGTCTTTGTTAATGTAACTATTCTTTTCATATTTGTGTCTTGTGTTTTGTGTTGATTTTCGCAAATATAATATTTTTATTCGTACTATGAAAAAGTTTTAGTGCTTTTTAATAGCTTTTTAAATACTATTTTTCGTATTTAACATTCGATGGGTACAAAGGAAGGAATATAGAAAAAACGCCCAATAGGTTTATAAAAACTTATTGAGCGTTTCTGTATGGAGCTAACAAGGTACTATAAATAATCTATCTTGTCAGTGTCCTTTTATAGAATGTAGAATGTTATTTTAGAGTTTCGTGTCTTCAGAAATATTATTGCTGTCTACGAAATCAACATATTCGCCTTCATCATCGCCTATAACTTGCTGGTTGCGTTTGTAGTCTGGGCGATGGTCTACAATGGTGTTTCCATTTATATTCACTCCTTCTTCCATATCCTCGGGACGAAATCTGCGTCGTGTGCGTGTTATTACCTTATAAAATTTATAGGCAATAAATAACAGCATAACGAAAACCGCAATGAATATAAAGAGTATAAATTTTAATAGAACCATAGTCTTTTATTTATAAAATCTATATGGAGTAAGGGAATAGAGCTTTTACTTTTTTATGATATACGATATTATGACATACCATGCAATAATGATTGCCAATCCTGTGAGGCCGAATATTGCAAGCAAAGGAATACAAGTGAGCAGGAAAATGTATTTTACTTGATTGCCTTTCCAACCCCATTCCTTGAATTTAAGTGCAAACATTGGTATTTCTGAAACCATCAGCCAAGAGCTGATAAGAATGCCGCCTAAGAGGAAGAATACCATAAACGGGGTAGCTTCCAACCATTTTCCTGCGCCAATAATGAGCGAACCCCAGAAAAGAGCATTGGCTGGGGTTGGCAATCCAATAAACCCAAGTGCTTGTCGTTCATCAAGATTGAACTTTGCTAACCGTAGTGCAGAGAACGCTGCCATAATGTATGCCGTGAAAGGAAGTATGGGGCGTAGCGGTTCAAGTATAGCCGGATAACTCATAACGCTCAACTCGCTAAACAAAATAGTTGATGGTGCTACGCCAAAAGTAACGACGTCGGCAAGCGAGTCAAGCTCTTTTCCAATAGGAGAGCTGACGTTTAACAATCGTGCGGACATACCATCAAAGAAGTCGAACACAGCTCCTATGATAATCCAAGTGAATGATAGTTCAACATTGCCGCTGAAAGCGTATGCAATAGCCACGCAGCCAGAAACGAGGTTGCAGCAGGTTATGGTGTTAGGTATGTGCTTCTTAATTGCCATATTCCACCTTTCTTTATGCTTAAATAGGCTTAGCTGAGTTTTGCAATTACAGTTTGGTCGCCTGTTGTAGATTGTCCCATCTTTACACAGATTTCAGAATCTATCGGCAAGAATACGTCTACGCGGCTACCCAACTTAATAAAGCCCATATGTTCGTCGATGAAACATTCTTCTCCTTCTTTTGCATAGGTTACAATGCGACGTGCAACCGCACCTGCAATCTGTCGGCAGAGAATGTCTTTACCGTCAGGAGTTGTGATGATAATGTCAGAATGTTCGTTCTCTTCGCTTGCTTTTGGCAGCCATGCTTTGTGGTAGTTGCCATCAAAGTGTTTCACGAACTTTACAGTTCCGTCTACTGGAAACCAATTGGCATGCACATTCCAAAGGCTCATAAAGATAGAAACCATAATACGGCGTTCATGGAAATACTTGTTTTCTTCCACTTCTTCTATCACAACGACATGTCCGTCGGCTGGAGCAACAACAATCTTTTCGGTATCTTCTCCACCAAAATAGCGAATCGGACAGCGATAGAAGTTCAGAACAATGCAATAAACTGTTCCAAAAATCGCAACGAATATCCAAAAAGGTATTTTATTCTCTATGCCAAACCACAGCGACAGAGCTATCAGCCCTATTGCAATGCCTCCATATAGAAGCTGGTCTGTGCCTTCGTGATGCAATCTTATTTTCTTGAGTTTCCTCTTAATTTTTCCCATTCTGTGAGAGTACAGTTTTTAACGAATGCAAAGATAATTATTTTTTATTACTCTCACAAATTTTTATTCTTATTCTTTTGGCTATGTCGTCTATAAGTCGTATCTTTGAAACTCGAAAACAGCAATCATATAGAATGGAAGATTTCGTACATTTACACGTGCACACGCATTATTCAATCCTTGACGGTCAGTCGAAGGTGTCGTATCTCGTTGATAAGGCAGTGAATAATGGAATGAAAGGAATGGCTATTACCGACCACGGTGTAATGTTCGGAATAAAAGAGTTTTCTGATTATTGTGCCAATATAAACAAAGCACGTAAAAAGAACGGTGAAGAGCCTTTTAAGCCTATCTTTGGTTGCGAGATGTATGTAGCTCGGCGACGCAAAGAAGACAAGGTGAAAGAGATGCACGACAATTCTGGCTACCACCTTATAGTATTGGCAAAGAACTACCAAGGTTACAAGAACCTTATTAAGTTGGTATCACATGCGTGGGTAGATGGCTATTATTACCGACCGCGTACCGACCGTGCCGATTTGGAGAAGTATCATGAAGGCTTAATCGTATGTACAGCTTGCTTGGCGGGAGAAGTTCCACGTAATATATTGAAGGGAGATATAAATGCTGCCCGTGAAGCAGTAGAGTGGTATCAGAGAGCTTTCGGCGATGATTTCTATCTTGAGCTGCAGCGTCACGAAGTGAAAGACCCAACGCTGTTGGCCAATCGTGAAGCTTTCCCTTTGCAACAGAAGGTAAACCGTGTGCTTTTGCAGTTTGCAAAGGAATACGGAATTAAGTATGTGTGTACCAACGACTGCCATTTTGAAGACAAAGAAACAGCAGAAGCGCACGACCACCTACTCTGTCTTTCCACACAAGAAGACCTAAACTCTCCTACACGAATGCGCTACTCAAAGCAAGAGTGGTTCAAGACCCGTGAAGAGATGAACGAAGTGTTTGCCGATTTGCCAGAAGCAATGAGCAATACATTGGAAATACTCGATAAGGTAGAGTTGTATAGCATAGACAATGGCCCTATTATGCCTTTCTTCCCCATTCCAGAAAGTTTCGGTACAGAAGAAAAATGGAGAAAGAAGTTCAGCGAACAGCAACTTTACGATGAGTTTACCACCGATGAGAATGGCGAAAACCAGCTCTCTCCCGAGGACGGACAGGCAGTAATCGACCGCTTAGGAGGCTATGAAAAGATTTATCGCATTAAGTTCGAGGCTGACTATTTGGCGAAGTTGGCACACGATGGTGCAAAGCAACTCTATGGCGACCCTATTCCCGAAGAAGTTCAAAAGGCGATAACGTTTGAGTTACACGTTATGAAAACAATGGGTTTTCCAGGCTACTTCCTTATCGTGCAAGACTTTATAAATGCTGCCCGAACCGAGCTTGATGTAATGGTGGGACCTGGACGTGGGTCGGCAGCAGGTTCAGTGGTGGCTTATTGCTTGGGAATAACGCGCATAGACCCCTTGAAGTATGACTTGCTGTTTGAGCGTTTCCTTAATCCTGACCGTGTCAATCTTCCCGATATTGATACCGACTTCGATGATGACGGACGTGGAAGGGTGCTGCAATGGGTAATGGACAAGTATGGCGAGGAAAACTGTGCCCACATCATTACCTATTCTACTATGGCAACCAAGAACTCGCTCAAAGACGTTGCGCGTGTGGAAGGCTTGCCGTTGGAGATTTCAAACCGACTTTGTAAAGCCATTCCCGAGCGTCTGCCCGATGGTATGAAGATGAATTTAAAGAACGCCATCGCCTGTACACCGATGTTGCAAGAGGCAGAAGTGAGCGAAGATGCACGGGAACGCAACACGATTAAGTATGCAAAGATGTTGGAAGGAACGGTGCGTGGAACAGGTATTCACGCTTGCGGATTCATTATTTGCCGTAATCCTATCAGCGAATGGGTGCCAATATCTACTGCAACCGACCCCGATTATCCCGACCAGAAAGTACCTGTTACCCAATATGATGGGCACGTTATTGAAACAACAGGACTTATAAAGATGGATTTCCTCGGACTGAAAACACTGTCTGAGATAAAGGAAGCGTGCAAGGTAATCAAGCAAACCACTGGCGATATAATAGACATCGAAAACATACCAATTGATGACGAACTCACTTATCAGCTTTACCAAAGGGGACAAACCGTAGGAACATTCCAGTTTGAATCGGCGGGTATGCAGAAATATCTGCGCGAACTGCACCCAACGGTGTTTGAAGACCTTATTGCGATGAATGCCCTTTACCGTCCGGGACCAATGGATTATATCCCCGACTTCATCAAGCGCAAGAACAACCCTGCGTTGGTGAAGTACGATATTCCTTGTATGGAAAAATACTTGAAGGACACGTACGGCATTACGGTCTATCAAGAGCAAGTGATGTTGTTAAGTCGTCAGCTTGCAAATTTCACTCGTGGTGAGAGCGACGCCTTGCGTAAGGCAATGGGTAAAAAGAAGAAAGCCATTGTAGACCAGATGAAACCTAAGTTTCTTGCGCAGGGAAAGGCAAACGGACACGACCCCGAAGTGTTGGAAAAGATATGGGGCGACTGGGAAAAATTTGCCAGCTATGCCTTCAATAAGTCGCATGCTACTTGCTATTCGTGGGTAGCCTACCAGACTGCTTACTTGAAAGCACACTACCCAGCAGAGTTTATGGCTGCCTTGATGACGCGCCGTTTCAGCCAAATCACCGAAATTACGAAGTTGATGGAAGAGTGCAAGGCTCTCAAAATATCAACCTTGGGCCCTGATGTGAACGAAAGCCAGATGGGCTTTGGTGTAAATAAGAAAGGTGAAATTCGTTTCGGACTTTCTGCCATTAAAGGAATGGGAACAGGCGCAGCGATGGCGATTGTGAACGAACGCGAGAAGAACGGTACTTATAAGAGCATTTTCGACTTCGCCGAGCGTATTGACCTAAGCAATGTAAACCGCAAAGCCTTCGAAAGTTTGGCTTATAGTGGTGGCTTCGATAGCTTCGGATTGCAACGAGAAGAATATTTCGGTGTTAATTCAAAGGGTGTAACGTTCCTCGATTCATTGGTTCGCTATGCGCAGTTGTTCCAGCAAGAGAAGGCGCAAATGCAAAATTCGCTCTTCGGTGGCGACGATGCTGTCGAGATAGCGCAACCTGTTGTGCCTAAAACCGACCGCTGGCCAAGCATAGAAAAACTGAATAAAGAGCGTGAACTCGTGGGTATTTACCTTTCTGCACACCCATTGGACGAGTATAGCGTGATATTGAACAATCTGTGCAACACGCATATCGAAGAAATCGGGCGAGGTGCAGATATGGAGCAGCTCTCGAAGCGCGAGGAAATAACTTTCGGCGGAATCATTACCGCAGTGAACGAGCGTTTCTCGCAAAAAACAGGTAAACCTTTCGGCTTTGTTACGATAGAAGACTTTGAAGGCTCGGGCGAGTTGGCGTTGTTTGGCGACGACTGGGCACGATGGAACGGACTGATGAAGGAAAACTATACAATTTTTGTAACGGCAAAGTGTCAGCCTCGCTATCGCAACAGCAATCTTTACGAACTGAAAGTGCAGAATGTGGAACAGCTTTACGATGTGAAGGCGCACAGGTTAGAGCGTTTTACGATTTCGGTAGACGCCTCGTCAGTGAACGACCAAACGGTTTCCGACCTTGTTACACTCGTAGAACAAAACGAGGGAAGTACGCAACTTTACATAGAACTGCATACTGCCGAACAGTCGTCGGTAACCCTGCATTGTCGCAATAAGGGCGTGAATGTAGACCGTGCGTTGCTCGACTTTATTGCCAACGAAGAAAATATGAGTTATAAGATAAACTGACATATCCGAAAAGTTGGCACAGTGTTTGGAAGAACATAATAGTATAGAAATAATTGTTTAACAAAAAAATCTAAAAAACATGGAAGTAGAAATTACAACCGCAAACTTTGAGAGTTATAAGAATGGCGAATTGCCATTGGTAGTAGACTTGTGGGCAACTTGGTGTGGCCCTTGCAAGATGATTGGCCCAATCATTTCAGAATTGGCAAACGATTACGACGGCAAGATTGTTGTTGGTAAATGCAACATTGAAGACAACGACGACATCGCTATCGACTATGGTGTGCGCAACATTCCTACAATTCTCTTCTTCAAGAATGGCGAGTTGGTAGACAAGTTTGTTGGTGCTGCATCAAAAGACAAGCTCGACGAGAAGTTCAAGACTTTGCTTTAATCGGGCAAATCAACAACAGATACAAAGGCATTAAGCGGTAACGCTTAATGCCTTTTGTTGTTTTGCTTCAGTGCAACTACTCCGTACCTTTTGTATAAGGTGTATTGCGGAACTGTAAGGAATGGGTGTGGACTACTTGATTCACAGACGAAAACAGGGTAATAAATCTGTAAATATTTTTCACAAGTATAACTATTGTTTAACTTGTTTATTATCAACGTATTACAAAACCTATTGTTTTGCGTTCCAAAAGCGTAGGTTTTGCACGGTAAAAGCGGCTCTTTTGTAATGCAAAACAGCCGCTTTCGCAACGCCAAATCGAAAGTATCGTTTTTCGTCAGAATTATCTTTACAAAACTAATGCAGTTTTGGCATTTATCTTGGGTAGCAAAAAAGAAAATCGTTCTTGAAATGAAGTTTTACTGAATTGGTTTTTAATGGCTTTGTTTGCTTGTATATGAAACAAAAAAATCCCAACAAACGCTTGTTGAAAGCAGTTTGTCAGGATTAGATATATAATGTTTTTGTAATGTTACAGTTTACCGATAATGCCCTCGTTGGTGTTGCGGATAAACTCAACAATGTTGCGAATCTCGGGCGAATCGGGCACTTGTTCGTCTACTTGTATGCAGGCATCGAACACGGAAGTTTGTCCGTGGAACACAAGTCGATAGGCGTTTGCGATGTGCTTGATAACCTTTTCGTCTATTTTCATCTCTCTGCAAATCGTGGTATTTACACCTTCGTAAGCCACAGGACTGCCACCTGCTATAATGTAAGGTGGAATATCGCGCGCAAACGTTGTGCCAGCTTGTACCACGGCTGCTGTTCCGACACGTGTCTTTGCCTTCTGAATGACGCCAGACGAGAAAATGGCGTGGTCGGCTATCTCGCAATCGCCTGCTATCTTCGTACCATAGCTGAATATGCAGCGGTCGCCCACCTTCGTGTCGTGGCTGATGTGCACGCCTTCCATAAGGAAGTTGTTCGACCCGATGACGGTTTGGCAACCACGGTGGGTAGCACGGTTGATAACAACATTCTCTCTGATAATGTTGTTGTCGCCGATAACACACTCGCTTTTTTCGCCAACGAAGTTGAAATCTTGTGGCAATGCACCAATAACGCTGCATTGGTGTATCTTGTTTCCATTGCCTATTCGGCTGCCATTCAGTATGCTGACGAATGGAAACACTATACAGTTGTCGCCAATTACTACATCGTCTTCGATGTAAACGAATGGAAATATTTTGCAGCCGTCGCCTATCTTCGCTTTCGGAGAAACCTCGGCTTTTGGACTAATCTCACTACTCATACTTATAAATGTGTTTTAAGAAAACTTATTTTGACCCACCACCAAGCGCATAGTAAAGGTTTACGATGGCTTGTAACTTAGAGAACTGGTCTTGAACCTGAGATATTTCTGCATTCAGCAAGTTCTGTTGTGCAGTTATGACTTCAAGGTAAGAACTTGAACTTTGGTTGTACAGCATCTGTGTTTGCTCTACATTCTTCTTCAATATTTCTATCTGCTTTGTGTAAAGTACGTCTTTCTCTTCGGCAGCATTGTATGCCACCAATGCGTTACTTACCTCCGAACCAGCAGTCAAGACACTGTTTTGCCATTTGTTGTATGCTATCTTGTATTGGTCTTCAGCCACACGAAGTCCTGCTCTCAGCTTTCCTTGCATGAAAATAGGCTGCGTTAGTTTGCCGATGGCATTGAAAAGCAACTTCGCAGGGTTTACCATTCCGTTGCCGTTGCTCCAACCGCCCGAAGCTGTAATGCTTAGAGAAGGGTAGAAGCGGGCACGCGCTTGATTGATATTATAGAAGCATTTAGCCAACGCCATCTCGTTTGCGTGCACGTCGGCACGGTTGCTTAGAATTTCAACACCTATGCCGCCAGAGAAGTTTGAAGGCAGTTTCTGGTTGTCTAACGTGCCTCGTGCAATGCTATGTACGGGCTCGCCCATAAGCAGACTCAGCGAGTTTTCAACCTCGCGCGTCTGTTTCTTTATGTCGGTAGCACGTGCTTGAACGCCGTAATAAGCCGACTGCGCACTCTGTACGCTTGTTGCACGTGCTCTGCCATAGTCCATCTGCAGTTGCATTATATCCCACGTGTTCTTTGTAAGGGCTGCCATATCGGTTATGATTTGTTTCTGACGGTCGAGCATCAGCAAAGTGTAATACAGGTTGGCAACGTTGCAGATAAGTTTTGTTTGTACTGCTACCTTGTAGTCCTGCATCTGAATCATAGCCATCTGAGCCGCTTTCTTCGCATTGCGGAGGTTGCCAAAGAGGTCTATTTCCCAGCTCGAAGCTATGGGCAACGTATAGAACTTGGTGGCTTCGACGTGCGAACCGAAGTGTGTGATTGTACCTTGCGGTGCAAGAGCTAACGATGGGAGGAATGCCAACTTGGCAGCACCGAGTTGCTGTTCGGCTATGTCAATGTTGAGTGCGGCATTGAGCAGGTCGGGATTATTGGTCAATGCCTTCTCTATAATAGCTTGCAAATTAGGGTCGGTGAACACATCGCGCCAAGGAAGTTGCCCAAAATCGTTTGCTCCCTCCAACGTTGTTTGGTCGTTGATGGGGTCGCGTACAAGACCATCGGTTTTCACTTCAGGACGTTTGTATGTTCCATATAGGCTCTTGCAACCCGTCAGAGACAGTGTTGCAAGTCCTAAAATGATTATATTTCTTATTTTCATAACTTTCTTACTTCGTTAGTAATCTTTACTCTTCTACCTCGTAGCTCTCTGCGGGACCACCAAGAAATGGTTTCAATTCCTTTGCCACTTGTTTGTTTTCCTCATCTTCGAACGACATAGGCTTAAACTTTTCCTGTAAGTATTCAAAGATAACGAAGAGCGAAGGAACGATAAACACCTGACAAAGCGTACCTATAAGCATACCACCTACGGCGGCAGCACCCAGTGTTTGGTTACCATTCTTGCCCACACCGCTTGCAAACATCAATGGCAACAGACCGATAACCATTGCAAGAGAGGTCATAAGGATAGGGCGCAGACGCGCACCGGCACCGAGAATGGCAGCATATTTAATCGCCATACCTGTACGGCGGCGTTCCAATGCGAACTCTACAATCAAGATGGCGTTCTTTGCCAGCAGACCAATCAGCATAATAAGCGAAATCTGCATATAGATGTCGTTGTTGTGTCCGAATAGCATTGTGAAGAGGAAAGCACCCGCCAAACCGAATGGGATAGACAGAATAACCGCCAATGGAAGGATATAGCTTTCGTATTGCGCACTTAGAATAAGGTACACAAAGACAAGACATAGAACGAAAATAATAGCTGTTGAGTTGGAAGATTCTTGCTCTGAACGTGTCAGACCAGAGAATTCGTAAGTATATCCTGCAGGAAGTTTCTCGGCAGCAACCTCTTCTACAGCTTTAATGGCATCACCCGATGAGTATCCGTCAGCAGCTTGCACGTTCACATTAATGGCTGTAAACAGGTTAAAACGAGCAATGTTAGAAGGGCCGTACACACGTTTCAGTGTGCAGAACTCGCCCACGGGTGCCATACCGCCTTTGGTTCTGACATACACATTGTTCAGTCCGCTTTCGCTGAAGCGGCTTTCCACTGTTCCTTGAATTACTACACGGTACAGTTTACCGTAAGCATTGAAGTTCGATGAGTACATACCGCCGTAGTAACCTTGCAATACAGAGAGGATAGCAGCAGGTGAAGTACCAGCCTGTTTAGCCTTTGCCACGTCTATGTCTACCAAATACTGAGGGTATTTAGGGTTGTACGAGGTCATAGCCTTGCCGATTTCAGGACGTTCGCCCAGTGCTTTCAGATAGTCTTGAGTAATGTTGAAGAACTTGTTCAAATCGCCACCAGTACGGTCTTCCATTGAAATGGACAGACCGTTTGCCATCGTAAAGCCAGGCACCATAGGTGGTCCGAATGCCAATATACGTGCTCCCTTGATACTTGATGTCTGCTTGTAAATCATACCCAATATCATATTAGAAGATGTTGGATCGATGAATAAGCCTGCAATACCAGCACCGTCGAATACCGCTTTAATGCGGTCGAACAAGCCATACTTTCTTTCTTCAAATGGTTTTAGCTTGAGAATGAAGGTCGCTTGGTCTGAACCTTGACCAGCAATGAAGTTGAAACCAATGATTTGGGCACGGGTTTCAATGTATGGATTGCTTTTAAACATCTTATCAATCTGCTCCGTTACCTTACGCGTTTCAGTCTGCGACATACCCGGTTCCAAAGAAACGGTAGCAAAAAGTACACCTGTGTCTTCGTCAGGGACAAGTCCTGTCTTTGTGGTTGCCATTGTAATAACCAATGCCACGATACCTAAAACAACTGAAACACCTGTTACTAGGCGGTTGTTGATAATCTTCTCAACCGACTTTTTGTACTTCGTATTAATCTTTTCGTACTGTGTATTGAATGCAAGATGGAAACGGTCGATGCGGCTTAACTTCTTTTTTTCTTCCTCGTTGTGGGGTTTCAAGAAGACAGCACACAAGGCTGGAGAAAGTGTCAAGGCATTTACTGCAGATATAATGATAGACACTGCCATCGTAACACCAAATTCACGATAGAACGTACCTGATGTTCCGCTCATGAAAGACACAGGAACGAACACGGCTGCCATTACCAATGTAATGGAAATAATGGCTCCTGAGATTTCGTTCATCGCATCAATAGCTGCCGTTAGCGAACTCTTATAGCCCAAATCGAGCTTCGCATGGACAGCTTCGACCACCACAATGGCGTCGTCCACCACAATTGCAATCGCCAGCAAGAGGGCTGAAAGCGTCAGCAAGTTGATAGAGAAACCGAACATCCATAGGAAGAAGAAAGAACCAATCAACGCCACTGGCACGGCAATCATCGGTATTAATGTAGAACGGAAGTCTTGCAAGAAGACATAAACTACAAGGAACACCAATGCCAAAGTAAGGAAGAGCGTGAAGATAACTTCTTCCATAGAGGCAAACAAGAAGTCTGTTACATCTTGCTGTATTACTACTTTCATTCCTGGAGGCATTGTTTTCTGTGCTTCTGCAAGTGCTGCCTTCACGTCTTTTGCTATCTGTGTGGCATTCGAACCTGCAATTTGCTGAACCATTCCGACTACTGCTGGCTTTTCATTGTTCAGCATTGATACAGAATACATCAATCCACCGAGTTTCACATCGGCTACATCACGAAGATGAAGGGTCTGTCCATTGTTGTTTGCTGATATGATAATGTCGCCATATTCCTTTTCGGTCTTGAGGCGTCCCTTATATCGCATCGTGTATTCGTACTTCGTATTGCTCTGCTCACCGAACGAACCCGGAGCCGCTTCGATGTTCTGTTCAGCCAATGCACCTGAAATATCGCTTGGTACAAGACCATATTGCTTCATCTTTTCGGGCTTCAACCATATACGCATAGAATAGGTTTTCATACCCGGATTCTGCACATCGCCTACACCATTGACACGTTTCAGCAATGGTATAATGTTGATAGCGTTGTAGTTTGTGAGGAATTCGTCGTCGTAACGACCATCGTCGGTTGTCAATGTATACATCACAACGTTCGAGTTCTGGCGTTTCGACACGGTTACACCTGCACGCGTAACTTCCGCTGGTAGCAAGGCTTGTGCCTGCGACACACGGTTCTGTACGTTCACTGACGCCATATTAGGGTCGGAACCTTGCTTGAAGTAAACCGTAATCATTGCAAGACCAGCATTGGTAGCCGTTGATTGTATATAAGTCATATTCTCAACACCGTTTATACTCTCTTCCAATGGAGTAACAACGGAGTTCAATACGGTTTGTGCGTCAGCTCCTTGATAGTTTGCCATTACCGAAATGGTTGGTGGCGCAATATCTGGATACTGTTCAATTGGCAGCGAAATCAATCCAATCGTACCCAATAGCACGAAGAAAACCGACACCACCGTTGAAAGTACAGGACGCTTTATAAAATTAGTAAATGTCATAATTCTTTTGTTTTACGGTCTATTTCTTATCGTCGTTGCCCTTCATTGCCTTCAAGAAACCACTTGCCGAACTTTGATTTTCGCCAAGTTGGGCAGCTTTCTTCAATGCTTCTTCGTATTGAGCAGGGGTTAAAGGCTTTATTTCCATACCGTCTTCCAATGTTGCTAAACCTTTGGAAACGATTCTTTCGCCAATCTTCAAACCTGAAGTAACTACGTAGTTCACACCGTCGTTCTGTGGATCGACCTTGATTTCAGAGTAGTGTATCTTGCCGTTGGCATCTACCTTGTAAACAAAAATCTTATCTTGAACCTGAACAGTGGCATCTTGAGGAATCATCAAAGCGTTGTTGTCGTTCTTCGCAATCACAACTTTTCCGCTGCCGCCACTCTTCAACAAGTGTTCTGGATTAGGGAAACGAGCGATAACGCTTATGGTTCCAGTTGTCGCATCAATCATTCCGCTGGTCTTGACAATTGTTCCCTCGTGGTTGTAAATAGAACCATCAACCAACTGGAGACTTACTTTCGGGAACTTATTGATAGCGTTGCCCAAGCCACGGTTGTTGCGCGAGAGGGCAAGAACGTCAGCTTCGGTCATCGAGAAGTAAACTTCCATTGTCGAAATATTACTGATAGTTGTTACAGGCATTGGCGAAGATGGGCTTACCAATGCACCTTCTTTATAAGGAAGGTTACCTACAAAACCGTTGGCAGGACTCTTTACATAGCAGAAACTTAGATTTTCTTTTGCCGTTGCCAAGCCTGCTTGTGCTTGTTTCAACGCTGCTTCGGCTTGTTTTATACCTGAATTTGCTGCCTGAACGCCGCTTCGCGCCTGACTTACAGCTGCCTGTGCAGTTTCGTAAGTATTCTTTGCAGCTTGCATCTCGTAGTCGCCAATCACCTTATTACTATATAGGTTCTTGCTGTTGTTGTAGGTCAGCTGTGCCGTAGCAGCTTGTGCCTGTGCCGAATTTAAAGCAGCTGCAGCTTGCACTACGCTTGCTTGCGCACGACTAATGCCACTTTGCGCTGATGCCACTGTAGCCTCAGCTTGGCGAACTGCCGACTGATACACGGCATTGTCAACAACAAACAAAACCTGTCCTGCACGAACAGCCTCGCCTTCGTGTACATAAAGTTTTGTAATGAAACCGCTTACCTTTGGGCGAACTTCCACGTCCTGAATACCTTTAATAGTGGCTGGATAGGTGGTTTTCATCTGTGCATTCGCTGCACTAATCGTAATCACGGGATACTCGTTGTTCTTGGGCAACTCGCGTTTGCCTCCTCCACAACTTGAAAGCACTGTAGTGGCTAATGCTGCCAACAGTAAAAACTTGCTTTTAATCATACTTCTGTCTGTATTTTATAATCTTTTTTACTTATTCTTTAGCTTGTTGGTATTTCTCTTTAAATACTATTTCTTTAAAAACCCAAGCAAAAAAATGAGTTTTCTCTTCGCAAAGGTAACGCTTTTTATTCAATTGTAACCTTATATGGCTGTAATATTTAACAATAATTACAAACATTTTAAAAGGTCAAGAACGTCCTGTATGCTCATACTCTATATTTAAAGCTTATAAAATACTGATATACAGCGTTATTAAAACATTTTGCATTACAGGCAAAATGCTTTACATCAACCCCATTTCTGCTGCTTTTTCCTTCAGCAATGCCATAAGCGGCTCACGTTCGTTGGGTACACGATTGTCTAAGACAGCTTCTTTCAAAGCTTTCTTTAATTCGCCTACTTCGCGACTGGGCTTTAGGTTGAACAGTGCCATAATTTCGTCGCCGTCGATGCACGGTTGCAGCAACCGTTTGTAATCGCGTTCTTTAAGGTCGTCCAACTTTTCACGAACGGTCTTGAAATTCTCTAAGAAACGTTGTTTGCGTGCAGCATTCTTGCTCGTTATGTCAGCTTCGCAAAGCGTCATCAGGTCGTCAATGTCGTCGCCGGCATCGTTCATCAGGCGACGAACAGCAGAGTCTGTAACTTCCTCGTCGGCTATGATGATAGGGCGCATATGCAGGTCTACCAACTTGCGCACGTATTTCATCTTGGCGTCCATTGGGAATTTCAGACGTTTAAAGATTGACGCAATCATCTTTGCACCTATTATATTATGGCTGTGGAAGGTCCAACCTGCAACAGGGTCCCAACGCTTGCTCTTCGGTTTACCTATATCGTGGAACAGTGCAGCCCACCGCAACCAAATGTTGTCGGTTGCCTTTGATATGTTGTCGAGTACCTCTAACGTGTGGAAAAAGTTGTTCTTATGCGCCCTGCCGTTGCGTGTTTCCACCACGTCCATTGCTACAAGCTCGGGCAAGATAATCTGGAGCAGCCCGCAACGATACAAGTCTATAAAGCCTTTGCTCGGTGTACGTGTTGCCATTATCTTGTTCAGTTCGTCGGCAATACGCTCTCCGCTCACAATTTTTATGCGGTCGGCATTGCGTTCCAATGCCTCGAAGGTTTCGTCTTCGATGAAAAAGTTCAGCTGCGTGGCAAATCTTACACAACGCATCATACGCAGAGGGTCGTCCGAAAAAGTAATGTCGGGGTCTAACGGAGTACGGATAATGCCGTCCCAAAGGTCGTCTACACCGCCGAATGGGTCTACCAATTCGCCAAAACGGCTCTTGTTCAAGCACACTGCCATTGCATTTATGGTAAAGTCGCGTCGGTTTTGGTCGTCTTCCAGCGTGCCGTCTTCCACGATAGGCTTACGGCTGTCGTGGCTGTAGCTCTCCTTGCGTGCGCCGACAAACTCCACTTCCATACCGCCAAATTTCACTTGTGCTGTGCCAAAGTTGTGGAAAACCGATATGTGCGCCCGCTTTCCAATTGTCTTTTTCAGTTCGTTGGCAACGCTGATACCGCTCCCCACTACAACGACATCAATGTCGTTAGAGGGTCGTTCAAGGAATAAGTCGCGGACATAACCGCCCACAACGTAACATTCCAAGCCGAGTTTGTCGGCTGCATCAGAGATTTTATGAAATATATCCTTGTCTATCAGCTTTGCCAATTCGGCATCAGTCAAGTCTCGCATACTGTATTTAACTATTTGATAATGCAAAGTTACACATTTTTAGCTTAGTATTTGCACAAACCAAAGCATATTTAATTCCAAAAGAAACATTTCTTTCGGAATTGCATAGAACTGCCAATACAGTGGTTTTCTTTCCTTTTTATTCCTACAAACGGTTGATTTCGCTATTGCCTGCACCCTTTCCTTTATACTTGCTACGTGCTGTATTGAAGCTGTAACGAAGGGTTAGGGTGAAAGATTGTGTATCGCCTTTCAACCATTTGGTAGCTTCAATATCTGGTGTTTTCACTGTCCAACGTTCTCGCGAGGTGTGGAATATGTCCTCTATACTTAATGCCACCATCAAGCCGAAAGGGAAACTCTTGATTAATGATGCTGATGTCGTGAAGTTCTGTTTATAGTAAAGCAGTCCGTCGTTGCCTGCTGTATATCCCGAAAAGTTCAATGTGGCAGTGTAAGACTTTGGAAATGAAAATAAATTCTTGAAAGAATACTTTGCTATTGGTTTTGTATACTTCATACTATTGTATTCAAGCTGTTGGAAATAAGCCTGTAATGTTACCGACGGTTTCCATATTCCGAATGTTGGAGCATAAGATGCCATAAGATTGAAACTTTGGTAATCAATGTTTATAAATGAATTTAATCGAATCGGTTTGTCTTCTAATACTTCTTCGTAAAACGATATTGCGTTTTTATAAATAATGTAATTTGAACTCAAGACCAAGTCTTTATAGCGCAGAAGTAACCCCAAGTCGTAGATATTTGCAGGCTGCAAGGACGGATTTCCACCCTCATAGGCATAGCGATTGTTATAAGCTCGGCTGGCTCTTAACTGCATATACGACGGACGTGCAATGATGGAGCGGAGCGATAAAGTAGTTCCGAAACTGCTCTTAGAATAGTTTAAAGAAAGCGTTGGCAATAAGTTGCCGTACTTTTTCGATTGTGCATCTTGTTTAACGCCATTCAATCTATAATCGAAAGCTACCCACTCGTACCGTAAGCCAACATTGGTACTCCAATGTTTCCACGCTTTACTGTACTCACTGAATAGTGCCAACGAGTTTTGTTTTGCCTGATTACCATTCGATGTCAAGGAAGAAGTGTGGTCAGGGTCGGCTAATTCAAAGGCTTGCGTATTGTTGGTGTAAGTGTATTCCTCGCCAAATGTAAACTTACCGATAGGCATTGACTTTGAAAACATTACATTTTCGGCAAACATATCTGTCTTTCGATAGCTCTTGCTACCAACTGTTATTGTTTTGTTGTGTTCTATTTCGGTGGTATTCAAATCGGTTGTAAAGTCGATACGAGCATAAGTGGTATTCATTTCCACCTCCCATTTGTTCTTGAAAGTCTTCAAAAGATAGGCTGTTGCATTATGTCTTCCACCATAATAGTTTTGAAAATAATAGCTGTTAAATGTATGGTTGCCTTCCAAGTCGGAAGATGTTAGCGTAGAATAAAGGTTGAACGGGATTTTTATGGTTCGAGAATATATATACTTCAGTCCTGCATAAAAGCTGTTATCGAGTGATACATAGTTTGTACCAGCCTGCGAAACAAGATACCTACCCTTGCTATTTTGTTTGTTTGAATTATGCGATACAATCGTTGTCCCTTTATAATTAAACGCTACATCGTTGGTTTGCTCCTCGTCTGATTTGTTTTCTTGGTAATAAACAGAGCCGAAAATATCAAATGCCCCCTTGCGGTAGTTGAGTTTAAGAAAGTCGTTTTGACCAAAATTATGGTTTACTTTTCCGTTCCATTGTATTGTCCCCGACCAACCATCGCCTTGTGTACGAATTGTTGTAATGCGTATCACTGCTCCCACATTTGACGGGTAACGGCTACTAGGGTTCATTATTACCTGCACATTTCTTATTTGATTGCCTTTCAACCCTACGAGTTCTGTGTTACTTGTTATTTTTCTTCCGTCAAGATAAACAAGCGGTTTACCTTTCCCTAATACGGTGATTGCATTGTCCGAAGCACTAAGGAAAGGCAGCTGGTTGAGTACGTCGGAGAGTGAAGGCAGTTTCGCTAACGCACTGCCTTGTATGGTAGACGTAAGTCCTCCTGCATTCATTGTATAAAGACTCCTGTTGCCTTTCACCACAACTTCAGCCATTTCGTTACTGCTTGGCATTAATATAATGGTGCCTGCATCAGCAGAATGGCAGTCTGAGTATTTTGTTTCGTAGCCCATACACGAAACTCTCAAAATGCCATCAATACTTTTTGTTTCAATGGTAAATACTCCATTAGCTTTGCTTGCTGCACCGCTAATAAACGAAGAGTCGGCTTTTGAGAGCAGACAAACGTTCGCCAATTCAAGGGGCGCACCTTGTGCGTCTACAACTTTTCCTTTAATACTTTGCGCCATCATATCTAATGATGTAAAGAAAAACAATAGTAGTAGAGTTGTTTGGATATTTTTCCTCATCTTATAAGTTGCGTTAGTTGTTAGTTGCAAAAGTAATTATATTTCATTAAAATGCCAAATAAACAACAAATAATTTACTATTAAACCGTAATGTATTTAAAAAAAGCACTTTACAATGTTTCTTAACATCGCAGAATAGATAGTTTCTGGATTCAAAAGCGGAGTATTTGCATTTTTGGCACTTCGTATTTATTGTTCTGAAATCCAGTAAATGGCGCAATAAATTTAACACAACTGAAAAGGGTGAAATAGAGAAAAAGAAAGCGATAAAAAAGGAATGAATTTGTAAAATAGCTTATTTTACTTTGCGAAAGTGTAGCTCTTACCGACCAAAAGCGGCACTTTTGCAATGCAAAACAGCCGCTTTTGCAAGCTATTTGAGCTATATTTATGCTGAAATTGTGTGCAAAATAGGGCGAAAAACCCTTGTTTTGCCACACAAACAAGCTGTATTTGTTGCACAGTACTACCCAATAAGCGTGCAACAGCTTGCTTTTCAGCGGCTTAAAGTAGCACGTGAAAAGAGCGAGAATTTGCAAAAACTTTTGCCGTGGTGCAGAAAAGTGCCCGTAATTTCGGAGTTGAGGCTCTGAAAATTAACAATTCGGGAGCTGATTTAAGGTTTGTTTGCAAATAAAGAATATGCGCTAAAGGAGCCGTTTGGTTTCGTCTTGTTCAGTCGGTAAGGTTGTGTCTTTCTGCTTGGAAAGCGAAGGGGCAATATCGGAATTTTTGTTACGTGTGTAAATAAAATATAAATTCTTTTGCCATTACCTTATTTTACAGTATCTTTGCATCAACTTTGGCGTATTATCCCCAAATTTATAACAGA
Organism: Prevotella intermedia ATCC 25611 = DSM 20706; assembly: GCF_001953955.1. Classification (NCBI taxonomy): domain Bacteria; kingdom Pseudomonadati; phylum Bacteroidota; class Bacteroidia; order Bacteroidales; family Prevotellaceae; genus Prevotella; species Prevotella intermedia. The sequence goes on from NZ_CP019300.1 coordinate 925,007, forward strand.
TGGCGAAAAGACATAAAAAGATAGAGAAGCCTCACAGCTTGCAAGTAGTAACGCTCTGCATAAGCACGGCAATGGTGCTTATCCTTATCGGAATGGTGGTTTTAACGGTGTTTACGAGCCGCAACCTCAGCCAATTCGTGAAAGAGAATTTGACGGTAACGATGATTCTTCAACCCGATATGAGCAACGAAGAATGTGCAACGCTGTGTGCGCAAGTAGACCAATTGCACTATATCAGTAATCTGAACTTCGTTTCCAAGGAAGAAGCCTTGAAGGAAGGCACTCGCGAATTGGGAGCCAATCCTGCCGAATTTGCAGGCGAAAACCCGTTTACGGCAGAAATTGAGGTGAAGTTAAAGGCAAATTATGCCAACAACGACTCTATTAAAGCCATTGCAGGACAGCTGAAGAAGTTCAAGGGTGTCAGCGATATTACCTACCGACAAGACTTGGTGGAAAGCGTGAACCGAACGTTGGGCAAGATTAGTATTGTGCTGCTGATTATCGCAGCCTTGCTTACGGTGGTGTCGTTCTCGCTCATTAACAATACGATACGTTTGAGTATGTATGCCCGCCGCTTCACCATTCACACGATGAAGCTCGTTGGTGCATCGTGGAACTTCATACGAATGCCATTCCTGCGCACAGCCGTTTTGCAGGGTTTCGTATCTGCCTTGATAGCGATTGCCGTGCTTGGCTTGGGTATGTACCTATTATATACTTACGACCCAGAGATAGCTGTGGTGCTGGATTTGAATGTTATGGTGGTTACTGCCGTTATTATGTTGGCATTTGGCATTCTCATCACTTTCTTCTGCTCGTGGCTTTCGGTGAACAAGTTCTTGCGAATGAAAGCAAGTTCGCTGTATAAAATCTAAAACAAAGGATATTCTTGGAAATGTTGCCGACAAGCAGGTGGGTGGCATTTCATAATTTATAATGAAATGGATAAGAAGAATTTAGCATTTAGCAAAATCAATTTCATCTTGTTGGCTATCAGTGTTGCCATTGTAGTGTTGGGCTTCATATTGATGAGCGGTGGCAGTTCTACCGAGACGCAGTATAATCCTGAAATCTTCAGTGCTATGAAGATAAAGGTTGCTCCTGTAGTTACATTCATTGGTTTCATCTCTATTATTGGTGCCATTATGTACCAGCCGAAACATAAAGACGACGCCGAAGCATAATGGACTTAATTCAAACCATTATTATTGCCATTGTTGAAGGCTTGACAGAGTTCCTGCCTGTGTCTTCGACAGGTCATATGATAATAACCCAACACCTGTTGGGCGTGCAGCAGGGCAATCCGTTTGTTCACGCTTTTACGTTCATCATACAGTTTGGAGCTATTCTTTCGGTTGTTTGTCTGTATTGGAAGAAGTTTTTTTCCTTCAAGCCTGAAATGTGGAAACTGTACGGACTGCTTATCATTGGTGTGTTGCCAGCTGTTGTTGTAGGCTTGGCAGCCAAGAAAAGCGGCTTGCTCGATTGGTTGTTGGACTCTATTTGGGTGGTAGCCATAACGCTTGTGCTGGGTGGTATCTTTATGCTTTTCTGCGATAACATCTTCAATAAGGGCAGAGAAGAGAACGAAGTAACGCCTAAGCGTGCGTTTCTCATAGGTTTGTTCCAATGTCTTTCGGTCATTCCCGGTATGAGCCGCTCTATGTCTACCATTGTTGGTGGTATGGCAAACAAACTTACACGCAAGAAAGCAGCAGAGTTTTCGTTCTTCCTTGCCGTACCGACGATGGCGGGCGCAACTATTCTTGACGTGTACGATATGATGAAGGAAGATGTAAAATGGGCTACAAGCGACAACTTTTTCTTATTAGGTGTAGGCTGTGTGGTTTCTTTTGCAGTTGCCATATTTGCTATGAAGTGGTTTGTAAGCTTCCTTACGAAGTATGGTTTTAAAGCCTTTGGTTGGTATCGTATCATCGTTGGTGTTATCCTTTTGGCGATGTTGCTTTCTGGAATGTCGCTGAATATGGTCGATTAACGTTTAAACGCTTCAGTCAGAAACGTATGAATTTCAAGGAAGGTGTTATCATACCCATCGACAAACCGTATGGAATAACGAGTTTCAAGGCGTTGGCGCACGTGCGTTATCTTTGCTCGAAGGCGCAGGGAGGACGTGTAAAGATAGGTCATGCAGGTACGCTCGACCCATTGGCAACAGGTGTTCTCATTCTTGCAACAGGCAAAATGACCAAGCAGATAGAAACTTTGCAGACGCATACAAAGGAGTATGTTGCCACAATGCAGTTGGGAGCGACCACACCAAGCTATGATATGGAGCACGAGGAAAACGAAACTTTCCCCACAGAACATATCACGAGAGAGCTGATAGAAACGGAATTGCAGCAGTTTATCGGCGACATTGAGCAGATACCGCCTACTTACAGTGCTGTAAAAGTGAATGGACAACGTGCTTTCGACTATCGTAGAAACGGCGAGGACGTAGTTCTGAAACCTAAGAAAATAAGGATAGACGAAATAGAAATTACCAGTTTCGATGCCGAGAAGATGCAACTTACACTCCGAGTTGTTTGCGGCAAGGGAACCTACATACGCGCATTGGCACGCGATTTAGGGCGTGCTATCAATAGCGGTGCCTATCTTGTTGCGCTCCGACGCACCCAAGTAGGCGATATAAGAGTAGAAAAATGTATAAATTACGACCATTTCCAAGAATGGTTGAACGAACAGAACATAGAAATTACAGATAAATGAAGCTTTCGCAATTTAAATTCAACTTGCCCAACGAGCAGGTAGCTTTGTATCCACATTCGTCAGAACGTGTGTTGAACCGTGCCGACGGAACAAGTCAAGTATTCAAAGTAACGCGTAGAGACGAAGCCCGTTTGATGGTTGTGCATAAGAAATCGGGAACGATTGATATGTATAACAACAAGAAAATAAAGGGTGAACCTACGGAAGAAGACTATATCCGCTTTAAAGATGTAGTGAATTATTTTGATGAAGGCGACACCTTTATATTCAACGACACAAAGGTTTTCCCCGCTCGTCTTTATGGTACGAAGGAAAAGACCGATGCTAAAATCGAGGTATTCTTGCTGCGAGAGCTGAATCAAGAAATGCGTTTGTGGGACGTTTTGGTAGAACCTGCCCGCAAAATACGTATTGGCAACAAGCTCTTCTTCGACGAATCGGGCTCTATGGTTGCCGAAGTGATTGACAATACCACGTCGCGTGGACGCACACTTCGCTTCCTTTACGATTGTTCGCACGAAGAATTCAAGCGCGAACTCTATGCTTTGGGCGAGGCACCGCTGCCCCGCTACATCATAGACAACCGTCCGAAAGGTGCCGACGAGGATTTTGCGCATGCCGACGCTGACGATTTGGAGAACTTCCAGACGGTGTTTGCAAAGCACGAAGGAGCGGTTACTGCACCTGGAACAAACCTCCACTTCTCCGAACATCTTATGAAGATGATGGAGATAAAAGGCATTCAGACTGCTTATATCACCTTGCATTGCGGTTTGGGCAACTTCCACGACATTGAAGTGGAAGACCTTACGAAGCACAAAATGGATTCAGAGGAAATGCATATCTCTGCGGAGGCTTGCAAAATCGTGAACGAAACGAAAGCTGCAAACCATCGTGTGTGTGCCGTTGGTGCAAGTGTTGTGAAGGCAACCGAAACTGCTGTAGGCACAGACGGTATGTTGAAAGAATACGATGGTTGGACAAACAAGTTCATCTTCCCACCTTACGACTTCGGTTTGGCAGACTCTATGCTCGTTAATTTCTATCACCCGTATTCTACTTTGTTGATGGAAACAGCGGCATTTGGTGGATACGACCTTATAATGGAGGCTTACGACAAGGCTGTCAAGGCGGGTTATAAGTTCGGTTGCTTCGGTGATGCACTGCTCATCTTGAACGATTAATTCCGTATTTAAAGGATTTTAAAGCAGACAAACAAAGATGCAGCACACAGTGTATCTTGGGTTAGGCTCTAACCTTGGCAACCGCAAGGCAATCTTAAACGAAGCTATTTCTCTTATTCAGAATAGAGTAGGAGAGGTCGTTCGGCAGTCGTCGTTCCTCGAAACCGAGCCTTGGGGATTCGAAAGTCCTAACAATTTCCTCAATGTTTGCCTATGTGTAGATACGCAGCACGCACCCCGTCAGCTGTTAGAAACCACGCAAGCCATTGAGAAAGAAATGGGACGTAGCCATAAAACCGTTAATCGCAAGTATCAAGACCGCATCATTGATATTGACATTCTGATGATAGACGACCTTAAAATCAGTGAACCCGACCTCAAGGTGCCACACCCTTTAATGGAAGAACGCGACTTTGTGATGATTCCTTTAAAGGAAATTATACCGTAAACGATTATTTTTTCACATTAATATAATGTGAGTTCGGCATAAGAAAGCAGGTTAAGCAAGCTATCTCACAGATGTTTTCTAAGCAAGTTCTCTAATGAAACAGTGAGCGTTCTTTCGTTTAACTTTGTAAAGATAATTCTCTTAAAAAGTGATAACTGCACTTTGGCATTGCGAAAGCGTAGGTTTTGCAATGTAAAACCTACGCTTTTACCGTGCAAAACCTACGCTTTTGGAACGCAAAACAATAGGTTTTGTAATGCGTTGATAACAAGCAAATTAGTCAATAGATGTACTTTTGAAGAATGTTTACATTTTTGTTGTCTGTTTTCTCTCTATAAAACGAGGAATAGAGAGGCAACAGTGTGAGAGTATAAAGGGTATTTATTGTTTCTTTAACAACTTTGCAACAAATTTGATAGCTTATAAACTATTGCCCAAGAAACCGTCTATGAACATTGAAATCATTGCCAAAAGCAGGCTCATTGCACAGGGAGTATATCGAATTCATGTTATGGGAGATTGCAAAATCGAACTCTTTATCTTGTTTTTATAAAATATAGCCCCCATTTAAAGCATGTTTTTGTGTTAAATAAACAAATACTAAAGTTAATAAACGTTAATTAGGGGAGGGTAAAAATAAATAGTATTACCTTTGTAAAAAAATTAAAAGGGATGGCTTGTTTTGATATTTTACTTACTGAATTATAATTAAATAAGATAGACAGAAACAATTTATATATGAAGAAAATTTTATTTTTATGTATTAGCTTGCTAATACTCGGTAATGCTAAGGCAGAGCTTAAGCATTCTACAGCTGCTGATGGCACTGTTACACTTACATTACAGCGAACAGGAGATTTAAAAGATGGCTACAATGGATTGCCGGAAACAGTTAAAAATGCTACCAAAATGGTGGTTGTTACGCAGAATGGAGCACAGATAAGTTCTGAAGATGCGTATTTCTTGTTTGGTAGTTGGAATTACCAAAATCAATTTCCTAACATTCTAAAACTTGATTTGGAAAATGCTAAATTAATGAATGATGCTGATTTGCAATGGTTGGGAATGATGTCAAAGTTAGAATATCTTACTTTTCCAAAGACTACAAAAGAAGTACCTACTCAATGTTTGGTTAGTAAACGAAATAATTGTATCAAGGAAGTTATTTTCCCTGATAACTTAGAAAATCCTGATGAAGTTGTGAATATAGGGGTTCAAGCATTTCAACAATCAAAGACATTAGAAAAGATAATCTTTAAAAAAGGTGTTGGCACAATAGGTCGTCAATGCTTTGCACAATGTACAGCTTTAAAAAATGTAGAGTTTTATAATGGAACAAAAACGATAGATGCACAGGCATTTAAAGATTGTTCTAAGTTGGAAGATATAGTATTACCCGAAGGATTGGAAGAAATTAAAAAAGGTGCTTTTCATGGTTCGGCAATAAAGACTATTCGTTTGCCAAATTCACTTAGGTATATTCGTGAACAAGCATTTGGGTTATGTTATGAATTAAAAACAATAACAATTCCTGCTAATGTTGAACTTATAGAGAAAACTGCTTTCCAACAGAATTACAATCTTTCAGATGTATATGTTCTTGGTACAGAAACAAAATGTGCCGAACAAGGATTTGAGCCTATTAATACTCAATGGTACACGTACAATGGTGCAGGAACTGGAGAAAAAGTAACAAGAAAAGATTACCACCCTTACGATGAAACGAAAATGAAAACACGTACTGTATTTCATTATCCAAAAGCCGCTTATGAAAAATATGTGAATGAAGACGCAAGAACATTAGGAACTTCTTCTAATACCCGAGCATACACGACAGGTGAATATGGACACAAATGGGCAAAAATAGAAGACGGAAGATACAACAATGGTAACAATTCAAATACCTATCCCGAGTATAAAGGCTGGCAAGACTTTATGCTTATTGGGGGCGAAGTAAAAGAAGAAAGCTGGGAAGATATGAAAGGCGATAAGTGGTATACGATGTGTTTTCCATTCGAAATGACTCGTGAGCAATTGGAAAGTGCATACGGTGCTACTGTTGAAGTTGTTGAGTTCTCTGGTGTTAAAGTTGCCAAAGACAAGAAGAATAATAAAACCATTAAGTTAGAATTTAAAAAAGTGGTAGAAGGAAGTACGAAAGCTCACCACCCTTATATGATTCACCCAGGATTTCATACTGGTGATAGGAAAGGCGTACTGTGCACTATTACAGGTGTTGATATAAAGAAAGCAAAAGAAAACGAAAAGGCAGACTTATTAAAGAAGGTTTCCTTTGAAGCTGATGGTGTTACTTATACGTTCGTAGGCAATTATGATGATAATAAGCAACTGGTAGAACACTCTTATTATTATTACTCTGGCGACGATGAAAGTAAGTATAAAAACAACTTTTATAAAACAAAAACAACTGCTGGTACGAAGTGGTCGAAGTATGCAGCTTGCATTCTTCTTACCAAAGACGATGGAGTAAAGGCTAAGGTTGCTATTGAATATGCTGACAACGAAGCAGATACTCCTACCAAAATAGGTACAATATCAGTGGTTGCCGATGTGCTTAAGGACAATAGGATATATAATATCAATGGACAATTGATAAATTACAACGTCCAGAATATGGATAAACTTCCTAAAGGTATCTATATTATTAATGGTAAGAAATTTGTAAAACAATAAATGATAAAACTTTTATTTAAAATGAAGAAAAGCTATATTGCTACACAGACCAGTATTATATATGTGGAAAGTGAAACCGTTTTGGCGGGTAGCGGAGCTCAAGCCGGTGCAAGTGTCGGTGGAGAAGGAAGTCCAAATGAACAAAATCAAGATGAAATTCACGAAGGTGGTCCTGGTATAGCAGGTGCAAAATGGACTGAATTTGAGTAATCAGATAGATAATAATTATAATAGGAAAGCGATGCAGGTTATTACCTTACATCGCTTTTTCTGTAAATATTTAATCTTATATAATTCAAAAAGGTATGTCGAAAAAACGACATACCCTTTTGAAATTTAATCTGTATATTCTTGTTGCTTACTTCTTTTCGCAACCACAGTCGCCTTTGTGGTGGTGTTCAGCAAAAGCGAGGAGCATCCAAACAGTCTTTTCCTGTGCTGCAATGTAGCCCGTCATAAGGTCGGCAGTTACGTCGTCGTTTGCTTCACCTGCCAATGCGATGAGCGCACGTTCTTGTGCAATGAGGTTCTTGAAGTAGCCTAAGATGTGCTCCATAGCCTCTTTGCCACATTCTACCTTGCCAAGTTCCTTGATGGTTGCTATCTTCAGGTACTCGCTGAACTTGCTTTCGGGTGTGCCACCCAGCTGCAGAATGCGCTCTGCAATTTCGTCTACGTGTGCAGCAGCACTGTTATACATTTCTTCGTACTTCTCGTGCATAATGAAGAAGCTGTGTCCTTTTACGTTCCAGTGGAGGTTGCGGAGGTTGGTATAATAGATTTGGAAATCTGCCAACAACTGTGCAAGTGCTTCTCTTACTTTGCTTACCTTACTCTCTTCTAATCCGATAAATTCTAAATTCTTCATACTTTTTCCTTTTAATTTGTTGTTATTTGTATCGTTTTCTGATGCAAAGATAGGAAACATTTACTTAGTCTCCAATCGGTTTTATCTATGTTAATATAGTTTTAATCTATATTAACGAGTAACTATCAGATAACAAACAGTTTATAAAAATAAAAGAAAAGAACAGATATTGCTTTTTATTTTGAAATACTAAAAAACTGTTGCACAAAGTGCTCAGCTAAGTTAAGGTAATATATAGAATATGTAGGAATAACTTGTTTTATGGTCGAAAAGAAGAGAATAACTATGTAAATATTTTTCGCAGGTGTAACTGTTGTATAACTTGCTATGCCTCAGTGTATTACAAAACCTATTGTTTTGCGTTCCAAAAGCGGCTGTTTTGCACGGTAAAAGCGTAGGTTTTGCAACGCAAAACAGCCGCTTTCGCAATGTCAAAACGCAGTTATCACTTTTTAAGGGAATTATCTTTACAAAACCAAAGGTGTTTTTCGGTATTTTTCTTGAGCGAGAAAAAGAAAACCAACTCAATCGATAACTATCGGCTAATCATAAGTTGGACATAAAAAATCCCTACAAACAGCGATTGTTTGTGGGGATTTGTATGCTTTCTGAAACCTTATCGACGAAGGCCGAGTTTCTTAATGATTGCACGGTAACGCTCGATGTCGTGTTTGTACAGATAGTCGAGAAGCGCACGACGCTTACCTACAAGACGAGTAAGTGAACGAGTTGTAACGAAGTCCTTGTGGTTCTTCTTAACGTGTTCTGTCAAGTGCTTGATGCGATAGGTGAACAATGCGATTTGGCTTTCTGCTGAACCAGTGTCCTCTACCTTCTGTTCTTTGCCGTACTGGCTGAAGATTTCTTCTTTCTTTTCTTTGCTTAAATACATTTTACTTTGTTGATTAATGTTGTTTGCAATTACATCTTTCCATTGTAAAAGCCGCCTTAATCGTAACGGCTCACAATGTCAAATGCATCGGTATTTCCGAAAGTGCGCTGCAAAGTTACAACATTTTATTTATTCCACAATACTTTTACGATTATTATTTGTAATTTTGCACCCACAATTGAGTGTGGATTTAAGACATAATAAATGCAAGATATTAGGAACATCGCAGTAATTGCGCACGTAGACCACGGTAAAACAACGCTGGTAGACAAGATGATGCTCGCTGGAAAACTCTTCCGTGACGGACAAAACAACAGCGACGAAGTGTTAGACTCCAATGACTTGGAGCGCGAACGAGGGATAACAATTCTCAGCAAAAACGTAAGTATCAATTGGAAAGATACTAAAATAAATATTCTTGATACACCGGGGCACTCCGATTTCGGTGGCGAAGTAGAACGTGTGTTGAATATGGCAGACGGCTGTTTGCTGTTGGTAGACGCCTTCGAAGGTCCTATGCCGCAGACACGCTTTGTGCTTCAGAAGGCTCTGCAATTGGGTTTGAAGCCTGTTGTGGTAGTGAACAAGGTGGACAAACCTAACTGTCGCCCTGAAGAAGTGTACGAAATGGTGTTCGACTTGATGTGCGATTTGAACGCTACGGAGGAACAGTTGGACTTCCCCGTGGTATATGGCTCGGCAAAGAACGGCTGGATGAGCGCAAGCTGGAAGGAGCAAACCGAAAACATAGATTATCTTTTAGACTTAATCGTCAAGGCTATTCCTGCGCCACGCCGATTGGAAGGTACGCCGCAGATGCTCATTACATCGTTGGATTTCTCAAGTTATACGGGGCGAATTGCTGTCGGTCGTGTGCATCGTGGCACATTGAAAGACGGTCAGAACATTACGATCTGCCATAGAGACGGCAGCAAGGAACGCACAAAGATTAAGGAACTGCACACCTTCGAGGGTATGACGCACCGCAAGACCGATGCTGTCGGCTCTGGCGATATATGTGCCATCATCGGTTTGGAGCATTTCGAGATTGGCGATACCATTGCCGATTACGACAATCCAGAAGCTTTGCCACCCATTGCAGTGGACGAACCAACGATGAGTATGCTCTTTACCATTAACGATTCGCCTTTCTTTGGAAAGGAAGGCAAGTTCTGTACGTCGCGCCACATAAGCGAACGCCTCGACAAAGAGCTTGAAAAGAACCTCGCCTTGCGTGTTTCGCCCGTAGAAGGAGCCATGGACAAGTGGCTTGTGAGCGGCCGTGGCGTGTTACACCTATCGGTTTTGGTGGAGACAATGCGCCGTGAGGGCTACGAATTGCAGGTGGGACAGCCACAAGTAATATACAAGGAGATAGACGGACAGCGTTGCGAGCCTATCGAGGAACTTACGATTAACGTTCCCGACGAGTTCTCAAGCAAGATGATTGATATGGTAACACGTCGCAAGGGCGAACTCTTGAGTATGGATACAGAGGGCGACCGTGTGAACATAATGTTTGAAATACCTTCTCGTGGTATAATGGGACTCCGCACAAACGTGCTTACTGCAAGTCAGGGCGAGGCGATTATGGCGCACCGTTTCAAGGAATATCAACCTTTCAAGGGCGAAATCACACGTCGTACCAATGGTTCTATGATTGCTATGGAGAACGGAACGGCATACGCTTACTCTATCGACAAGTTGCAAGACCGTGGCAAATTCTTCATCGACCCGGGCGAAGAGGTTTACGGCGGACAGGTTGTCGGCGAGCATGTGCACGAGAAAGACTTGGTTATCAACGTAACAAAGGCGAAGCAACTTACCAATGTGCGTGCGTCAGGCTCTGACGACAAGGCGCGCGTGATACCGAAAGTGGAGATGAGCCTTGAAGAATGTATAGAATATATAAAGGTAGATGAGTATATCGAAGTAACGCCGAAGAGCATTCGTATGCGCAAGATACTGCTCGACCACCTTGAGCGTAAGCGCGAAAGCAAGGAGTAAACACTTTCTTTATTATCCCTGCCTATTCGGTTGTAGAACTGAAAAAGCCAGCCTATAATATAATAATAAGGTGAAAAGGTCGTTTTATAAGTAAAATAAAACATACTTATGAGACGACTTTTTTTATTATCTTTATTTGTGCTTTCTGTATTCGCAGTACAGGCACAACCTAAGTGGGGAACGTGGTCGGTAGTACCACACGTCGGCGTTAGCTTTGCTAATCTAACCAATGAAGCTATCGGTGTTGCAGATAACAGAATTTCGCATTCGCAGACGAGGATAGGTTTCTCGGGCGGTGCAGATGTATATTACCAACTGACAGATAAGTTGGCGTTGTCTGGTGGTGTTGCTTATACACAGGCAGGTTGCAACTTTGAGGACGTACCTGCCGACCTGTCAGCAAGGAGTGGCACCGTGTTCCATGATTCATATTTCAATCTTGGCTATGTTGATGTTCCATTGCTTGCTCATGTTTATGTATCGAAAGGCTTGTCGTTCTCGGTTGGTTGTCAGCCATCTTTCCTTACAAAGGCTACATCGCACACTGAAATGCAAGGCTATGAAACGGACGGAAAGGGTGGAATAAAGTACGATAAAAATGAAGTTAGTGAAGGTAGTGCAAAGTATTTGTTCAAGAAAACCGCCTTTTCCATACCTGTTGGCTTAAGCTACGAATATGAAAACGTGATGCTGACGGCTCGCTACAATATCGGACTTTCAAAGGTTTACAACCACGATTTAAGCGATAGTAAAAACAAAATCATTACAGTATCGGTAGGATACAAGTTTAATTTGTAAAAGGAAACAATAAGAAACGTGAGTTTGATGTAAGAATTAAGCAGTATATTGTTTATCAAGGCAATGCCAAGAAAGAATTGATTATGATTTGATATGCTGATAATCGAAAAGAAGTGAAGTATCTTCGTCCTTATATTCTTACACTGAACTCACGTTATTTTATGAGGGAAAAGAAGACGATAAGAGTGTAAATATTTTTCACAAGCATAATTATTGCATAACACTCTATACGTCAGCGTGTTGCAAAACCTATTGTTTTGCATTCCAAAAGCGGCTGTTTTGCACGGTAAAAGCGTAGGTTTTGCATCGCAAAAGAGCCGCTTTCGCAATGTCAAAGCGCAGTTATCACTTTTTAACGGAATTATCTTTACAAAGTTAAACCTAAAAACCCTCATTATTCTATTAGAGAAGAACGCCAAAAATACCTAAGAGATGCCTACTTGAACTGCTTTCTTATACCGAACGCACATTAACAACAAACCGCCTTGGCAGAGCTGCCAAGGCGGTTTGTTGTATTGTCTAAACTGTATCTTCCTTTTGTTTCTTTGAGTTTAGAAACCATTGAAACAGTTGCCGAATAGAGGCTTTTGCCGTAACGGAGTTACTCCCAATCGTCGTAACTACGTTGCTCTGTTGGTCGTAACTTCGTTGCGATGAATGCCATAACTCCGTTACGACAAACGGTGTTGTTCCGTTACTTGTCTCTTGTTTCCTATTTTATAACCTTGCGTATTGTGCCGTCGCTCATACGAACGATATTTACTCCACGCTGCAATTCCTTCTGTTTCTTGCCATTGACAGAGTAAATAGTTCTTACGGTAGCGTTGTTCGATGACATGCCTGCCGAAATTCCCGATGGTGTTTTTCTTGTGAAATATCCCGTATCGGGGTTTGCCATCGACCCATCGGTTTTGTTCTTGTCGTATGCCACTGCACCTTTGAGTTTCTCGCAGAAGCTGAACATATCCTTTGCAGTGCTGCAATTCCATGCATCATTGCAGTAAATGGTGGTCAGAGACTCGCAATGGCTGAACATTTCGCTGAACGACACTGTACCTTTCGTGTTGAAATTTGTCAGGTCGAGCGAAGTCAGTTTCTTGCAGTTCCGAAACATACTCCTCATATGGATTACTTCCTTTGTATTGAAACTCGAAATGTTGAGGGTGGTCAGACTGATGCATCCGTCGAACATATTATCCATAAAACCAACTTTAGCCGTGTTGAAGTTTGATAAGTCAAGCGATTTCAGACTGCTGCAACCACGAAACATATTTGCCATACTGGTTACGTTAGTTGTGTTAAAGCTTGATAGGTTGAGCGAAGTCAGGTTTTGACATTCATTGAACATCTCTCCCATGTTTATTGTATTTGCCGTATTGAAGCTCGAAAGGTCAAGTGCGGTTAGGTTTGAGCAAGCCCTGAACATATTGCCCATACGGGTAACTTTTGCTGTATTGAAGTTTGAAAGATTGAGCGATGTCAGTTTGGTGCAACTCATGAACATCTCTTCCATATCGGTTACGTTCTCGGTGTTGAAGTTCGAGACATTAATCGAGGTCATATTGGCGCAGACAGAGAACATACTGCTCATATTTCTTACGTTCTTCGTGTTAAAACTTGAAAGATTGAGCGAAGACAGTGCTTTGCAGTTGAAGAACATGTGCCTCATGTTGGTTACGTTCTTTGTGTTGAAACTCGATAGGTCGAGCGAGGTCAGAGCAATGCAGTGCATGAACATCATGCTCATGTTGGTAACGTTTGCCGTGTTGAAGTTCGATAGGTCGAGCGAGGTTAAGGAAGTGCAAGCAAAGAACATTTCCGTCATATCGGTTACTTCAGACGTGTTGAGATTTTCCCAACCCGTGATATTCTTCAAGGCTCTGCAATCGCCAAACCAACAACGTGTGGTTGTCGGGCGGTAGTTTTTGAACGATGTATCGAACACGACCGTAGTAGTCCATGTATTATTAGCTTCGGGAACTCCTGCCCAAGCCGGGCATCTGCCTTGGTATCGGGTTTCCTTAATACCATACACCGTACCCGTTCGGCTCGATTTCTGTGCGTCGTAATAGAACGTGAGCGTTGCGCCGTCGTCGCTTACTACGACATACGCTTCGTTCTTTTGTGCCTGCGTCGGTAGTGCTGCCATCAGCATTATTGCTATGGCAAACAATGAGAAAAGTAGTTTTGGTTTCATAGTCGTATTTTTTTATAATTAGTTAGACAAATTACCCCCGTTTGCCTCATACAATGGGACGGAACGGGGGAAATGTTTATGAACGCTTTTGTCAGTGGTAAACGATATCTTTCCGTTCAGTTGCAAATATAATTCTTTTTTTTTAAGAACCACAACAATTTGAAAGGTAAAAGTTTTTTTTTCTTATTATTCTTCGCGGAACGGATATATAAGGTTGTCTTCGGTAATCTTATTCAATACCTCGTCTACGAATTTGCGACTTTCCCAGCGCGCCATCGGCAGGTCGTGAAGCAGATAGTTGCCGCAATCCTTAGGTGCTGCGCCTGGTATTTCGCCCTCGAACGAAGCGACAAACTCGAAAGTACGACGCATAAGGTCTACTATCTCTGCCGACTTCAGGTCGCCTTTCAGTATCAAGTAGTTGCCCGTCAGGCAGCCCATAGGTCCCCAATAAACCACACGTTCTTTCCATTCGGCATCGTTTCGCAGGTAGGTTGCCGCCAAATGTTCTATGGTATGGAGCGCACCGATGTGCAATGCAGGTTCTCGGTTGGGCTCTTTCATACGAATGTCGAAGGTTGTTACTACTTCGTTGCCTACACAATCCTGTCGGCTGACGTAGATACCACGCAGCAAACGGTCGTGGTCGATGGTGAAAGAAGGTATCTTGTCCATATTGTTCTTTGTGTTTAAAGTGTGTTGATAAAATGCTTTGTAACCTCGAAACTGCCTTCGGCAACCTTGCTCCAGAAGTCGTAATACATACTCGCATCGGTGTCTTTGAGCGGAATGTCGCTGATGACACGGAACGAAACGAAAGGCATGCCATATACATAGCATACCTGCGCAATGGAGCAACTCTCCATATCGACTGCCGTTGCTTCGGGAAAATCGTTCATGATAGACTGCATTTTCTCTTTCGTCGTAACGAAATAGTCGCCGCTGACCGTAAGTCCAGCCTTGATGGTGAAGTCGTTTCCGTCCTTCGTATTGTTCAGCGAAAGTGCTTTCTCTACCAGTTCCGCAGGCGTTGCATAGCGTGCAGGCATACCCATAATTTGCCCTTTGGCGGCTTCGGTGCCACACGAAACATCGTGATAGACACACTCCGTAGCCACCACCACGTCCATAACGTTCAGCGTAGTGTCTGCTCCGCCCGCACAACCGCTCGAAACTACGAGGTCGGGCTTGTAGTTGTTTATCATTTCCACTGCGCCAATGGCAGAGTTTACCTTACCAATGCCACACTTCTGCAACACTATTTCCTTGTCGCCAACCTTTCCAAGCACAAACTCCTTGTGGTTGCGACACACCGTTTCCGTATGTTCGAGAATGGACTTGAGTTGTGTAAACTCCTTGTCCATTGCCACAATAATTCCTATTTTCATACTGCAAAGGTACGAAAAAGTTAGTAGCAGGCAGTTGTAAATAACGAGTTTTTTGTATCTTTGCACGCATATCACGAAAGAATTAAATAGAAATAGATATGAATACTTTGAAGAAATGTCTGCCCGATGCGATTGTTGTCGCACTCTTTGCAGTAATCTCTTTTGCTTATTTTTTAGTGCCTGTATCGCAAGGCAAGATACTTTTCCGCCACGATTCGCAAGCAGGTGTGGGTATGGGACAGGAACTTACCGAGTACGAACAACGTACTGGCGAGGTAACACGATGGACAAACTCGCTTTTCAGTGGTATGCCGACCTATCAAATATCGCCTGCATACAGTTCCACCGATGGACTTTCGGCAGTTATGGCAGCCTATCATCTTTGGTTGCCCGACTATGTTTGGTTCCTCTTTGCCTATCTCTTGGGCTTCTATGTCCTGCTTCGTGCGTTTAACTTCCGCCAGTCGTTGGCTGCATTAGGCAGTATTTTGTGGGCATTTTCTTCCTATTTCCTTATCATTATCGCCGCCGGACACCTCTGGAAGGTAATGGCATTGGCTTATCTTCCGCCGATGATAGCAGGCGTGGTGCTGGCTTATCGGGGCAAATACCTGTGGGGCTTCATCGTTACAGCGGTGTTCACAGCCTTTGAAGTAAAAGCCAATCACGTGCAAATGACTTACTACTACCTCTTCATCGTGCTGTTTATGGTGGTTGCCTACCTTGTGCAAGCCATTCGTGAAAAGCGTTTGCAACACTTCCTGAAGGCTTCAGGCGTACTCGTAGCAGCGGCATTGATAGGTGTAGCCATCAATATTTCGAACCTATACCATACTTGGGAATACCAGAAAGAAAGTATGCGCGGCAAGAGCGAACTGACAAAAGCCAACAGTGCCAACCAAACCAGTTCGGGACTCGACCGTGATTACATTACACAATGGAGCTACGGAGTAGACGAAACCCTGACGCTGCTTGTGCCAGACGCTAAGGGCGGCGCAAGTGTTCCGTTGAGTCAGAACGCAACGGCAATGGCAAAAGCCAATCCCGAAGTGCAAAATATGCTGCCGCAACTCTACGAAGCAGTGCCACAATATTTCGGAACGCAACCTGGTACGAGCGGTCCAGTCTATGTGGGAGCCTTCGTTCTCTTCCTCTTTGTGTTGGGCTTGTTCATTGTTAAGACTCCGTTGAAGTGGGCATTGTTGGCAGCAACCATTCTTTCCGTACTGCTTTCGTGGGGGCACAACTTCATGGGCTTCACCAATTTCTTCCTCGACTATGTGCCGATGTACGCTAAGTTCCGCACCGTAGCCAGCATATTGGTAATAGCAGAGTTTACCATTCCGTTGCTCGCAGCTCTTGCCTTAAAGCGCATTGTGGACGAACCGACGGTGCTGACAAAGAACATGAAGTTTGTTTATGCCAGTCTTGCGCTTACCGCAGGTGTAGCCCTCGTAATGGCATTGATGCCAAGTATGATGGGACCTTTCATATCAGAGCAAGAGCGTCAGATGCTTTCAGGCATTCAAGGTATGACACCCGATGTTCAGAATATGATGCTTTCGAGCATTGCCACCATGCGTGCTGCAATGGTAAGTGCCGATGCTTGGCGTTCAATTATCGTCATAATCATTGGTGTTGCCATGCTTTTGCTCTTTAAGGCACAGAAGATTAAGCCTCTTTATCTTATTGTTGGAATATCAGCTCTCTGCTTGATAGACCTTTGGCAAGTAGACAAACGCTACTTAAACGACGAGATGTTTGTACCTAAGAGCGAACGCGACACACCACAGCAGGCTACCGCAACCGATATGGAAATATTGAAAGACAAGGCTTTGTCGTACCGTGTGTTGAACTTCTCATCGGGCGCATTCAACGAAAACAATACGTCGTACTTCCACAAGAGCATTGGTGGCTATCACCCAGCCAAACTCCGTCGTTATCAGGAAATGATAGACAAGTACATCGCACCCGAAATGCAGGCAGCTATGCAAGCCATTGGAAGCAAGGGCGGTGTAATGTCGGAGGTAGACGGCAGAAAGGTTTTCCCTGTGCTGAATATGCTCAACGCCAAATACTTTATTGTTCCGTTGCAGGGCAATGCTACCACCCAACTTCAAAATCCGTATGCGCAAGGCAACGGCTGGTTTGTAGATAAACTTACCTATGTAGCTGATGCAAATGCCGAATACGCTGAAGTGGGCAAGATAGACGTTAGCCACGAAGCCGTAGCCGACAAGAAGTTTGAAGCCGTACTCGGGCAAACAGCAGCCAACGACTCTACCGCAAGCGTCGTGCTGACCAAGTACGAACCAAACAGTTTGACCTATACCGTGAACTCTGCAAAGGGTGGAGTGGTTGTATTCTCTGAGGTTTACTATCCCGGTTGGTCTGCTACCATAGACGGACAACCTGCCGAACTCGGTCGTGTGAACTATATTCTGCGTGCCCTGAACGTGAAAGCAGGCAAGCACGAAGTAGTGTTAGAGTTCCACCCATCGAGCATCAGTACTACCGAAACCATTGCTTATGTGGCACTTATAGCCCTTCTTCTTGCCATTTGTGCAGCCCTCTTTGTGGAATGGAAGAAGCAGAAGGCAGCGAAGGAATAAGGTATTTACAGCCATCTGATGCTATATTAAAAAACAAAAGCCACCGCAACGACCTTTCGTTACGGTGGCTTTCTATTATTGTCTTGCCGCTCTTCCGGCAGAGTGGCAGCGCCTTTCCCTATGGGTGCTCGCTCCCTCCGCCGCCCGGCGTAGTGCCGTTGTTTTCCTTCTTTTTCTTGCGCTTGGGGTTGTCCACGCTAAGCTCCACGTTCTTGGCAGCCTCGCGCATCTGCGTCTTGGGCGTGAATATAATCTTTGGTGCCTTGAGCGTTTCGGCGCACACGTCGATTTCGTTGTCTGCCATCTTCGAAGGAACATACACGCGGAACGAACCGAGGTCTCCCAAGTCTACGCTTGCACCCATCAACAGCGCATCGCGCACGATGGCGCCGAGCGAGATGAGGGCGTTCGACACGTCGCCCGCAGAGAGCGATGTCTCGCGCACGATGCGGTCGATTACCATCTTGTTTGTAAAGTTCTGTTTTGCCTTGGGGTGTGCATACCATACGGTCTGCCCTTTTTTCTTGCCAACGGTCTGTTTCTTCGACTTCACTGTAAACTCAATCATAATTTTCTCGTGCCCTCCTGTTATTCTCCCTTTCCTGTGTTCGGGAGCGTGCTTCCGAGGGCTTGGCACCTTGGGTTGAATTATTATAGTCCGACGCCCTTGCGGCGTCCTTAGTTCAGTATCTGTTGCAAGGGGTACTGAACACCTCTTTCGGTCGGTGTTCCGCATCCCTGTTTGGAGATGTATATACACCTACGGTTGTCGATCTATATACACCTACAATGGTCGGTGTATATACACCTGCGAAGGTCGATCTATATACACCTCCGATTGTAGGTGTTCCGTATCTGCTGTAGTCGATGCCATACACCTTTGGTAATCAGTCCTATATACCTCCAGCGAACAGTGTTCCGCACTTCGGTTGAGGGGTATGGAACATGGTCGGTTCCTACTTCTTCACTACCTTTCGTCCGTTCACGATGTACATACCCTTCGGCAGGTTCTCGAAGCTGCCCCTGAGGCGCATGCCCTCGAGTGTGTAGATGCCCTGCTTGGTGGCAGCGTTAGCAGTCGGGGTGTCGATGGCAGTCGGGTCTTTCTTTATCACCACCCTCTCATTTACTATATGTCCGTCCAGTGCCACGGCGTTCTGTGATGCATCGAATGCTGCCCCTGCAGGCTCGGTAATGTAGCAGCCCTTCAGAACGAGTGAGGCTAAGTCGCAGATGGAGCCTCTTCCTTTTCCTCTTCCTTCAGCCGTTACCGTGGCGTTCCTGACGGTGAGCCTCTCGATCGTGCTGCGGTCTCCTACGATGCCGTAGTTTCCCTTGACATTCACGGTGCAGTTGTCTATGATGAGCTCGGTATCGTATATACAGATACCACTGCCCTCCGAACTTTCCGCATTGAGAATGCCGCCACCAGTAATGGTCAGCGGGCGATCGGTGTAGATGGAAAACTCTTTTGAATTCAGTTCGTTGCTACCGATGACCTTTATTGTCAAGTCTTCGATACCCGAGTAGATGGCGTAGCGTCTTGCATTTATTCGGGCATCTTGCAGCGTGAGGGTCTTGGTGGCGTTGTCGTACTTCACCGTTCCGCTTACACCGTCAATCACGGAGAGGTCGTTGCAGTTGTCAACGGTCACCAGCTTATCGGTAATCATGAGCCTGTAGGCAGTTGGTGCGATGACTACCTTGTCCGTTACCAGCTTGCCGTTGAGCGCGATGCCCTTCAGTGATGAGTCGTAGTAGGCCCCTGCAGGCTCGGTGATGGTGCAGTCATCGAGGGTGAACTTCACGATGCGGCAGATAGATCCGCCCTTGCCTTCTGCCGTTACATGTGGGAAACCGCCTTTGACGGTGAGCGCGGATTTATTCTCGTTATAGTCTCCGGCAATGCCCACGCCATCGTTGTCGGTAGCCTTGGCACTGACGATGCAGTCGTTGATAGTGAGCTCGGTATGAAGCACATAGATGGCACAGTCGCCACCCACCACATCGAGGCGTGGAGCATCCTTGTAATCCCCATAATCGCCATCGATTCTGAGCGATTCATATGCGCCGATTGATGTACGGTTCGTCTCGATTTTACAGTTTCCTATCACCGTGATATCCAATTCCTGATAAGTAGAAATGCCCGGGTGAACTTTGTTCTTAATCGTGGCGTTGTCTAAGATGAGGGTATTTTTGTTGGGATTGTATCTTACCTTACCCGTTACGCCGGGGATTACGGAGAGGTCGTTGCAGTTGTCGGAGGTTACCTGCGTGCCTGCAATATAGATTTTGTATCTGGTCTGCGCCTGTGCAGTGTCTGTCCACATTGTCGCCACTATGGTGAGAATGAACATAAGTAATAGTTGTTTTTTCATAACTCTTTTGCTTTTAATATTTAATAATTAGATAAATCATTTTGTCGGGGTTGCCTGCCCTTATGTATAAGGAGGCTGATAATGCAGAAAGCCCCACCCGTATCTCCCTATAATAGAGATACAGGCGGAGCCTTCGTGGTTTCTGTTCGATTAAATATGCGAAATCCTTAAATAGCGCAAGAGCTGTTGAAGCTCTTAAATAGCCGCCCCCCCTCGAGTGGTCGGGAAAGGCGCACAGAGGGTGCGTAAAGTGTGTCTACGCCGCTGTTTTGGTGTGCTCTGCGGAGGTTTGTTGGTGTATGCTTCGTTGATAGTTTCATTGTAACTGGTTTAGAGAGCCTGATGCTTTATTTAGCTGTTCACTTGCAAAGATAGACCTTTTCTTTAAAAGTTACAAGAGATGTGAGAAGAAATACGCTGAAGTACTGAAATCGGGAGGTGCGCTCACCTCTGAAACGCACCAGGAGCTTTTGTACTTCGATTTAGAACCTTCACCTTTGCCAACCTTGCTTAGCCAAGCCGCACCCCGGTTGTGGGGTGCGGAACATAGTCGTTTCCTATAGCTTCGCTACTTATAAGCTTTGCTGCTTACTGCTTCGCTACCTTCTGTCCGTTCACGATGTAAACGCCTTCTGGCAGGTCTTTCAGCTCGTCCCCGAGACGTATGCCCTCGAGCGTGTAGATGCCCTGTTTGGTGGCAGTGTCGGCAGTCGGCGTATCAATGCCTGTTGCGCCTTTGGTAATAGTTACCCAGTCGGTTATTACCTTTTCGCCAGTGCCGAAGAGAGAGTAGAAGTTATCGTCGCCACCTTCAAATTTTTCCCAGTAGTTTCCTGCAGGAGCAGTAATGGCGCAGCCTTTGAATTCGGGCAGTTTCCCCCACATGTAGCTGATGCTGCCTATATAAATATCTTCACTTTTGCCACCACCCTTGGCACGCACGTTGCAGTTGTCGAATATCCAATTGCCGAAAGCTATTCCCACTGCGCCTCCAGTTGCCTCGATGGTACAGTTGTTCACGGTGATAGTGCCGTAGTTGAAAATACCACTTTGGTAGTATGCGTCGTTCGATGCGGTTGAGCCACTCACCTTAAGAGTGCCATCATTCGTGAACGTGAGAGCCTTGCCGTCTGCATTCCACACGCCCACGCTCTTCTCTGAAGTAACGGTGTTGTTGCCAATGAGATAAATGGTTAAACCGTCGGTTTTGTTGTCAATGCCAATTCCACTGCCGTTGTAGTCTTCGTCAGCAGTGTTGCTGATGGTGGCATTGTCGAGCGTAAGCGTCTTGGTGGCGTTGTCGTACTTCGCCTTGCCTGTTACGCCTTTAATCTTGGAGAGGTCGTTGCAGTTGTCAGAGGTAACCTGCGTGCCGGCAATGTAGAGGTCGTACTTGGTTTGTGCCTGTGCTGTACCTGTCCACATCATCGCTACTGTAGCGAGGAAGGGTAAAAACGTTTGTTTCTTCATGATTTTTTTGTTTTTAATGATTGGTGATTTAGGATAAAATAGTTTTAATTGATTCCGCCCATTTTAGTATAAGGGCGAACCAGTTGCAAATATAAATCTTTTTTCCAAGAATAGCAAGGTATTGCAAGAATGATTTTGTTAGTTCGTATATTTTCTGTATTTTTGCATTGTAAATAAGAAATCCACTATGTCAGAACAGATAAAAAAGACCGAACAGGAGTTTAAGGAAATTCTAAACGAATGCCAGTCGCTCTTCTCAAAGAAGTTGCACGACTATGGTGCTTCGTGGCGCATACTGCGTCCATCGTCGCTTACCGACCAGCTTTTTATCAAGGCAAAGCGCATTCGCTCGATAGAGATAACGGGCGAAAACCGTGTTGGCGAAAGTGTTCGGCAAGAGTTTATAGCCCTTATCAACTATGGAATCATAGGGCTTATACAGCTCGAACGTCCGTTTGTAGACACTGTGGATATAACGCCCGACGAAGCTATGGCACTCTACGAGAAGCATGCAAAGGCTACTTACGAGCTGATGCTGAAGAAGAACCACGACTACGGCGAGGCGTGGCGCGATATGCGTGTGAGCAGTTACACCGACTTTATCCTCACGAAGATAGAGCGTGTGAAGGAAATGGAAGACTTGAACGGACAGACATTGGTGAGCGAAGGCATTGATTCCAACTATATGGACATCATCATCTACGCTGTTTTTGGAGCAATAAAGCTGCATAATGGGTAAACTGAAATCGATTTTAGCAAACATCTGTCGGTTGTTGCTTGCCGCAACATTCATTTTCTCTGGCTTCGTGAAAGCCATCGACCCGCTCGGCTCGCAATACAAGATAGGCGACTATTTCGCTGCCTTGGGTATGGCAGGAAAGATACCCGAATGGGTGCAACTCATTCTGTCTATCTCGCTTTCAGGCTTAGAGTTCACGTTGGGCGTGTTGCTCTTGCTGGCTATTCGTCGCCGTTTAGTGAGCAAATTGTCGTTCGTGCTGATGCTCGGAATGACGGTCATAACGCTGTGGCTCACCATTAGTAATCCTATACAGGACTGCGGTTGCTTTGGCGATGCGATACATCTGACGAACAGTCAGACCTTTGCGAAGAACTTGGTGCTGCTCGCTGCGGTTGTTGTCGTTATGCGGTGGCCACTCTATCAGGTGCGTTTCATCTCGAAAACCAACCAATGGATAGCCACTTACTTCACAATGGCGTTCATCATCGTGGTGTCGTTGCTGAGCCTTTACCACTTGCCGTTGTTCGATTTCCGTCCTTACTACATTGGGCAGAATATTCAGAAAGCAATGCAAATACCGAAGGGGGCAAAGCCAACAAAGTATAAAACAACGTTTATTTGCACGAAAGACGGTGTTCAGAAGGAATTTGACGAGAACAATTATCCATACAACGACACTGCTTGGGTGTTTGTAGACACGAAGCAGGAGATAGTGGAAAAAGGGTACGAGCCGATTATTCACGACTTCTCAATCACCAATGAGCAGACTGGCGAAGACTTTACAGAAAAGATATTGAGCAAAGACGGCTATACCTTCTTGCTGATAGCACCTTTCCTTGAAGTAGCACAAGACAGGAATTTCGGCGACATTGAAGGTATATACGAATATGCAAAGGAAAACGGCTATGCTTTCTACGGCTTGACATCGAGCACCGAAAAGGGCATAAAACACTGGCGCGACATAACGGGGGCGGAATATCCATTCTACACTACCGACGGTACGACGCTGAAAACCGTAATAAGAAGCAATCCCGGACTCTTGTTACTGTACAAGGGAACGATAATAAACAAGTGGAACCACAACGACATTCCGAAGGTGGAAGAGCTGAACGCACCTTTGTCGCTGCTCACCATTGGGCACGAACCCGAAAGCAGTACGTGGAAGAAAATACTGACAATAGTGCTTTGCTACTTGCTGCCACTCGTGCTGCTCATTATTGCCGACCGCTTTTGGGCGTGGACAAAATGGGTGAAGAAGCGCGAGCAGTGGATTAAGGAAAAGGAGCAATGGCTCGTAAAGAATGAACAGAAAAGGAAACTTTATCAACTTTTAAAACGTAAAAGAAATATGAGAAAGAAAATTGTAGCAGGTAACTGGAAGATGAACGAAACCCTGCAAGAAGGTGTTGCATTAGCAACAGAAATCAATAACGCTTTGAAGACAGACAAGCCTAACTGCGATGTTGTAATCTGCACTCCTTTTATTCACTTGGCAAGCGTTGCCAACGTGTTGGACAAGGACTTGGTAAAGCTTGGTGCAGAAGACTGTGCCAACAAGGAAAAAGGTGCCTACACAGGTGAGGTTTCTGCTGCAATGGTAAAGAGTACAGGTGCTGAATATGTTATTCTCGGACACTCTGAACGCCGTCAATACTATGGCGAAACAGCCGAAATATTGAAAGAAAAGGTAGAATTGGCACTCGCAAACGGCTTGAAGGTTATTTTCTGCTGTGGCGAAACGTTGGAAGAGCGTGAGGCAAACAAGCAGAACGAGGTGGTGAAGGCTGAACTCGAAGGTTCTGTTTTCCATCTTGGCGCAGAGGCTTGGAAGAACATTATCCTTGCTTACGAGCCAATCTGGGCTATCGGAACAGGAAAGACTGCTACATCTGACCAAGCAGAGGAAATGCTTGCATACATTCGTTCAATCGTAGCAGAGAAGTATGGCAAAGAGGCTGCCGAAGATACAAGCATTCTTTATGGTGGTAGCTGCAAGGCAAGCAATGCACCTGAATTATTCTCAAAGCCTAATATTGATGGTGGTTTGATAGGTGGTGCTTCGTTGAAAGCTGCCGATTTCAAGGGTATCATCGATGCTTGGAAGAAGTAAAAACAAATAAACGAAAAGTCCTGCGAGCTGCTAACCGTAAGCGGTGGCAGCTCTTGGGGACTTTATAAAAACAAGAAAAATGAAGAAATTCCTTACCATATTGGTCGTCGCACTCCTTAGCTGTCTGGCTGTTGGTGCACAAGGTACTGTTACTGTAACGCAGAGTGAGGATATTGACGCGTTGGTGAACGGAAAGAAAAATGCTAAAGCGAACAAGAAGAAACCACAACCGCAGCCACAAGGAGCGGTGAAAAAACTAACTGTACCTTCGGCAGTTATTCCACGAGTAGAGCCTCGTATCGAAGCACCGACACCATCTCCAGCACCGCGCACTGCGTCTACGCGTACGAAACTTGTACGAAAGAAGGTTCGCCGCCCACTTATCGACCCCACTGATGGTACTACAATCAGGCAAACGGTAACGAAACGTGTGGCAAAAGGTGTAAGGAAAGTAAGGGGATTTCGCGTGTTGGCTTATTCAGGAGGCAATACAAGAGAAGCCCGAAAGGAAGCTGAAAGATGGGGACAGAAGGCTAAACAGATATTACAAACAGAGCCCATATACGTTCATTTCTATTCTCCTCGCTGGATGTGTCAAGTAGGAAACTTCACAAACTACGAACAGGCGCAGAAGGTAATGAGGAAGTTGAAGAAGGAAGGATTTACCCATGCCAACATTATCAGAACGATGGTAACGATAGAAACAACTGAAGTGCTTGGCGATGCATACGGAATGGATTACTAATCTGCTTCATTCTCAATTGCCGAACGGGTACTTTTAATCAGTCGACTAATTTGGAAAAACAGTCGACCAATTAAAAAAATCAGTCGACTGATTTTATTCTATCAGACGAGTGGGTAGCTTTCACCAGACAGTCGAATAATCCTTAACCGACGAATGAATAGGTATCACCAATCGGGTAAGCTCGTCTTAAATGACAGAACAAACATTATTATAAGATAGTTTTATAAGATTTATCAAGAACAACAATGACATCAAATATAGAATTCCGCGAAGGTCTCGACGAACTCGCAGGACATTACCGACACGTATTGCAACTTTTAGGAGAAGACCCCAGCAGAGAAGGACTTGAAAAGACACCTATGCGTGTGGCAAAAGCGATGCAAGTGCTGACACGAGGTTATACACAAGACCCACACAAAGTGCTTACCGATGCACTGTTTGCTGAAAAATACGACCAAATGGTAATTGTAAAAGACATCGATTTCTTCTCTATGTGCGAACACCATATGCTGCCTTTCTACGGCAAAGCGCACGTTGCATACATTCCCAACGGATATATTACAGGCTTGAGCAAGGTTGCACGCGTGGTAGATATATTCAGTCATCGTCTGCAAGTGCAAGAAAGATTGACGCAACAGATTAAGGATTGCATACAAGATACATTACACCCACTCGGCACAATGGTAGTGGTAGAGGCGAAACACATGTGTATGCAGATGCGTGGCATAGAGAAACAAAACTCTATTACAACAACAAGTGCGTTCAGCGGAGCATTCAATCAGGCGAAAACGCGTGAGGAATTTATGAATCTTGTGCATTCTGATACAATGCGAATATAAAGAGGGCAATCCAAACAGAATAAAAACAAAAGAAACACTACGAATATGAAGTTTATTTCATGGAATGTAAACGGTCTTCGGGCTTGTGTTACAAAGGGATTCAAAGAAAGTTTTGCAGAGATTGATGCAGATTTCTTTTGCTTGCAGGAAACAAAGATGCAGGCAGGACAACTCGATATAGCCTTCGATGGTTACGAGTCGTATTGGAATTATGCCGACAAGAAAGGTTATTCGGGCACGGCAATCTTCACGAAGCACAAGCCTTTGAGTGTTTCTTATGGATTAGGAATAGACGAACACGACCACGAAGGTAGGGTTATTACGCTCGAAATGGAGAAGTTCTACCTTGTTACGTGCTACACTCCCAATGCGCAAGACGGCTTGAAGCGATTGGATTACAGAATGCAATGGGAAGACGACTTCCAAGCATACGTAAAACGATTGGACGAGAAAAAGCCTGTAATAGTGTGTGGCGACTTGAATGTTGCACACGAGGAAATCGACTTAAAGAACCCTAAGACGAACCGCAAGAATGCTGGCTTCTCCGATGAGGAAAGAGCAAAAATGACGCAGTTTCTTGGAAACGGCTTCATCGACAGTTTCCGAACGCTTTACCCAGAGCAGGTTACTTATTCGTGGTGGTCGTACCGTTTCAAGGCAAGAGAGAAGAATGCAGGGTGGCGTATCGACTATTTCTTGTTGTCGAACCGTCTGCGCGAGCAGCTTGTCGATGCTAAAATACATACGGAAGTGTATGGCAGCGACCACTGTCCTGTCGAGGTTGAACTGAATTTGTAGGCAGAGTGCGCGAGCAAAGCAAGATTCTTCTGCTGTTGGTTGTCGTATTGGCAATCGTCATAGGCTATGCAGTTGTGCCAGGGGAAGTGTCTTTTGGCAAGTTCTCGCTAAAGAAAATCAACCTTACACAACTGCGAAAAGCTGATAAAACCGATTCGGTTGCACTTGCTAAGCGAAAGGAAAAGAAGCTGTATAGGCGCAATCAGACGTTTTTATTCATAGGCGATTCAATGGTAGAAGGCTTGTCTCGACGACTCGGCGACTATGCAAAGGAGAACGGACACAAGCTCTATACCGTTATTTGGTATGGTTCTACCACCGAAAAGTGGGCAAATTCGCAAACGATAGAGCATTTCATAAAGCAGTATAAGCCTACTTACATCTTGCTTTGCTTGGGTAGCAACGAGCTTTTCATTAACGATTTAGATGCAAGAGAGGCGAATATAAAGGCGATAGTAGCGAAATTGGGCAACTATCCTTACGTTTGGATAAGTCCTGCGAGCTGGAATGGCGACACAGGAATTATCAATTTGATGAAGAAGCATACGAAGCAAGGTTGCTTCTTTGACAGTAGAGGACTGAAATTGAAGCGCGGTCCCGACCGTTATCACCCAACTTGGAAGGCTGCTGCGTTGTGGCTGAACAAGGTTGCTGCATTTATGGGAAGTTCAAAAGCGGCTTATCCCGTAGTGTTGAAAACTCCAAAACAATACCATAAGGCAACGAATACAAAACTCTTACAACCTTCTTTCAAGGGATTTTAATAGGATAAATGATAGATTTACAGCAGACAACAAACGCATTGCTTTCCTTTTTGACTACCCCAAATAAGGATTGGTCGTTCTGCACGCTGTCGTTTATGGTTGCCTTTCTTGTGTTTTTTGCGGTTTATCTCTATATAAACCGTTATAGAAAGGCGTGGCTGAAAGCCTATGTCGTACTTTTCGGATTGCTTTTTGCCTATAAAGCGAACGGTGCTCTGATGGTTTTGCTGCCCATAACAACATTACTTTCGTGGTTCCTGACCAAGAAGATGATGCGGTTACGGCGTGGAAAGCCACGCAGAATAGGGCTTTCGCTCGTTATCCTGATTGAACTTTTACCGCTGCTTTACTATAAGTACACCAATTTCACGCTCGATATTTTAAATCATCTGCTGCAAAGCAATTTCGCGCCTTTGCAGCTGTTGTTGCCCATCGGTATTTCGTTCTATACCTTCCAAGCCATTAGCTACACGGTTGATGTGTATAAAGAGCGTTTCCCAAAGGCGACGGGTTTGCTGGAATACACCTTTTATCTTACTTTCTTTCCGTTGCTGATAGCAGGTCCAATTACACGTGCCAAGATTTTAATTCCGCAAATAGACGCACCGCAACCAAACAATAAGCAACTCATAAATACGGGTCTGTGGCTCATTATCTGTGGCTTGCTGAAGAAAGCATTGGTAGCCGACTACTTGGCGCAATATAACAATTGGATATTTGCAGACCCATTGGCTTACACGGGTTTCGAGAACTTAATGGGTGTCTTGGGCTTTACCTTGCAAATCTATTGCGATTTTTCGGGTTATAGCGATATGGCGATTGGCATTGCAGCACTTATGGGCTTCCAGCTGCCTAACAACTTCAACTCTCCGTATCAGAGTCTGAATCTGACGGAGTTCTGGCATCGTTGGCACATCACGCTTTCGCAATGGTTCCGCGATTATGTTTATATACCATTGGGTGGAAACCGAAAAGGCGAGTTAAAGACCTATCGGAACACATTTATAACAATGATAGTGGCAGGGTTGTGGCACGGTGCATCGGGTATGTTCGTGTTGTGGGGAATCCTGCACGGTATTGGTTTGACAATCCATAAGTTCTTCCAGAACAGGGGCTTTAGCAAAGTTCCCAATACAATATATGTGAAAGCTATTTGTTGGACAATAACTTTCACATACATATCTGTTGCTTGGGTGTTCTTTCGTTCGCAAGACCTTAGCACTGCTTTCAGTATAATTGGTAAGATTACTACCGACTTGCATTTCGTAGATGTTCAGAATTTCATCAATACACGCTTGCTTTGGATAATGCTGTTGGCTGTCAGTCTTGAACTGCATTCTATTCGTCAGAGCGATTACAAGTGGCTTCAACAGAAGTTCATCTCGTTGCCGTGGGTGGCAAAATTAATGATATTCTTGCTTGTTTTGCAGCTTGTTATCAATTTTAGTCAGAACAGTGTGCAGCCCTTTATATACACTCGGTTTTAAGAGTTCAGTAGTTTTGTTTTGTAAAAATAATTCTGTTAAAAACTGATAACTGCGTTTTGACATTGCGAAAGCGGCTGTTTTGCAACGCAAAACCTACGCTTTTACCGTGCAAAACAGCCGCTTTTGGAACGCAAAACAATAGATTTTGCAATGCGTTGATAGAGAGTAGGTTACGTAATAGATACTCTTGTGAAAAATATTTACACCTTTCTTGCTTCTTTTCCACCTATATAATAAGGTGTGTAGTGGCAACAATGCAGAGAACTAAAAGACTCCTTTTAATTGGAAAGCTGAAACCCTATACTTATTCTTGCTGCTTATTGGCAGCCCTGTTGTAAGGTTTCAGCCTTGCCACTGGCTATTTCATACGTTTCGGAACAAACCTATCGTTCAGTTGCATCATACCCGAATAACCTATCGCTGCTCTTATATTCGATTTCAAGTTTATGTTCGCAGAGCCATCATCGTAGATGTTTAAAACGATGAGATAGGTTTCTGTTTGGTCTCGTGTTTCAATCAAGATACGCTCGCCATTCTTTATTGGTTCGCTCGTGTAGCTGTATATGGGCGATAAAACTTCTATTCCCACACGTCCGTCAATAGGCGCACGGTCAAGTCTGCCTACATAAGGAAGCACCATACCGATAGAATCGCGGCTGACTTCTATCACGTAGTCTTCGTTTAAAGTGCGTGCCGACATTCCCATCGGGTATATTTTATCCACGAAAATGCGAAATCTCTTTTCGGTCAAGTGCCCTTTCACGGCTGCCGCCTTCAGTACTTCCATCTTTTCGCGTGGCACAATGTTGCCTTCAGAATCGCGATAGACAGTTGCACAGCCGAACAGAACGACTGCCGACAATAATAAGATTACAATCTTTTTCATACGTACCTCCTTCTTTAATATGGGTTGGCAGATACTCGATACAACAAAGATTATTGTTCGATTTTCTCTACTTTAGGTGCTGAAATCTTTTCTACCAGTGGGGCAGTAGCAGGTCTTGCGGGCACTGGTTCGACAGCAGGAGCAGGCAAAGGGGTAGGGGCTGCATTGGCAGCCTTGCTGTTTTCTTTTGTTTTCTTTGCTGCGCTGGCTCTTGCTTCTTCAATTATTTTCTTCACTTCTGCTTCAGCTTTCGTCTTCTCGTCATCGATAGTCAAATCCTCTTTGCGTGTTTTGGGGCTCGACCAAAGGTAGTCTCCCACCACGTCTATCGTATCGAGTGCAGCCTTTCGTTGCTGTTCCTCTTGCTTTTGCTGTTCCGAAACAACATCGTCTTCGGCGACAATGAAGTTATAGAAAAGTCCTAAAACAAATAGAACCAGTAGCCCCAAAAGTATTTTGAAGGTTAAAGTGCTTGTAAACTTCCGTTTTTTATTTTCTTTTGCCATAGTTCCTTTGTTTTAATGAAGCGATTATCTTTTGCAAAGATAGAAATAAAAAGGAGAAAATTAGGGTAAAGTCGCAAAACTTTACCCTAATTTTTTATTCTTTAATACGAATGAGGGCATTTGCTAAAATAGCTGTTAAGCCACCCATTGTTATGCCACTTGAGAATATGTTGCGTATTACTTCGGGCATCTGACCCAATATGTTCGGCACAAGTTCAACACTCAGTCCCATTGCAAAGCTGATTGCCATTACCAAAACAGTCTTGCGGTTGATGGCTGTGGCAGCGATAATGCGTATTCCCGCAGCAGCTACTGTTCCGAACATCAGCAGCGTTGCACCACCGAGCACGCAGTCGGGGATAAGCGAGAAGAACTGTCCTACTATTGGGAACAAGCCCAAGACGAGCAAAGCACCTGCTACAAAGTAGCCCACATAGCGGCTGGCAACGCCTGTAAGCTGTATCATTCCGTTGTTTTGGGCAAAGATTGAGTTCGGAAAACTATTGAATACTGCTGCCAAAAGCGAGTTGAAGCCGTCTGCCAAGATACCTCCCTGCGCACGTTTCATAAACACTGGTCCTTCAACAGGTTCGCCCGAAATAAGCGAGTTGGCGGTAATGTCTCCGTAAGCCTCAACGGCTGTAACCAAATAAATGAGTCCCAAGCCGATAATGGAGCCAATGTCGAAACGCAAACCGTATTTAAAAGGTACGGGAATGTTCAATGCACCCGTGTCACCTAACCGTGAAAAGTCGATTAAACCTAAGAAGTAAGCCACCGTAGAACCTAATATCAAGCCCAAGACAATAGATGCCATGCGCAAGAACGGATTGCTTGAGCGGTTGAAAGCCACGATACTGACAAGTACGAGCAACGCCAATCCGAGGTTTTGCATAGAACCGAACGTACCAACGTTCATCGCTGTCTGACCGCCACCGCACGAATTGATGCCTGCTTTTATTAAACACAAACCAATAAGCGTAACAACGATGCCCGAAACCAAAGGTGTTATAATCTTGCGCATATACGGCAGCACACGGCTGACCAGCATTTCCACGACAGAAGCCACCATACAAGCTCCGAATATATAGCTCAATCCCATTCCTACATTCATCTTTCCGCCCACCATACCGAGCATACCGGCTCCGATAATGGGACTAATGAACGAGAACGATGTACCTTGAATGCACAATAAGCCTGCACCTAAACTGCCGAAACGCTTGCATTGAATGAAAGTAGCTATGCCCGATACGAACAAAGACATAGAAACAAGGAAGCCAGTTGTCTCCAAATCGAATTCCAATGCCGAACTAATGATGAGTGGCGGTGTAATGATGGCAACGAAAATCGCCAGCAAGTGCTGCACGGCTGCAAAGATTGTTTCTCGCAAAGGTGGGCGGTCGTTCAGCCCGTAAATAAGTTCTTTTGTCTGTTCCATGGTTTTATCCTTTTCTTAGTTTTATTTCGCAGTTGTCCAATGAATCGATAATAGCCAAGCTTTCGCAACGTATTCCTGCTGCTTCAATAATCTCACGACCGTGTTGGAACGCCTTTTCAATGATGAAACCCATACCTACAAGCTCTGCTCCAGCTTGATTACATAGGTCTATAATGCCTTTTGCAGCATTTCCGTAAGCCAAGAAATCGTCTACGAAAAGAACCTTGTCGGCTGGTGTAAGATATTCTTTTGAAATGCAAACGTGGTATTCGCGCTGCTTCGTGAACGAGAAAACGGTAGACGAAAGCATATCCGCCATTGTCGAAGGCTTCTTTTTCTTGGCAAAGACAACAGGCAAATCGAGCAGGAAACCCATCATAATGGCAGGTGCAATGCCACTTGCCTCCACTGTTATAATCTTGTTTATTTCCGTAGAAGCATAGCGGCGGATAAACTCCACGGCAATTTGCTTCATCAAGTTAGGGTCTAACTGATGGTTAATAAACTTGTCTACCTTCAATATTCCCCCCTCATAGCATTTGCCATCTTTAAGAATGCGGTCTATCAATGTTTTCATTGTACAGTTATTTTATTTAGCTTACTGTTTTTAATTGTACTTATACTGCCACACAGGATTGGAACAACCCGATTGTTGGAAATATAAAATACAAAAGTAATAAATTATGAAAAACAATCCGCTAATCTTTCCATTTATTTTTCATTTTTGCGAAAGAATGAAATCAAAATGAAAATAAAGCACCGTTGTTATAGGCTGTTTTGCCGATTTTATGTACTTTTGCACCTCGGTTTTGGCACGGTCTGCTTCCCACTAAGAGTAGATGGTCCGAACCATTAATAAATTTATTACATTATGTACAAACCAATTTTAAACAAGCGTAGTGTACTGAAGTTTACCCACTTCTCCAATCGCGGCTATTCGCTCTTTGCTGTTCTCGGCAAGGAAGTGATAATTGGTGTACTGAGTGTTGCTACTCTTCAACACGCAACGGCACACAACGTTAGCAACGAAGCCTTGCAAACGAGTAGCGATTCAACAGTAACCAACAAGCAAGTGATGCTCGATGAAGTGAGCGTAACAGGTACACGTGCGCCGCTGACCGTTAGTCAGCAAGCGAGAATGGTAACTGTACTGAGTCGTGAAGACATTCAAGCCGCGCCAGTACAAAGTGTAAACGACCTGTTGAAGTATGCCGTAGGGGTAGACGTGCGCCAGAAAGGAGCCTTAGGAGCACTTACCGATGTGAGCATACGTGGCGGAAACTCCGAGCAAATTACGGTTTTGTTGAACGGAATCAACATTTGCGACGCCCAAACAGCCCATAACACTTTCGATTTCCCAGTCGATATAAGCGAAATCGAACGCATTGAAGTTCTCGAAGGTCCAGCAGGACGCGTTTATGGCACATCTTCTTTATTAGGTGCGATAAACATTGTAACCAAAACTCCCCCCTCTTCCTCTCTCTCTGCACGCGTAGAAGGTGGCTCTTACGGCTATCTGGCAGCGGGCGCACGTGCAAACATTGCGCAAGGACGTTGGAACAACCAGCTCTCGGGGTCGTTTACACGTAGCGACGGCTATCTGCGGAACAAGGCAAACAGGCTGAATGCCGACTATAAAACAAGCAAGGCTTTCTATCAAGGCAACTATAACGACAGCCAGATTGCAGTTCGGTGGCACGCTGGTATGAGCGTTAAAGACTTTGGTGCCAATACGTTCTATGCAGCCAAGTATGACGACCAGTTTGAACATACGTTTAAAACGTTCACTGCCTTGCAGGCTGAAAACAAACAAGGCAAGTTCCACATTCGTCCGTCCATCTATTGGAATCGTAGTATGGACAGATTTGAACTTTTCCGTGGTGCGCCGCAGAAGTATGCGTACAACTACCACCGCACCGATGTATATGGCGTGAATCTCAATGCTTACTTCGACTGGAGTTTGGGACGCACGGCTTTCGGGGCAGAACTGCGCCACGAGGAACTCGTAAGCACCAATCTTGGTGAGAAACTCGAACGTCCGCACCATATTCACGGCACCGACCGCAACTATACGAACGGAATCAACCGCACCAATCTTCAGTTTGTATTGGAACACAACATTATTCTTTCACGCTTTACCCTTTCAACAGGCGTCATAGCTGTAAAGAACAGTCAGGCTGATATGAATATGCGCGTCTATCCGGGCATAGATGCCAGCTACCGAATGGGCAACGCTTGGAAAGTGTATGCGTCGTACAACACTTCGCTGCGTATGCCGTCGTTCACCGAACTCTTCTATTCTGTGGGTGGACACAAGGCAGACAAGCACCTGAAACCTGAAGAATTGTCGGCACTGGAAGCAGGTTTGAAGTACAACGCACGTGGCATTAGCGGCAAGACAAGCATCTTCTACAACCAGCAGAAGAACCTTATCGATTGGATTTCAGACGGTACGCTCGATGCAAATGGTAGTCCGTTGTGGAAGAGCGTAAACTTCGGACGCATCAATGTCGTAGGCGTTGAGGCTTCGCTTCGCTTCGATTGCCGCACCTTGATGCCTTCACAGCGTTTCCTAAAGCAGTTCAGCCTTGCCTATTGCTACCTCAATCAGAACGAAAAGGAACACAAGGGTATTACCAGCAAGTATGTTTTAGAATGTGTGAAGAACAAAATGGTAGCCAATTTGCAGCTGAATCTGTGGCGAAATCTCGATTTAGGCTTGAACTACCGTTTACTCCACCGTATGGGAGGTTACATCGACACGAACAACCAGCGACACAACTATGCGACGTATGGCATACTCGATGCTCGCCTTTCGTGGAATACGGGCAAGTGGACAGCCTTTGCTGCAGCCAACAACCTGTTGAACAGAACGTATGTAGACTACGGCAATGTGCCACAACCCGGCACTTGGATAACTGCAGGAGTCGGCATACAGATGTAGCATTTCTGCTGCTTCTACAACTGACAAGGAAGTTTAATAGATTATATACCAACGCTCTCGCACCTTCTTGTATGAGGTTCGAGGGCGTTTTTCTTTCTCTTTTCCTTTACCCATACTACGCTCTTTTGCGATTTTTGCCGAACATTTACAAATTACTTACGTGTAGAAAAATATTTATTTACACGTAAGTAATAATTTCTCTACACGTAAATAAATATTTCTTTACGTGTAAATAATTTGGCAGACAAATTGTTTTGCTGACTGAATCGGGAGAAATATATAAAAAAAGCAGAAAACAATTCGTTGTTGTTTTCTGCTTTTCGTTTTCCAAATCATTACAGATACTCGTATGTTTTATTGAATGAGCATTGTGCATCATTCATATTTTGTCTTGTTGTCAAAGTTATTTTAGAAGACTGTGTTTTCCTGTTGAAAGTATTTTTATTGACTCGAAACTGAAATGATGGGGCATTTCAGCACGAGAAAGTTTTAACTTGAGCCATATCTTCAAATCATTTTCATCGATTTGGGCGTTTGTTTTCGGTTCTATCTGTGCGTTAAGTACACGGCCAAAGCGAGTGTCGGGGACGGTATAAACTAAGGCATCGGCAACTAAGGGGTAACTTTTCAAGACTTTCTCAACGTGCTCTGGGTAGACATTCTCGCCGCCACAAACCACCATTCGGTCGGCTCTTCCACGATGAAGAAAACGACCATCGGATAGTTGAAGCACACGGTCGCCCGTATTCTGCCAGCTGTTTTGCCGCCCTGTCATAGCCCAACGACATTTCACCCACAAGGTGCCGACACCCTCTGCATCGGTTTCTCGCACTGCGCATTGCATTCCTCGAATGGGTCGTCCAATCGAAACTTCATCACCATAGATAAGCTGTTGCGGTGTGGCGAGCATAAAGAAACCAGCCTCAGACGTGCCATAAAGGTTGTAAAGTACAGAACCCAGTCGCTCCATTGTATGCCTTGCCAACAACACATCGAGTCGGTCGCCTCCACTGATAATACATTTCAGCGAACGTAAACGACTTTGGGCACCTTCCGTTTGCCACAGTCTGGCAAGCATGGCAGGCACCATTGGCATTACCTCAACCCGCTCTTCTGCTACGACATTCAGTACCTTTTCGGCATCGAAATGGCGCAGCAAACAAATCTTTTTACCCATAACGAGCGAGATAATCAGCGTAGCCAAACCGAAGCCATGATAGAAAGGAAGTCCTATCAGCACGCTCTGATAGCTGTCAATATGCAAGTCGCGGAGCAGTGAAAAGAAGGGCGGAAGAAACTGAACAATGTCCGTCTGTCGTGCAGCCTCCTTATAGTTGCCGCTCGAACCGCCTGTCATCACACTAATATTTCCACCTCTTTTTATATATGGGAGCGCAATTTTCTCAATAGCATCTTGTCTTTTTATGCTTCCCAACAAGGCTTCACACGATACCATAGGGCACATATCGTCCAAGCCATCTGCCTGTATCAATTCCTCATCGTAGATAAAAAGCGCGAACGGACGACTCATTAACTTCGCCAACTGTTCGCTTGACAGGTCGGTATTCAGCAATCTTACATGGACGCCCAATCGTGAAAGAGCAGGCAGGAGCAAAGCCGAAATAAGGTGGTTGCGACAAAACAATGCCACATGCTGACCACTTTTCAAATGGTATTTATGGTAGAGTAGATGGGACAATCGCTGCGCCAACGCATAGAAATCTTGATAATCTACATGCTGATTATCGCTCACCACAGCACAATCGTGTGTATGATAGCGAGCAGCAAAGCGCACGGCAGCCATCATCGTAATACCTTCGTGCAGGAAACAATTAAGCAAACGCACAATGCCACGTGGTGTAATGAGGTGCAGACGCCAGAGCGAACGGAAGAGAGATGTTTTCATTGAACGGTTTTTTGATAGAAGAAACGAACCAAGGGAGCAAACAATGACGCCACAGGAGCTGAAAGGCGTGCCCACCAAGGCTGATAGGAGAAGCGACTTTTCATAGCCAACCGCAACAGAATACACGCAGCATCATCAGCCGAATAAGCAGGCAAAGAACGATAATTCGGGTTAGCCATAGACATTTCTGTGCGTACCAAAGGTAGGTAGGCTACATGAACACCAACCCCAAGTCGCTTCCATTCGCTTTCTGCCGTACGACACCACACGTTGGTTGCACACTTCGATGCGTGATAAGCCGACCACCCCGGAGCAGGGGGATATAGACAACTGACCGATGAGGTATAGACCAATTGACCTTTAGACTTTTGTAAAGCTGGCAACAAAGCCAACGCCAATGCCACCACGGAACGATAGTTTAAGTCGATTGTACGGTCGAAATCGTGTAGTCGTTCGGATGCATCGGTAATCTTTCGGAAAATAGATTTTCCTGCATTGCAGAAGAGATAGTCTACCGTGGGTAACTGTTTCAGTTCTTTGCATAGCAAATCCAAGGCTGGGCGGTTGCGCAAATCAAGTGCACGACAGACCGCCTGACAGCCCATTGCTTGCGCTTCACTGCACAAAGTCTGTAGTTCTGCCTCGCTGCGAGCTATCAGATAGAGGTTCGCACCAACCTGCATCAGCCGCTTTGCCAATGCAAGCCCGATGCCTCGCGATGCTCCTGTAATCACCACCCAGCGTCCTTTGAAGCGATGTTGCAGTTGCTTTTCGTCCATACGGGGCTTGGGATAGAGCAGGGAAGCACATAGTTTCAGCAAACTTTTCTTCATTCTTTACTCCTTATTTTCCATTTGCAAACATAGCTTTTTATCTCCAATTGTACAAGCTTTAGCAGTAGATTGTGTATAAAAATGAAATGCAAATGTGTGTTAGACTTCCCGCTTGTGAGGGTGTTTGTCGTAATACCACAGTTCAATGCTATTGATAATATTCTGCCAAAGTATGTAGCAGCCGGGACCTACCGACGACAATGGGTTCAGATAGGTAAAGGTTATCCAGATGGCAAAGGTGGTATTCTTCTGTCCCAAGGCTTGTCCCGCCTCGATAGTGCTATCGAAAAAACGACCAATAAATCTGCCGACAGCAAACTGTACCAAGCAAAGCAGCAAACTGACGAGGGCAATGAAGGCGAGGAAAAGGGCGGTGGTATCGGCGTGAACGATATTTTTCACGGTGGTTCCCGTTATGATGGTGAGTGTGAAAGCCCAAAAGTAAAAACCAAGATTGCGTACACTGACAATCCATTTGTAAAGCGGTCGCAATATGCGCCAATGCTTTGTGAAGTAAGCTACTACCATCGGGGCAACTAAAATAAGACAAACACGGTTGAGAATAACGAGGAAAGACTCGACGAAACCAACGTTCACATTGGGTTCTATCAGCGGAAAACAAGTGGGAATGAGGGCTGCACAAATGAAATTAGATAGGAAAGTGTAGGTCGTCATATCCTCTATGTTGCCACCCAACTTCTGTGTAACGATGGCTGCCGCCGATGCACAAGGGCAGATAATGCACGCCAACACCGACTCCATAAGTATCAAGCTGTTGCCTTGTAGCTTGAAAAAGAGTATAAAACCTACGGCTATAAGAACAAACAACACCTGAAACACGCCTATCCAGAGATGCCATTGCACAGGAAGGAGCCTACGGAAATCTACTTTGCAAAACGTTACGTAGAGCATTAAAAACATACAAATGGGCAAAAGGAAGTCGAATATCGGCTCGAAAACCGCCGAAGCAGGAGATAGCAGGGGTATAAAAGCAAACAGCAAGTAAACGATAGCACCTGTAGCAATGGCTACTGGCAGCGTCCATTTCTTTATAATACTTATCAATTCCACCTTTTTTGTTTGGTCTATAATGTGTTCTTACTGAATTATTCTTCAAATGTACGAATATTTTTGGGAATATACTATTGCCTTAAAGTATATTTTATAAAATGAAGTTTCTTATAAAAAGTTAGGCTATATAGGAAGAATCGTTTATATTTGCAAAATAAACGAAGTTGAAGATGAGTAATAAGACAACAGATACAATCGAATATTTGGTATGCTGCATTGGAGCATTTGCCAAGCGTTTCTCGTTGAGCAATTCGCAGGCATATAAATATCTGAGTCAGCATAAAGGCTTAGACTTTCTGATTAAGCATTACGATGCAGAGCACACATTGTCTATAGACGATGCAGTAGAAGATATAACAACCATTTGCCAACGCCATGGAGGGGCATTAGTGTGATACTGTATCATGGCTCTAACCAAATAATTGAACAAATAGACCTAAGCAAAGGACGCAAAGGAAAGGACTTTGGACAAGGTTTTTATCTAAGTGATAGCTTTGAACAAGCTAAACTTATGGCTGAGAATACTGTTGCAAGAATGGAATGTGGAGAGTCTTGCATTACCAAATTTGAATTTGATGACAACCTATTGCACTCACCAGTAGACGTAAAAGTAAAGCTATTTACAGAATACAACATAGAGTGGGCAAGGTTCATTATTGCCAATCGCAACAATCGTTCAACTTCCGCCATTCATAATTATGATATTGTATATGGTCCGATTGCCGATGATAGAGTGGGTCTACAATTACAACGGTATCGTCAGCAATATATATCTTTAGAACAGTTAGTGGAAGAATTGAAATATAAACGTCCCACTTTTCAGTATTTCTTTGGTACTGAAAAAGCAATATGCCATTTAATAATGAAAGGATAACAAGATGAGCATACAAGAGCAAGATAAGCAATTTATGATAGAATGTCTGACCAAAGATTTGGTTATGATGTTGATGGAAGATTATGGTTATAGTATGGAAAAGGCGTTGTCTATAGTCTACAATTCGCATACTTATGAGAAATTAGAGGACGAGAAAACAGGACTTTATTATCAAAGTGCAGAGTATGCTTACGACTTCTTGAATCAGGAATTAAACCAATGTGTTAAATAAAAGCTACAAAAGCATTTGTATTTGTTTTAAGGCAGATACTGAAAACCTTACAAAGATTATTTTGGCACCTGCCTTAAATGTTTTCTTAAAAATCTATTCTTCCACTTTCACCTTGTCTTTATACAAGTCTTAAAGGTTGATAGGCGCAACGTCTTCCTGTTTTTTCTTTTGTTTTTCAGGCTTATCGTCTATCGGTGGCACTGGCGTTTTCTTTTTCTCGTCTACTATCGGTGTTGTTACGATAGGTTTTGAAGATATGGTATCTGTCGGCTTTTCGGTGATGACAGAATCCAAAGGGATACTTGCTGCAATGGCGCGCAGACTGTCTTCCACCGCCTTTGCACGAGCAATGCTGTCGGCAGCCAACTTTTCGTCAATCTTAGCTTGGCACCCTTTGCGCATATTTACCACCTGCGCCAATCGGGCTTCCACATCGGTTGCTGTACGATGCTTGCGGAAAAACGTTTCGGAAAGCACATAAGCGTCGCGAGCTTTCTCCCATTCCTCGCCGAACATATAGCACAATCCGAGCCGATAGTATATTTCTCCCTTTTCGCTGTCGTAGCAAACCGTGAGTGCCTGTTCGTAGAAAGAGATAGCAGGCTTGTATTCCTGCAACTGAAAGTGGCTCTCGGCATTGGCAAAATAATATACCGACCGCTCGTGTGGTGCAAATACGGCAAGGCGCAGGGCTACCTCATCAAGATAATTCGTTGCATTTTTATATTCCCATTCGTTGTAATAGCACAGGCCAATATAGGCACGAAAGCGGTCGTTCAGCTTATATCGCTTGTCCAACTGTTGGAAAATAAGCAATGCTTCGTGATATTTCCCCGAATTGAAATAAGCCACAGCCTTGTCCAATTGCACAGGGTCGGGGTCGGAAGTCTGCGCCGATGCCGACTGAATCGACAAGCACAGAAAAGCCAAAAGGCAACACAGATGCTGCCTAAATGCTGCTAAAAGGTTGTTTCCGTGTATATTATTGCAGCCAAGCAATCTTCTTAACCTCCTTATCTCCATATTTTATAACATCTAAGTCTATCAGCACAATGCCTTGCTTGTGGTTTTCGTGCGTGTCGCCCATTGCTGTTTCTATGTCCTTCAGCTGTTGCACGAGCTGTTGCAACGAAAGCGATGTGGTGAAGTTAGCCAAACAATTCAAGTATCTGTCCGACACGACGCCAACGGGTTCGGTCCACTGCGGTTGTGTGAAGGTTATATCCGAAAACATCGTTTTCAGTCTTTCAATGGCTTCCTTTATATGCTGTTGCTGCTCGGTATTCGAACCAAGCGATATTGTTATCTTCATTTTGGGTATCTGTAAGGAACAGTACAGAGTGTTGAAAGTGCTTTTGTACAGCCAATACAAAGCTACGCACACTTTTCTGTATCAACGATATTGTAGCCCCTGTTATGTCCTTTTAGGTTGCAAAATTACGTTATTCCTACATAAAGACACGATAAACAACACATTATTTATAAAAAATAACAATTGCGAATAAAAAACGTTCAAACGCTTCTTATGAACTCTTAACTTTTTATTAACTTTGTAGCCACATTATATATAGTACTATTTTTTGAATGAAAGAATTTGTTATATCGGAAGTTAAAGCCGAAACTGCCATACTTGTAGGACTGATAACGCAAGAGCAGGACGAAGCTAAGACCAAAGAATACTTAGACGAATTGGAGTTTCTTGCCGATACTGCAGGAGCCGTTACCGTGAAACGCTTTACACAACGTGTTGGCGGACCTAATATGACGTCGTATGTGGGCAAGGGAAAACTTGCAGAAATAAAAGCATACATCAAGGCAAAGGAAGACGAAGATGAACCTATCGGTATGGTAATCTTCGACGACGAGTTGTCGGCTAAACAGTTGAGGAATATTGAAAACGAACTGCA
Organism: Prevotella intermedia ATCC 25611 = DSM 20706; assembly: GCF_001953955.1. Lineage (NCBI taxonomy): Bacteria > Pseudomonadati > Bacteroidota > Bacteroidia > Bacteroidales > Prevotellaceae > Prevotella > Prevotella intermedia. The sequence continues at coordinate 966,761 of NZ_CP019300.1, forward strand.
AGTAAAGATTCTCGACAGAACATCTCTCATTCTCGATATATTTGCAATGCGTGCACAGACTGCCAACGCCAAGACACAGGTAGAACTGGCACAATATCGCTATATGTTGCCACGCTTGCAACGCCTCTGGACGCACCTTGAACGACAGGGTGGTGGTTCTGGTTCGGGCGGTGGCAAAGGCTCGGTGGGCTTGCGTGGTCCGGGTGAGACTCAGTTGGAAATGGACCGCCGTATTATTTTGCAACGTATGACCCTACTGAAGCAACGCTTGGTGGAGATAGACAAGCAGAAAATAACGCAGCGAAAGAACCGTGGACGCCTCATTCGTGTGGCATTGGTGGGCTATACCAACGTTGGCAAATCAACCATTATGAACATGTTAGCCAAAAGCGAGGTGTTTGCAGAGAACAAGTTGTTTGCCACGTTAGATACAACCGTGCGTAAGGTAGTGCTGCAAAACCTTCCTTTCCTCTTGGCAGATACTGTAGGATTTATACGCAAATTGCCGACCGACTTGGTTGATTCGTTTAAATCAACCCTTGATGAGGTGCGCGAAGCCGACCTGTTGCTGCACGTTGTAGATATTTCTCACCCCGATTTTGAGGAGCAAATACAAGTCGTAACAGAAACTTTGAAAGATTTGGAGTGTGCCGAAAAGCCGTCAATGATAATCTTCAACAAGATAGACAACTATACTTGGGAAGAGAAAGAGGAAGATGACCTGACGCCAATGAGCAAGGAAAACGTGTCGCTCGAAGAACTAAAGCGTACGTGGATGGCGAAATTGAACGACGATTGCTTGTTTATTTCGGCAAAAGAGAAAGAAAACATTGACGAGTTCAGAGATGTTTTATACAAGAAAGTGAAAGAACTTCACGTGCAAAAGTATCCTTACAACGACTTCTTGTACAGCACTGATGTAGAAGAAGGTGTGCAATAGCATTTACGTTTCATTCATTGTTTCACAGATATGGCATACAGAGCATTAACCGACAACGAGATTTTTATTCTTGAGAACAACAACTGTTGGGCTGAAGATTGGAGCAAAATAGAAGTAGACGAAGACGGTTTTCAACCCAAATTCTTACATCGTGTCATCTTCTATGGCGATATTCGGCTCGGTGCTTTCGAGAAGAATGTTGAAGTTTCAAAGGGTTTCTTCAAGCATTCGGGTATCAACGATGCCACTTTAAGAAACGTAACCGTAGGCAACAACTGTCTGATAGAGAAGATTGGGAACTATATTCACAATTACACCATAGGCGACGATTGTCTGATTGCCAACGTTTCAGTAATGGAAACAACCGAAGGCGCAACCTACGGGCAAGGCAATGTTATATCGGTATTGAACGAGGCAGGCGACGGAAACATCATTATGTTCCCCGAACTAAGCAGCCAATTTGCTGCTCTTATGGTGAAATACTTTAAGGATAAAGACCTTAAAAATGCACTTCGGCGATTGGTTTCGGAGGAGATTGCGTGTCTTACACCTTCCGTTAGCACCATTGGAAACAACGTAAAGATAGTGAACTCGAAGGAGATAACAAATACTATCATTCATAACGACTGCGAGATTTCGGGGGCAAGCAGGCTTTGCGATTGCACCATTCTCAGTTCCGAACACGCAAATGTGTACATCGGTACAGGCGTTATCTGCGAAAACTCTATCATCAGCGAAGGGTCGAGCATCATCAACAGTGCGAAAATACAAGATTGCTTTATAGGCGAGACTTGCCATATAGCCAATGGTTTTACTGCTTCACAGAGTGTTTTCTTTGCCAATTCGTATATGGCAAATGGCGAAGCGTGCGCTGCTTTCTGTGGTCCTTTTTCGGTTTCGCATCATAAGAGTACGCTCCTCATCGGCGGAATGTATTCGTTCTACAATGCTGGTTCTGCAACAAACTTCTCCAACCACGCTTACAAGATGGGACCGTTGCACTATGGAATGTTGGAAAGAGGATGCAAGACGGCAAGTGGCAGTCACGTTGTTATGCCTGCAACAATAGGTTCTTTCTCTGTTTGTTTTGGCAAAATAACCAATCACCCCGATACAGAGGCACTGCCATTCTCGTATATCATCGCTTACAATGAAGAACCTTGCATCGTTCCGGGGCGCAATATTGCAACCGTAGGACTCTATCGTGATATACGAAAGTGGCCCAAACGCGACTTGCGACCGCAGAGTTCACAGAAGAGTATCATCAATTTCGAGTGGCTATCGCCCTTCACTGCAAGCGAAATAGTTCGTGGAAGGAATACGCTGAAAACACTGAAGAAGGCAAGTGGTGCGACTTCCGACTGCTATATATATAATGGTTATACCATAAAAGCATCGAGTTTGGACAAGGGAATTCAACTTTACGAAGTTGCTCTCCATATTTATATGGGAGAAATGCTGAAGAAAGCCAAGCATTTGGGCATACTCGACAAGCCGTTGGAACAGGATTCGTTAAACCTATGGAGCGATTTGGGCGGTTTACTTCTGCCTGATTTTGAAGAGCAACGTATACTCGAAGATATTAAAAACGGCAGTTTGGAAACCATTGAAGACGTGAACGACCGCTTCAAAGAAATAAACTCCAACTATTACAATTACGCTTGGGATTGGACACGCTTCCTTATTGACCATTATTATGGTAGTAAAGACATTTCTGAAACTATCGAAGCACAAATCGTAAGCGATTATAACGATGCATTGAAAATGTGGATTAGCGAGATTCGTAAAGATGCAGAGAAAGAATATAGTATGGGCGACGTAGACAAAGAAGTATTGGAAGACTTCCTTGAAAAGCTCGAACAGGAGAATTATAATTCGATAATCAATTAATTAAAATATAAATAAAACATTATGCTTAAAAACCTTTCTTTTGGGAAAATAGGTTTGTCTTTGCTCCTGCTACTCGGTGTTGTAGGCATAAAAGCACAGACTCGTACCTATGAAAGCGTGCCTAACGACCCAATGAAGACACGCATCTACACCCTCGACAACGGGTTGAAAGTCTACATCAGTGTAAATAAAGAGAAACCACGCATTCAGACTTACATTGCCGTGCGTACGGGTAGCCGCAACGACCCTGCTGAAACAACAGGCTTGGCACACTACCTTGAACACATTATGTTTAAAGGAACGGATAAGTTTGGTACTTCCAACTACGAGGCAGAACGCCCTTATCTGAAGCAAATTGAGAAACTTTATGAAGAGTACCGCCATATGACAGACCCTGCAAAACGCAAGGTTTGGTATCACAAGATTGACTCTGTTTCTCAAATAGCAGCACAATACAACATTCCTAACGAGTACGACAAGCTCATGGCAGCTATCGGAAGTCAGGGAACAAACGCTTATACATCTAACGATGTTACTTGTTATGTGGAGAATATACCAAGCAACGAGATTGAATCTTGGGCGAAAGTGCAAGGCGACCGCTTCCAAAATATGGTTATTCGTGGCTTCCATACAGAGCTTGAAGCTGTATATGAAGAGTACAATATGGGCTTGACAAGCGATGGCAGAAAGCTATTTACCGCTTTGATGGCAAAGCTTTTCCCTACTCACCCATACGGTACACAGACCACAATCGGTAGAGGCGAGCACCTGAAAAATCCTTCTATCACGAACATCATGAACTATTACCACCGCTATTACGTGCCAAACAATATAGCAATCTGTATGTCTGGCGACCTAAATCCTGAACAAACGGTGGCAATAATAGAGAAATACTTCGGTAATTGGAAAAGAAGCGAAACGCTAAGTGCACCACAATACGGTGCTCAACCTAAGTTTACAGCCCCTGTTGATACAACAGTAGTAGGCTTGGAAGCAGAAATGCTTTACTTGGGTTGGAGAGCTGACAGGGGAAACTCCCTGCAATGCGATACGCTGGATATCATCGGCGAATTGCTCAGCAACGGTAGTGCAGGTCTTTACGACTTGAATTTGAACCGGACAATGAAGGTTCAATCAGCAGGTGCAGGCTTCTCTGGACTCACAGACTACTCTATGTTCATTGCAATGGGTATTCCTAAGAAGGGACAAACCTTGCAAGAGGTTCGCGACTTGTTGCTTGCTGAAATCGAAAAGTTGAAGAAGGGCGATTTCTCTGACGACTTATTGCCTTCTGTTATCAACAATTACAAGCGCAGCTACTATACAAGTCTTGACAATAATCAGTTCCGTGCCAAGGCTTTTGTAGATGCTTTCATCAACAATGTTGATTGGAAACAAGAAGTAGACAGACTCAACCGAATTTCGAAGATGACAAAAGCAGAAATCGTTAGCTTTGCAAATCGTTTCTTCGACAATGGTTATGCAGCCATTTACAAGGTTCAAGGCACCGACACTACTATTCAAAAGGTAGACAAACCAAAGATTACACCAATCCCAACAAACAACGACAAGCACTCAGCTTTCTTGCAAGAGATAGTCAATCATCAGGTTGAACCTATCAAGCCTGTATTTGTTGATTTCAAGAAAGACCTTACCAAGTCTACAACAAAGAAAGGCTGGCCTATCCTTTACAAGCAAAACACACAGGACGACCTCTTCACACTCTACTTGGAAATTCCTTTCGGAGGAGAGAGCGATTTACTGCCAGCCTATGCTAAAATGTATATCGATTATCTTGGCACTGACAAAATGACCAATGCGCAAATTAAGCAAGAGCTGTATAAACTTGCCTGCGACTACTATATCGGTCAGACCGATGACGAGACTTACTTCAAACTGACAGGCTTAAACGAAAATTTTCCAAAGGCTTTGGCACTTATCAACGACGTGATTGATAATGCAAAGGTAGACAAGGAAGCCTATGCTGCCGCCGTAGATTTGCTGATTAAATCGCGAAAGGATACCAAAGCTGACCAAGGCGAGAACTTCAGAGCTTTGTTCAAATACGGTATGTATGGTGCTTACAACTCTACACGCAACATATTGAGCGAGGAACAGCTCAAGAACATGGACCCACAGAAACTGTTAAATTCGCTGAAAGGTTTGAAAAACTACAAGCAAACAGTGCTTTACTACGGTCCTTCTTCGCTCAAAGACATTGACAACCTCTTGAGCAAAACCTTCAAGACAGCCAAGAAGTTCACTCCGCTGCCAAAAGAAAAGCGTTATAAGCTGCAGGCAACGCCTAAGAACGAAATTCTTATCGCACCTTACGATGCCAAGAACATCTATATGGTTCAGTTCCACAACGAGAACAAAGAATGGAATCCGAACGATGCTGCAAAGATTGCAGTCTTCAACGAGTACTTCGGAGGCGGTATGAATGCCATCGTATTCCAAGAAATGCGCGAGGCTCGTGCATTGGCTTACTCGGCAAGCGCAAGCTACCGCACACCAAGCCGCTTGGGCGATAAGGAATACTTCAACACTTACATCATCACACAGAACGATAAGATGATGGACTGCGTTGCACAGTTCAACGAGCTTCTCAACAATGTTCCTGTGCGCCAAGCCAACTTCGATTTGGCAAAACAGAACCTCTTGAAGAGTCTTGCATCGGCTCGTACAACCAAGTTCTCTATTCTTTCAGCTTATATGGCTGCACAGAAGATGGGCTTGGATTACAGTTTGAGCGAGAAGATTTACAAAGACCTGCCAAGCGTAACGCTCGATGACATTATCAACTTCGAGAAGACAAACATGGCAAACAAGACCTTCAAGTATCTCATTCTTGGTGATGAAAAGGAACTTGATATGAAGGCTTTGGAGAAGATTGCGCCTATCAAGCGTGTTACAACAGAAGAAATCTTTGGTTATTAAATCAAGATAAACGTCTTGCAAGCTGGGTAAATCCCACATTGCAAGACCAAAACAAAAACATTATTAAAACATTAATAGAAACCTGACACCATGAATAGTAAGACAAGAGAGTCTTATATATAATGGTGTCAGGTTATTTTTAAAGACTATGGCTGAATTCAAGTATGCCCCAATGTTCCAATTGGGGAAAGATGAAACAGAGTACAGACTGCTCTCTAAAGAGGGAATCACAGTTGCTAACTTTGAAGGTAAAGAGATTGTGAAAGTAGCCCCAGAGGCACTGACCCTATTGGCACAAGAGGCTTTTCACGATTGCGAGTTCCTTCTCCGTCGCGAACATAACGAGCAAGTAGCTGCCATTCTTAAAGACGACGAGGCTTCTGAAAACGATAAGTATGTTGCGCTTCAGTTCCTCCGCAATGCCGAAACGGCTGCAAAGGGTGTCTTGCCTTTCTGTCAGGACACAGGTACAGCGATTATCCACGGCGAAAAAGGCCAGCAGATATGGACTGGTTTCGAGGACGAGGAAGCACTTTCGCTTGGTGTTTTCAACACGTTCACACAAGAAAACCTGCGCTATTCGCAAAACGCTCCGTTGAATATGTTCGACGAAGTGAACACCAAATGCAACCTTCCTGCACAAATTGACATCGAGGCAACCGAAGGTGCAGAATACAAATTCGTAATGGTGGCAAAGGGTGGTGGCTCTGCCAACAAGACCTACTTCTACCCAATGACCAAAGCTACCATTCAGAACGAAGGCACGCTCATTCCTTTCTTGGTAGAAAAAATGAAGAGTCTTGGCACAGCAGCCTGCCCTCCGTACCACATTTGCTTTGTTATCGGTGGCACATCAGCCGAGAAGAATTTGCTCACGGTCAAGCTCGGCAGCATCAAATACTACGATGCACTCCCTACAACAGGCGACGAAACAGGTCGTGCGTTCCGCGACATCGAGCTGGAAAAGAAGATTCTCGAAGAAGCACATAAGATTGGACTCGGTGCGCAGTTCGGTGGCAAGTATCTTGCACACGACATTCGTATCATTCGTCTGCCACGTCATGGTGCCAGCGTGCCTATCGGTATGGGCGTATCTTGCTCTGCCGACCGCAACATAAAGGGCAAAATCAACAAAGACGGTATTTGGTTGGAGAAAATGGACACCAACCCAGGCGAACTCATTCCTGACGAATACCGCAAGCCAGGCGAAAGTGCCAAGGGCATAGAAATCGACTTGGACAAGGGCATCGACGCTGTTCGTGCCGAACTTACCAAGAACCCGGTTTCTACTCGTGTAAACTTGAAGGGTACCATTATCGTGGCTCGCGACATTGCACACGCAAAACTCAAGGCTCGCCTCGATGCTGGCGAACCATTGCCACAATACTTTAAGGACTACCCTGTGCTTTACGCTGGTCCTGCAAAAACACCAAATGGACTGCCTTGTGGCTCTATGGGACCAACAACCGCCAACCGTATGGACCCATACGTCGATGAATTCCAAGCCAATGGTGGCTCGCTCGTAATGATTGCAAAAGGCAACCGTACACAGGAAGTTACCGATGCTTGCAAGAAGCACGGCGGTTTCTATCTCGGAACCATCGGTGGTGTGGCTGCCGTACTTTCGCAAAGCAGCATCAAGAGCATAGAATGTGTGGAGTATCCTGAACTCGGAATGGAAGCCGTTTATAAAATTACGGTTGAAGACTTCCCCGCATTTATTCTTGTAGACGACAAAGGCAACGACTTCTTCAAGCAGTTAAAGCCTTGGACAGGTTGCCCTAAGAAATAACAAAGAACTTCTTTAAACAAGAGGGTATATCAAATCTGACTTTTGATATACCCTCTTTTCGTATCAAAATATAGGCTGAATATGCCTTTCTTCCACGCTCCACACCGCAACACACATATAGGTTTCGGAGTTGTTTCTCTTGATTTTCCCATTGCATATACAAGAGGTTTGCGCCATTTCGTTTTGCCAAACAAGCGAGGAAACGACTTGCCTGCCAAATTATTTACACGTAAAGAAATATTTATTTACGTGTAGAGAAATTATTACTTACGTGTAAATAAATATTTTTCTACACGTAAGTAATTTGTTTGTGTTCGGCGGAAATTTGCTAATAAGCTGTGAATGAGGATTAAAGGAAGCCTTGTTGTTTGAGTGTTTCCAATAGTCCGACAGACATAGCTTCGTTGTCGCTCTTCTTGTATCGAATGTCGGTGAAGATTTGTGCCAATGTTTCGGTTTTGTTTATCTCTACGAAATGCTTGTTTTCTTCGAGCGATTCCTTCACCTTATAATATTGGTCGATGCTTTCTGCGGTATAGTCGGTATAGGTTTCTTCGTGCAAAATGCTCTCAAGAGGCAGGCGGTCGGTTGGTGTTGGTGCTTCGTCGGGCCAGCCTATGGTGAGTGTTGCTACGGGCATAACAAGTTTTGGCAGTTTCAGAAGTTCTATAATGGGCTTCGGATTGTAGATGGTGGTGCCAAGAAAGCACGTGCCAAGCCCTTCTGCTTCAGCCAAATTGGTAAATGTTTGGCAATAGAGTAGGGCATCGGTGGCAGCATTCAGAAAAGAGAGGAAGTTGTCGTAACCCGGTGTTCCTTTTCTGTTTTCCGCCCAAAGGGTAGTGCGACGGAAATCGGCACAGAAGGTTAGCACCACCACTGCATTTTCTACCATCGGTTGGTTGAAGTGTGCAGGTGCCAGTTTCTGCTTCATCTCATTGCTGCGCGTTGCTACAACCGAGTAAAGCTGGAGGTTTCCCATTGTCGGTGTGCGCTCTGCTTTACTCAATAAATCCTTTAAAAGCGTATTGGAAACTTCTCTGTTTGAGTATTTCCTGATGCTTGTTCTATTCAATATAGTTTTCATTTTTGGAAATTTTAGGTTACAAAGTTATGAAAAAGTTTTCTATTTTGGAAAACATTTAGTAACTTCGCAGACACATTTTTTACGAAGAAATTTAATGAAAGAAAGCAAGACATACTCATTTGATGAAGCATTTGAGGCCTCGCTGAGGTATTTTGACGGCGATGAATTAGCCGCAAGAGTTTGGGTAAACAAGTATGCAATGAAGGATAGCTTTGGCAATATTTATGAGAAATCGCCTGAAGATATGCACTGGCGTATTGCCAACGAAGTTGCCCGAATAGAGAAAAAGTATAAGAACCCCATAAGTGTGCAGGACGTTTTCGAACTGCTCGACCACTTCCGTTATATTATTCCTGCTGGCAGTCCGATGACGGGTATAGGCAACAACTACCAAATTGCCTCGTTGTCGAACTGTTTTGTGATAGGATTAGATGGCGATGCTGACTCGTACGGTGCTATCTTGCGCATCGACGAAGAGCAGGTGCAGCTGATGAAACGTCGCGGTGGAGTAGGACACGACCTTAGCCACGTGCGCCCAAAAGGTTCGCCAGTGAACAATTCCGCACTTACTTCTACGGGCTTGGTGCCCTTTATGGAGCGTTATTCTAACAGTACGCGCGAGGTGGCACAAGACGGTCGCCGTGGCGCATTGATGCTTTCGGTGAGCATAAAGCACCCCGATGCAGAAGCATTCGTCGATGCAAAGATGGAAGAAGGCAAGGTTACGGGTGCCAATGTATCGGTAAAGATAACCGATAGCTTTATGGAAGCAGCCGTAAACGACAAGCCATTTGTGCAGCAATTCCCTATCAGCGCAGAGCAACCTACTTACAGCAAGGAAATATCGGCAAAGAAGTTGTGGGAGAAAATAGTGCACAACGCTTGGAAAAGTGCCGAACCGGGTGTGTTGTTCTGGGATACCATTATAAGAGAAAGTCTGCCCGATTGCTATGCCGACTTAGGTTTCCGCACGGTATCGACCAATCCTTGTGGCGAAATTCCATTGTGTCCGTATGACAGCTGTCGCTTGTTGTCTATCAATCTATACGCTTACGTGAAGAATCCATTCACGAAAGACGCCACCTTCGACTTCGATTTGTTCAGAAAGCATGCTGTTCTTGCACAGCGTATCATGGACGACATCGTAGACCTTGAGATGGAAAAGATAGAGCTTATTATGGAAAAGGTCAAGAACGACCCACAAAACGATGAAGTGAAGCTCGCCGAATACCATCTTTGGGAGAAGATTCAAGACAAGAGCGGTAAAGGTCGCCGAACTGGAGTGGGCATAACAGCCGAAGGAGATATGATTGCAGCCATGGGATTGCGCTATGGAACGGAAGAAGCAACTAAATTCTCGGTAGAAGTACACAAGACATTGGCATTGGCAGCTTACCGTTCTTCGGTAACAATGGCACAGGAACGAGGTGCTTTTGCTATCTTCGATGCACAGCGTGAAGCTGAAAATCCATTCCTTTTGCGTATGAAAGAAGCAGACGAGCAACTTTATACCGATATGATGAAGTATGGTCGTCGCAACATTGCTTGCTTAACCATAGCTCCTACGGGTACCACTTCGCTGATGACACAAACTACTTCGGGCATCGAGCCTGTGTTTATGCCAGTTTATACACGTCGTCGCAAAGTGAATCCAAACGATACCGATGTACACGTAGATTATGTAGACGAGGTGGGCGATTCGTTCGAAGAATATATTGTTTACCACAAGAAATTCTTGGAGTGGATGCAGATAAATGGTCTTGATGCTACAAAGAAATACAGTCAGGCAGAGATAAACGAGCTTGTGAAACGCTCACCTTATTATAAAGCAACCGCAAACGATGTGGATTGGTTGATGAAGGTACGTATGCAAGGAGCAATTCAGAAGTGGGTAGACCACTCTATTTCGGTAACGGTGAACCTGCCGAACAATGTTGATGAAGCATTAGTAAACAAACTCTACGTTGAGGCTTGGCGTTCTGGTTGCAAGGGTTGTACAATCTATCGCGACGGTTCTCGCTCGGGCGTAATGATTTCTGTGTCTAAGAAAGATAAGAAGAAAAAGAACGAGAACGAAACAAACAAGGACAACGACCTAAGTACTGCGGAAGAAAAGCACGGACACATCTGTACTCCTCCTGAAGTTGTGGAAGTTCGTCCGCAGGTATTGGACTGCGATGTAGTTCGATTCCAGAATAACAAAGAGAAATGGGTGGCATTCGTTGGACTCCTTGATGGTTATCCTTACGAAATATTTACAGGTTTGCAGGACGATGATGAAGGAATTGTATTGCCAAAGAGTGTAACCAAGGGAAAGATAATAAAGCAAACAAATCCTGACGGTACGCATCGATACGACTTCCAGTTTGAAAACAAGCGCGGATATAAAACAACAGTCGAAGGTTTGTCTGAGAAGTTCAATCCAGAGTATTGGAATTATGCAAAACTTATCTCTGGTGTGTTGCGTTATCGTATGCCTATCGACCACGTTATTCACCTTGTAGGTTCTCTACAACTCAATGATGAGAGCATAAACACATGGAAAAACGGTGTGGAACGTGCCCTGAAGAAGTATGTAACCGACGGTACAAATGCATCGGGACAAACCTGTCCGATGTGTGGACAAGAAACTTTGGTTTATCAAGAAGGTTGTCTTATCTGCACAAACTGCGGAGCTTCTCGTTGCGGATAAATGAGATTTCAGTAGAATAATGGAATTAAAATCAAGCTATATATATATAAAAGGTGCAAGGTTTCGTGCCTGCATCGGTGTAAGCGAATTGGAACGAGAGGTTGGCAACGATTATGTTGCCGACCTTCGTTTGCGTTATCATATTGGCAAAGCTATGCTGACAGACGATGTAAACGACACGATAAGCTATGCCGATGTTTACGATACAGTGAAAGAAATAATGCAGCAGCCTGCTAAACTCTTGGAATACGTGGCACATCGTATTGCAGAAAAGTTGGAGCAGGCATTCCCCAACATAGAGGCGATAGACCTTTGTCTTACTAAACTAAACCCACCAATGGGCGCAGATTGCAACGGAGCAGGCGTGGAATTACATTTAATAAATGATAAAACCAAGTGTTAGGCTAAGCTATTCAAATGAAAATGCTTAACTTTGCGTGCAATTATACGAATATGGGTAAAAGAATTTCTTTATTTCTTATAATGTTTTGCTTGTTTGCGCTTGCTTCCGTGAGTGCAAAAGATAAGTTTACAGTTGTCATTGACCCTGGCCACGGTGGGAAAGATGTGGGCGCAGTGGGTGCAATCTCAAACGAGAAAAGCATCAATTTGAATATTGCTTTGGCTCTTGGAAACTTGATTGAGCAAAACTTATCTGATGTAAGGGTTATTTATACTCGTAAAACCGATGTCTTTATCTCTTTGAAAGGGAGAGCAGAAATAGCCAACAGAGCAAAAGCCGACTTGTTTATTTCGGTACATACAAACTCTGTTCCGCCCACGAAGACCCCTCCGCAGGGTTTTCAGGTTTATACTTTAGGTATGCACCGTGCGAAGGATAATCTTGATGTGGCTATGCGAGAGAACAGCGTTATCTCATTGGAAAAAGGGTATGAAAAGACTTATCAAGGTTTCGACCCTAACTCATCGGAAAGCTATATAATGTTCGAGATTCTTCAATCAGCCAATATGGAGAAGAGCGTAGAATTAGCAAGGCTTATCCAAAGGTCGGTTTGTTCAAAGGCCAGTCGAAACGATAAGGGTGTTCATCAGGCTGGTTTCTTGGTACTTAGAGAAACTTCTATGCCCAGTTGTCTTATCGAATTGGGCTTTATAACCTCTAATGAAGAAGAACAATTCCTTAATTCTTCGCGAGGAATAGACCTTATGGCACGTGGCATTTACGAGGCATTTGTAGAATACAAGAATATATATGATGGTAAAGTTACGATTCCTTATCGTCCTTCTACAAAGAACCAATTGCCGATAGAAAACGTTTTGGGGCGTTTGTCGAATAACGCAAAGACCCCTGCCGAACAAGTAGAGATGCCTAAAAGAATAAAAGTTGTAACACAACCACGTACCACACAGACTCCTACGGTAAAGCATCAACGAAACAGAGAAGAAAGACATACATCTCTTGATGAAGCTTCTGCCAGCATTCCTTTGTTTAAAATACAGATATTTGCCATCAACAGGGAACTATCTTTTGATAGCGAGCTGTTCAAAGGCTATAAGAATATATCGTTTGAAGTAGATGGAAACCTCCATAAATATATGATAGGTGCCAATGAAGACTACTATGAAATCTTGCGTTTGAAGGAAGAACTAAAGCAAGAATTCCCAGAAGCCTTTGTCGTTGCGTTTAAAAACGGACAACGTGTGAATACGGGCGAGGCTGTTAAAGAATTTGTTAAGAATAAGAGAAAAGCAATGTAAAGATTATGAAAAAGTTAGTAACACCCGAAATAAAGATAGCATTGGTTGCCATAGTGGGCGTTGTAGTTCTTTTTTGGGGAATGAATTTTCTAAAAGGACTTAACCTGTACGCATCTGACATACACTATAATATGCAGTTCGATAACGTGGACGGACTTACACCAACCACTCCAATTTATGCCAATGGCTTTAAAGTAGGAACCATAAAAGATATTGTTTACAATTACGAAGACCCCTCTAAGCCCATCAATGTGAGTGTCGCTATCGACAAAGAAATGCGAATCCCCATGGGCTCTACCGCTGAAATAGAGAACGATATCATGGGGAATGTAAAGGTAAACCTTATTCTTGGCAATGCCAAACAATATTTGAAGCAAGATGGAATCATTGTTGGTAATATCAGTGGAGGTATATTGGGAAAAGTGAAAAATTCTCTTCCCGATGTGCAGCGAATGATATCAAAAATCGACAGCATACTCACAAACATCGTAGCTTTGACTTCCGACCCTGCATTGGCAGGCACCTTGCACAATGCAAATAAAATCAGCAGTGACTTGACAAAATCGAGTAAGCAGCTAAACATCTTGCTTGCACAGCTCAATAAGTCGCTTCCTGCTATGACATCGAAGGCAAATGGCTTGCTCGACAATACGAACGGAGTTATGACAGAAGCCAAAGCAGGTATTGCAGATGCACGCTCTACAATGAAAGGAGCAGATGTTCTAATGACTTCGTTGAACAATAAAGTAAATGAGTTGGACATTCAAACCACAGCGGCTAAGCTGAATATGGCACTCGACGAAGTTAATAAGCTGACTGCAACGTTGAACAGCAACAAAGGCTCTATGGGCTTGTTGATGAACGACCCTGCACTTTACAACAACTTAAACAGCACTTTGCGCAATGTCGATAGCTTGGTAGTGAACCTGAAAGCCAACCCGAAACGATACGTTCACTTCTCTATATTTGGACGAAAAAACAAGTAAGAAACAACCCTGATAGGTAAAAGATGGCGAACAGAACGTAACAAATTCTGTTCGCCATTATTTTTTTAAGCCATTTGTATATACAGGAAAAAGGTCATAAGTCTGTAAATATTTTTCACAAGCGTGTCTATTGTGTAATGCTTTTATTATCAATGCGTTATAAAACCTATTGTTTTGCATTCCAAAAGCGGCTGTTTTGCACGGTAAAAGCGTAGGTTTTGCATCGCAAAAGAGCCGCTTTCGTAACGTCAAAGCGCAGTTACCAGTTTTTAACAGAATTATCTTTACAAAATCAATGATGTTTTCAGCATTTGCTTCGAATAAAAAGGAAGAAAATTGTTCTTTTAATAACCTTTTATTAAACCAAGATAATGGCTTTTTAAAGGTGCAGAAATAACGTTGGAAAAATGCAACAATTATGTGTCTATTTAAAATAAGTCTAAATATGAAAGTTAAAGTTCCACGCTTTAAATAGGTATTGTAACCCAATTGACAATCAGTCTTTTTGGAGTCAAAAAATAATGTTTCATACTTTATTTGAATATACCTTAAAGTGTGATGTAAGTTATTGATATATAAGAAGTTGGATATACACAAAAGTATTTCTGCTTGCTTGAAAAGGTAAAGATGCGCTAAGCACCAAGCGAATAAGACTTTAGCGTAATTCAACATAATATTTTAGTTCACGGATTAATTTTTAGTCTGACTTTTTTTTACTAACTTTGCAACTGCCTTTAAATAAGGAAAACGATTTGATTTATTTACTAATAAGCAAAAATTTAGATATATATTAAAAGCATGAAAGTTCAACCCAATGCGCTCTGGGAGCAGTGTCTTCAACTTATCAGAGATAATGTAACCGAGCAGCAGTTTACAACATGGTTCAAGCCAATTACCTTCGAAGCGTTCGATGCGGCTACCAATATCCTATTGGTACAGGTGCCGAGTCCGTTCGTTTACGAGTACTTGGAGGAAAACTATGTTGATTTGTTGAGCAAAGTGCTTACTCGTATATATGGCAAAGGCGTTCAGCTGAAGTACAGAATTGTTACCGACAAGGCGCACAACCTTACACAGGACATACAATCGGAAACAGTTGATAATGTAGAAACGCAATTGCCGACCAATCGTGCCAACCAAAGTCCGACACCATTAGACGTTGCTCTCCAAGAAATAGACCCACAGTTAGACTTGCACAAGTCGTTTTCAAACTACATTGAAGGCGATAGCAACAAGCTGCCACGTTCTATTGGCTTGTCAATAGCAGAACACCCGAATACCACACAGTTCAATCCGATGTTCATTTATGGTCCATCGGGTTGTGGAAAAACCCACCTTATCAATGCGATAGGTCTGCGTATAAAGCAGCTTTACCCACAAAAGCGTGTGTTGTATATATCTGCTCGTCTGTTCCAAGTGCAGTACACAAATTCTGTTTTGAATAATACGACCAACGATTTCATCAACTTCTATCAAACAATAGATGTTTTAATCGTCGACGATATTCAAGAATGGATGACTGCAACCAAGACGCAAGACACGTTCTTCCACATCTTCAATCACTTGTTTAAGAATGGAAAGCGCATCATTCTTGCTTCCGACCGTCCGCCTGTGGAACTCAAAGGTATGAACGAACGCTTGCTTACACGTTTCGCTTGCGGACTTATTGCCGAGCTCGAAAAGCCTAATGTGCAGCTTTGTGTGGATATTCTGAACAGTAAAATCAAGCGCGACGGATTGAATATCCCTGACGATGTTGTTCAGTTTATTGCACAGACAGCAAATGGAAGTGTAAGAGATTTGCAGGGAGTAATCAACTCTTTGCTGGCTTACAGTGTGGTTTATAACAGCAACATTGATATGCGCTTGGCTGAAAGAGTAATTAAGCGTTCGGTAAAAATCGACGATGAGCCTTTGACACTCGATGAAATAATCGACAAAGTCTGCTCGCACTTCAACGTTACCGTAAATGCTGTAAACTCACGCTCACGCAAACAGGAGATTGTACTTGCCCGTCAGGTGAGTATGTACTTAGCGCAGAAGCACACGAAAATGCCTGCAAGCCGTATTGGTAAACTTGTTGGAGGACGCGACCACAGCACCGTGCTTCACAGTTGTTCGCAAATCGAGAAGCGATTGCAGGTAGATAAGGGCTTCATTG